>JBFWZL010000152.1:0-12372 GCA_050185455.1 Binatia bacterium | reverse complement strand
CCGAAAACCCCCACATGGGAAAGTCTGGCGTACCCTTCATGTAGAGAATAATTTTGTATTGCTTCACTTGTTCTTCAATTTGCGCCAACACATCGTTCGCCATGGACGACTCCTCCTTCTCTTCGGTTAACGAGTTCGCTGAATATTGATATTCACTAAACCGGATGCTTTTCCCTGTTCCTGACGCGACTCTTCCGGAGTAAGCGTCGTCAACGCCAAGGCATGAATCCGCTGCACCATAGCGTCTTGCAACGCCCCATACACCATACGGTGTCGATTGACTTTCGTTTTTCCGGAAAATGAAGGAGAAACCACTATCGCTTCGTAATGGTCGCCTCCACCAGTCGTATCACGAACCTGGATGTGGG
Organism: Binatia bacterium; assembly: GCA_050185455.1. Classification (GTDB taxonomy): domain Bacteria; phylum Desulfobacterota; class Binatia; order Bin18; family Bin18; genus SYOC01. The sequence goes on along the minus strand of JBFWZL010000152.1, from coordinate 12,004 downwards.
CATCGGGGATTGCCGTGAAAATAAGGGAATGGATTTCTTCCGCAGTGATCGGCTCAACACCAGCCGGCATGAGTATCCTACCTCGCTTCTTTTTCTTGGACCTTAGCAGTCCACGTTATAATAGCTGGGCGATAGAATCATCGCAACCGGTTTTATTTCTGTATTGAGAGGAGAAATAATAGCAGAGGCAAATAAAGCAAACGCTAAGGGGCAGGCAATGCCTGCCCCTTAGCGTTTGCCAGCCAAGAGCCGACGATGAAGCAGAACAGACTTATTTCTTTTGCATTTCAGCGCCGCAACATTTAATAGTACCGGTACCGCCTTTGGTCACAATGATCTGCGCACCGCACGAACCGCAGAGGTACATTTTTCCAAGTTGGTTAGCCATGATGATCTCCCTCCTGTCTAGTGTCTATTTTCCGCTAAACTTTGGCGTTCGCTTTTCCGAAAACGCCCGTATGCCTTCCGCTCGATCTGACGTCGTCTGCAGAAGTGCGTATAGATCTTCTTCCAGTCGCATGCCTTGATCAAGCGTCAAATCCATCGCCTTATGAACCGCCTCTTTGCCAAGACGCAAAGCGATGGGGCCTTTCCCTAGCAGACCTGTAAGCACTTCGTCAACACGGGTTGCTAGCTCATCTTTGAAAATAACTTCATTAATCAGTCCGCTACGATACGCCTCACGCGCATCGATCAGCTTCCCCATTAGTATCAGTTCTAGAGCTTTTGCTTGCCCCACGATCCGAGGCAATCGCTGGGTTCCTCCGCAGAACGGAATTAGTCCGGCTCCCACCTGCGGCAGTCCGAAGCGTGCGGCGTTTACCGACAGGCGTAAATCGCACGCCAGGGCAAGTTCCAATCCAACTCCAATCGCGTCGCCATTTACGACCGCAATCGTCGGCTTCGTCAGCTCGGCTAGCGCTTCTATACAGCGAAAATCGCCGAATTGCGCGCGAATTGCACGCACAGCTTCAGCCCCTTGCAGGTTTGGAGGATATTCCACCCCGGTGCAGAATATCTCTTCCACACCGGTAAGAACGAGAATCTCAGCCCCATCGTCATCCGCAACCGTCTCACACAGCACAGCAAGCTGCTCAGCCATGGTCGGAGTAAGACGATTCCCCGCCTCAGGTCGACAGAGACGGAGGGTGGCAAGTCTGCCGCTTTTTTCGAGAGTGATTTCAGTAAGCAAGGAAAGTCGTCTATGTCCGTAGGAGCGATTCATGCGTCGCCCCTACGGCTGTCAGTGTTTATTCCGCAAATTGAGCGCGCAGCTCCTTCTTGAGAATTTTCCCTAAAGGATTCTTCGGCAGCGCATCCACGAAACGAATCAATTCTGGTTTCTTAAAACTGGCAAGCCGTTGACGGCAGAACTCGCCGAGTTCGTCAGCCGTCGCGGTTTTCCCGGGGCGTAAGGCCACGAACGCCGCGATCTTTTGTCCCCAGTCTACATCAGGGACCCCAATTACTGCAGCTTCATCGATCGCAGGATGGGCGTGCAAGACCGCTTCGATTTCCGCCGGCGCAATGTTTTCACCGCCACGGATGATAATGTCGTCCTTACGACCGACGAGATAGATATAACCATCTTCGTCGATATAACCCATGTCGCGGGTATGCAACCAGCCGTCTGCGTCAAGCAAAGCCGCCGTCGCATTTTCTTGCCCGGCGTACCCTTTCATCACGCGCGGGGTGCGAATGACGACCTCGCCAATTTCATTAGCGGGCAACTCTTTGTTATCATCATCAAGCACGCGGACTTCCACGTCCGGGAGCGGTAAACCCACTGAAGTCAAACGCTTGAGGTTACGTTCGATTTCCTCCTGAGTTCCATCAAGTCGGTGGTCCGCCGGTCCAAGCACGGTTAAAGTCGACGTTGTCTCGGTTTGGCCGAAGGCGTTCACAAATCCCGTCGAGTTGGGAAACAGTTCAATGGCTTTACGGATTACCGGAAAGGGCATCGGAGCGCCGCCATATGACACATTCTGTAGGCTCGACAGGTCAAATTTTGCAAATTCCGGATGATCAATGAGTTGCTTCATCATGGTCGGCACGACAAACGCGTGCGTCACCTTCTCCTGATGAACCGCCTCTAGCCATTCCTTTGGATCGAATTGGCGCAGAATAACAATTTTCCGGCCTGCCCAAATCGCGGTCATAATGTTAGCTGTACCAGCGATGTGATACAGCGGCGCGCACAGCAAGGAGATGCCGCGATCCGAACCGTCCGCCATTTCCACCGTGCCAACAACGTAGTTTGTGAAATCACCATACGTCAGCATCACGCCCTTCGGCATCGATGTCGTCCCGCTGGTATACATCAAGATCGAGACATCGCTCTCATCCACTTCCGCGTCTTCGACATCAGGCGAACCCTCTTCAATCAGCTCTCCATGGTAGAGCATGTGAGGTTGTTTTTCATCCATCGATACATAGTGTTGCACGCTGGTGAATTGAGGTTGAAGTTGTTTGACGGAATCGATGTAGCGATCACCGACTGACAGTAGTTTTACGTTAGCGGCGGTCACCATATATTCCAGTTCAGGCAGTTTGGCGCGGTAATTCAACGGCACAAACGTAGCTCCCAACGTCGCAGCCGCATAATACGTTTCGATGAATTGATTGCAGTTCGTATGGAGCGCGGCCACACGGTCACCGGGTTGTATGCCGAGTTCACGAAAACTGCTGGCCAGTCGTCGTACGCGGTCAAGCGCATCACCGTAGGTCAAGCGCGTACCTTCAAAAACCAAGATCTCTTGATCTGGGAACATCATGCTGGGAATGCTTAAAAAATTTGCAGTATTCATCGTGACTCCTTAGATCAGCGCAAAAAGCCGTCTTTCTAGCTGTAGTCCCTCAGTCAGACTAAGGTCGCTCCCCAGACGGACAGCCCTTTTAGCCAGGGCGACAATCCGTGGGTCATGTTGGGCAAGTGTGTATGCCAGAGCTTTAGTCTCCGTCAAGAGGGTCTCCCGTGAGACAATGCGGTTCGCCAAACCAATTTGTACAGCTTCCTGCGCATTGACGCGTTTTCCAGTCAGCACCATATCAAGCGCTCGGCCTAGACCAATGGCGCGAGGGGCCGTTTGCGTGCCCACTACGCCGGGGATCATCCCCAATCCACTCTCAGGGAGGAAAAAAATCGTATCATCGGCGGCAATACATAAATCGCATAGAAGAGCCATTTCCATGCCGCCCCCTACAGTGTACCCATGAACAGCAGCAATCGTTGGTTGAGGCAGTCGTAGCAACATACCCCATACATCACGTCGCCAGCGAATTTCTCGCGCCCCTACAGGCGAGGGAGCGGAACCAAACTCAGAAACATCTCCCCCCGTGGAGAAGGCAGGCCCCTCACCACGTAAAATCATGACGCGGACTTCTGGATCATCGCGAACGGCCAAAAAGATTTGGTAAAGGTCGTCGCGCATCTCCACGTTGTAAGCGTTCAACATACGCGGACGATTAAGCGATACAATCGCGAGCGAGCCTTCTTTTTCGTAGAGTACGGTGGAAAATGACATCTGACTATTAACGTAAAACGTAATGCGTAAAACGTAAAGAGAAGGGAAGGACGGGAAAAGAAAACCAGCAATTTGCCGTCTCAACTTGCGGCAGTCCATACAATCCGCCCATCGATGATCGTTGTCCGTACTTTTATTTCGCCGATTTCCTCAGGAGCAACTTTGACAATATCCTTATCGAGAATCACGAGATCAGCCATCATCCCTGGCGCAATTCTTCCTTTTTTCCGCTCTTCAAATCCTACCCATGCGCCCGCGGTCGTAAAAAGCTCTAAAGCTTCTACAAACGTCAATCGCTCTTCTCCATTAATGAAACCGTTATTTTGCGCCTGTCTCGTAAGGGCAGCTTGAAGCGCCACCATGGGGTTCAAGGGAGCCACCGGACAATCCGAGCCGCCAACAACCGGCACGCCTCTCTCCAGCAAGCTTTTCGTACGATGCAACCAACCGTGCAGTTCAGGGGCAATTTCCGTCAGGTATTTTTCGCCATAGAAATGCAGAAATCCTGGTTGAGTAACAACCACGCTTCCTGTCTCGACAAGCGCATCAACCAACGGTGGAGGGCATAAGAAACAGTGTTCAATGCGATGGCGATGGTCTGTGCGGGGGAGAGCCGCTTGAGCCCAAGCAATTGCTTCCAGCGCGATACAGATAGGCCCTTCTTCAACCGCATGAATCGCAACCTGGAACCCATTTCGATGAGCCAGCAACACCCTTTCGGTGACTTCTTCCGAAGAGGGGGTAAGCACGCCTCGACTCTCATGCAGCATAATTTTCACGCTGCCCAGACGAACGTACTCATCGCCGGCAAACGGTGAAAATCCAGTCGCAATGGCTTTCGGCAACGCTTCAATACCAATCATGACCGTTGCCCTGGAAGTGAGAACACCCTCTTCATGTAGGCGACGAAAGAAAGAGAGATCTTCCAGTGTGTTGCCGACGCTTGCATCATGAAAGGATGTCACGCCCTGACGCAGCAGTTCTGCTCCCGCTTGTTTCAAACCGACAGTAAAATCAGCTTGTGCAAGAGAAGGAATAATTGAGCGTAAGAACGGCTCTAACTCGTAGGTGACGCCAGTAGGCTCACCAGTAACCTTTCGTTCGACCGACCCACCCAAAGGTGGATGGAATGTTTGGTCTATACCAACGAACCGCAGCGCGGCGCTATTCAGCACTGCCGCATGCCCGGTTCGATGACGCAAAAGAATGGGCTGGTCAGCAGAGACGATGTCGAGATCTTGCCTTATCGGGTGCCGTTTCTCCGCAAGAAAGAACTCATCGTAACCATAGCCACGGACCCATTCCCCTACAGGAATCCGAGAGAGATGGGCTTTCAGGCGTTGTCGTATTTCCGCGATGGAGCGAGCCGTGCTGAGATCAACGCCGCAAAATCTACTCGCCCAGGAAAAAAAATGCAGATGAGGATCGATAAAACCGGGAAGAACGGTTTTCCCCGCACATGCAATAGACTGCATATGAGAGGAGAAAAAAGGTCGGAGTTCATCTTCCGTGCCGATAGCCAGAATTCTTCCGTTAGTGACGGCAACAGCCTCCGCTTCAGGACGTTGTGGGTCGAGAGTGAGTATACGACCGCCATGGAGCAGCAAATCCGCGGAAAGAGAAAACATACCGGAAAGGCAAAAAAATAGGGGTACGAGACGCTGTACCCCCATGCTAAAGGCTAAGAGCTGATAACTGAAAGCTGACGGCTCTTAATCTGAGGACGGCAGCGGCTTGGCTTCCTTGAGCTGCATGTTCTTGTCGCAGCAATCGAGGTCACCGCTACCGGCTTTATTGCACAACACCTCGGTCCCACAGCTTTCGCAGAAATAACGTTTTCCAAGTTGAGCCATAAATCCCTCCTATATCCGAATGAGACACGTTCTACCAGGGAAACGGTAGACTAGTTACCTCCGCTATCATGGGCGTCCCTTGCCTGTCAATCCGGAGTTGGGTTCCCTGCGCGAGATGCTCTCGTCGAATATATCCGAGCGCTATGGGTTTCCCTAATCGCGGCGACTGCGCCACACTAGTCACCCAACCTACCTCTTGCTCGTTATGGAATACTTTGTCTCCCTGCATAGGGCTGTCTCTGTCCTGAACAATGAGTCCGCTGAGTTTGCGGTTCACATGGCCACGGGCAGTTGCGCGTTCGACCACTTCCTGCCCAAGATAGCATCCTTTTTTAAAACTAATTGCTTGTTCGAAGCCAATTTCCAAGACAATGCGTCCTTCGTCCATGTCGATACCATACCAGGGAATACCAGCCTCGATCCGCAGGATGTTCAGCGCAGTCAAGCCAACCGGCTGTAACCCTACACCCTCTCCAGAGGCAAGCAACGCTCGCCATACTGTCTCCACTTGAGCGTAGGGGGCAATGATCTCGTATCCTTCCTCTCCGGTGTCACTGGCATGGATAATAGACACAGAAACACCGTCAATGACTGTTTCACAATGCTGAAACTCTTGCGCAAGAGAGATGGTCGCCCCTACCGCGGCAAGTACTTGCGACGCTAGCGGTCCTTGCAACGCAATTGTCACTTGCGTCTCACACAAATCTTCCATCTCCACGTCATCAGCAATAATGAAACGCGACAAAGTTTCCATCATCCTGTCTTTAATTCGTGCATCAACATCGAGCAGAAAGCAACTCTCTAATGCATAGACGCGCAGATCGGCGACGATACGGCCTTGCTCGGTCAACAGGGTTGCCATACAGCCGTCGCCAGGCGTCAATGCCTTGATATCATTCGAAACCATGCCTTGAAGAAAACCAGCACGATCTTCCCCCGTCATTCGTATCTGCGAGCGAAACGAGAGGTCAATAAGGCCGGCTTTTCCCCTGACCGCGCGATATTCTTCCACTGGATCGGTGAATCGTTCAGGCAATTCGACGCCACGGTCATCAATCAACTTCGCGCCGTGCGCCGTATGCCATGTGGCTAATGGGGTTTTCATATAGAAAAGAGGCTAGCAAAAACACAGGCCCAAATAAATGAAGGCTCACACCGCTACGAGTACATCGTTCCCATCAACTTTTACTTCAAACTTTTCCAAGGCAACGTCAGAATCATCGCGATTGACCCCGGTCTCAACGTCAAATTCCCATCCGTGCCACGGACAGGTGACGACTTTGCCTTCACACTCACCTTCACTAATTGGCCCACCCTGATGTGGACACACATCATCAAGGGCATAAACCGTTCCATCCAGATTGAAGAGGGCGATCCGTTTATCCCCGACTTCGACACACTTGCCCTGACCCGCGGGAATGTCGCTAAGTTGGGCCACTTTGACGAAATTGGCCATGCTGTCCTCCTGGTTCCAAAATAAGTAGCGCGAATCTAAACAAATTCCCCCTCCAGCCGCAAGGTTGGCTGCATGAGTTGACAAGCGGAGCAACTGGCGGATATCGTCTGCCCATCGTGAACTTAATTAAGATGAGGAGGTCTAAATATGAACGAGCAAGCGAAAAAGTCGGCTTTGCTGATGATTCCTTACGGACTCCAAGTGCTTGGCGCGAAAGACGGCGACAAAATAACTCTAGCGACGGTGAACTGGACGACCCAGGCGTCCTTCAAACCGCCTCTAGTAGTAGTGGGAGTCAAGGGAGATTCCAGCGCCCACGCGATGGTAAAAAACACGAAACAGTTCACCTTGAGTTTTTTAGGAACTGGGCAAAAAGGGCAGGCCTTTGCCTTCTTCAAACACGTCGAACCCGAAGGCGGCAAAATGGGTGGGTTCGCCTATACGACTGGCTCGAACACCGGCTGCCCTATCGTCAGCGACGCCCCAGCCTGGGTCGAGTGCAAAGTCGTGGGCTTTCATGAACATGGCGACCATAGCGTCGTGATCGGTGAAGTCATTGAAGGCGGCCTGAGAGACGACGTACAAAAACAAGTGGAAGCCAATCCCAAAGCAGATATCGAAGCGCTCACGCTGAAAGAAATCGGCGCAAAATACGGAGGATAAGTTTTTTCGGTTTGCTTCAGTTCTTTCTTCTAGATTTTTCATGGAAATGCATTGTTAGGGCGCGCCGCGGTGCGCCCTTTTTCTTTGCGAATACCTGGAATTTTGCAGCGCTAAGGCTATGAAACACATTGTCGCGTTGTCGCTCTGTTTTGTCTCTCTCTTCGCCAACAGGCTCGTTACTAACGCTAAAGCTGACGTTAGCCCCGGTGACACCATTACGAAAGAAACCCTCGCTCAAGCTGAAGCCTTCTTAACGCCGTCCACTCGTTGGATGGTTGAGCAAGGGATGCCGATCCACGTCATAGAAGCACGACGGGTGGAGTGGCCAAAGGCGTACAAAGAAGCCACGGAAAAATACGCTGCACAAGTACGCATTGCGGAAGATGGGGGCGACATTTCAAATTACATCGCCGGCTGTCCCTTTCCCGCCATCGATATCAATGATGCACTGGCCGGCTACAAGATCATGTGGAACCACGAGCAGAGTCCGGCAGTCATCGACAATGCCGGAACAACGTTCGTCTCGGAAGTAGTTGATAATAATGGAGAAAATGTTCGTTCCTACGAAATCCCTTGGAGACGTTTAATGTGGAGCGGGCGTTTGTACGCCGACCCGAAACCGGTGATCGCTCATAATCCGCCTACGCGCCATTCCAACTTGTTCGGGCCGATTTTTTTGCCGCATGACTTGAAAGGGCTCGCGTTGCTTTTCTTTCATTACACCTCCCGAGATACTCCGGACGATACCTACATCTACTCTCCAGAGATGCGTCGGGTGAGGCGTATTAGCTTCGCCAACCGGAGCGATGCGCTGGGCGGCTCGGATTTTGACGTTGATTCGATGTATGGATTTAATGGCAGTATCGCCCATTGGACATTTCGCCTATTGGCGGAAAAAGAGATTCTTGGCGTTGTACACAGCGGCAAATACGGCGATCCGTCACAATGGTGCGCCCCCCGAAACGGAAAACACGGCATCTTGTCCGCTCTTCCTTGCGTTTCGTGGGAAAAACGAAAAGTGTTCGTCGTCGAAGGAACGCCGACAGCATATCCCCGTGAGTACGCCTACTCCAAACGGATTCTTTACATGGATAGAGAATTTTTCGGTCCCATCGTACATGAAATGTATGATCAGAAAGGCGAACTCTGGAAGGGCATGCTTCCCTGTATCCACTACACAAAGAAACCGTACGAAGGCTACCCAAGGAACCCGTTGAGCGGAGGAAAGTACAATTACGTGGAGGAGCAAGGATTCGTACCCAACTGGACACTCGTTGATCTCCAAAACCAACAAGCCACTATCGGAGAATCTCCTCCGAGCAATCAGCAAGCCGCCACTTGGCGGAATGAGTGGTACTTCAACGAAGAGATATCGGACAACGAACCGGACACCTATTCGATAGGTATGTTAAGCCGAGGGGGAAGATAATCTCACCGTGACGAGTCCCTGTCTTCAGAAGAAAGGGAAAGCCCTGTCTCCGGCGTAGGCGCCGTTTTCGCGGAAGAGCGCTTGCGTACAAACCACGCAAACGATTTCTGCAATAGATTTGTCCGCCATATCCCCCAAAGTATGACTCCGTTGATAACGGCGAACCAGGGGATTCTGATCCGTCTGCGGAAACGAAAAGGTTCTAAACCCATCAAATATTCCGCTAGAAAGACGCCTCCCATAAGCAGGACAGCAATGCCGAGCACTCGTAGTCGATCCAACAGCCACGTGAGTGCGAGAATAAGCAATGGTGGTTGGCGGACAAAGAGCAACATCCCCACAAAACACGCCCCAAACCCGAGGCGTCCCCACCAGGCTTCACGAAGACCTCGCGCATCCAACCGTGCTCGCTTTTCCGCCGTCAACGCGGCGGCGCGGACACTGCACAGATTCACGATTTCGTAACGGTTCAATACCGAGACAAAATCTCCCGAGACTACATGGACTCCGCGCGAAGCACTGGTGTTGACAACTCGTCGTCGGAGTTGCTCGTACGGAACTATACATTTGCAGCGCCAACACTGCGGAGGGGAGAAACCGCTTGGGGAATGGGGATGCTCCCGCACTTGGCGCTCGTCCATATTAGCCATGCGCACCTTCCGCCGTACTTAACAGTTCAGGCGGGATGATTTTCTCATACAGCTCTGACTTTTTACTTACTGTGCAACCTCTACGACCCACTCGTGCGGATCCGGTTTGAGGCCGCGTTGAAGGTCTGAAATCTCGTCAAAAAGACGCTGCGCCAGCGGACCGACTTTTCCGTCGCCAACCTTCACCTCTTCTCCCTTGTAGACAAGATGGCTCACAGGCGAAACGACCGCCGCCGTTCCCGTACCAAACGCCTCGCGTAGCCGACCGTTGCGGGCGGCGGCAACTATTTCCTCAACCGAGATCGGTTGTTCAGACACCGGAATGTTCCAGTCCTTCGCCAATTGCAGCACAGTGTCACGCGTGACTCCATCAAGAATGCTGCCCGTCAAAGATGGCGTCACGAGCGCACCATCGATGACAAAGGCGATATTCATCGAACCGACCTCTTCAATATATTTTCGTTCGACGCCGTCCAAGTAGAGCACCTGCGCGCAACCGTGATGATGCGCTTCTTCGCCCGCCGCTAGGCTCGCGGCATAATTCCCGCCAGTCTTGGCGTCGCCAGTGCCCCCCTTCACTGCACGGACGTATTTATCCTCCACAAGAATTTTCACGGGATTGAAACCTTCAGCATAGTACGCGCCAACCGGCGAAAGGATAATAAAGAAGAGATACGATTTCGCCGGGCGCACGCCGAGAAACGCCTCAGTTGCAATCATCGCCGGGCGAATATAGAGCGACGTTCCTGGAGCGCTGGGCACCCAGCTTTTGTCAAGGGCGACTAACGTCTTGATCGCGTGGACGAACATATTTTCATCGACCGACGGCATGCACATGCGCGCGGCGGAGCGGTTCATCCGCATGGCATTCTTATCAGGCCGAAAGAGGAGAATCGTGTCTCGAGGCGAACGATAAGCTTTTAACCCTTCAAAGATCTCCTGGCTGTAATGCAACACAGCGGCCGATGGATCTAATGATAAAGGTCCGTAGGGTACTATGCGAGGATTTTGCCATCCCTGGTCGGCCACGCCGTCCATGAGAAACATGTGATCGGTAAAGATGCGCCCGAAGACGAGTTCTTCGTCGCGCGGCTTTGGCTTGGGATGATCGGTCAGCGAGACCGCGATCGTGGGGTTCATAGCAACCTTTACTCCTCGCGTAAAATGTTAGAGGGAGCCGAGTGTACCAGACGGAACGGGAAGAAGCAGCCCCTTTGCCGGGGTCAATGATTTCTCTTGCAAACCACTCCCATGAAGGCCTATAAGAAGTTGGCGGTGGAGGAAAGAACGGCGGAGGCTTAGGAGGAAGCTCATGCAAACGCTCCATGTCACCCTGCTTCTGATTTTAGCGTCGAGCCCAACGTTTTCACAAGAGATTTACAAATGGGAGGATGAAAATGGCGTCATTCACTATGGAGATCGGCCCGTGCATCCGTCCGCAACCCCAATGACCACGGAAAGAATTCCGTATTCACATACTGGAAGTTTGCCGCCTGAGTCTGCCGCTGAAACAAAGGCGCGGCTTCGTCAAGAGAAGGAAGAAGCCCGCCTCGAAGGACGACAACGCCTTCCTAATGCCTCACCTAGCCTCACTCGACCGAAAGCCTGGATCGATCGTAACGGACGCCTGCGGTTGTCCGGCGTTCTACGCAACAGAGGGAAAGGACTTTGCGAGGCCGCCGCCGTGGAGGTCGTTATTTTCGACGACAATGGGAATAAGGACGGTAGTTTCGAAACGATGGCTTCTTCCCTCACACTTGCGCGCGGAGAAGAAGCGCGAGTTGAAGGTGAATACTTCACTCCCGTAGGTGAGTCTCTATCGTGGGACGCAGTGCCACGTTGCGGAGCAGCAGAGGCAACCGTCTACGGCGCGCATAAGCGCGGCGAACTCAAGATTTCCCATAGTCGCACTGTTCGCTCAAAAAGACTCAGAACCAGATGAGGAGAAGTGCTTCAATGTAAGGAAACACGCGACGAATTCGCCTGAGGTTTGACATTACCCTTTGCTCCACGGTAGGGTCTGAACGCCACCACATCACGTTTCTTAAAAAGGAGGACCTGTATGGCGCGTATTCCCTACCCCAAAACTGAAGAGCTTCCAGAAAAAGTTCGTTCGCGCGTGGACAAGTTGCCGCCGCTGAACATTTTGCGCATGTTCATGCATGCGCAAAACAATGTCGTTCCGCTCCTCTCGCTGGGAACTTCGATCCTCACGGAACAAGAATTGGACGCAAAGTTACGTGAGCTGGCGATCTTGCGCGTTGCCCACCTCACCGGCGCCAACTACGAATGGACACAGCATGTGCCCATTGCCAAACAAACCGGAGCGACCGACGCCCAAGTCGCCGCCATCCCTCAAGGAGCCGACGCTCCAGTGTTCAATGATCTGGAAAAGAAGGTGCTACGCTTTACGGATGAGCTGACACAAA
>JBFWZL010000151.1:0-12403 GCA_050185455.1 Binatia bacterium | reverse complement strand
AGACGCTCCGACGAGGGGGGGCAACCCCGCTGCAGGAGCTGATCGCCCAGCTCAACACCGTGCTTCAAGGCTGGGTGCAGTACTTTCGCGTGGGCAACGCGAGTCGGGCATTTAGCGAGATTCGCGATTACGTAGAAATGAAGGTCCGTACGCTATTGACCCGGCGTAAGCGGCGACGGAAGCGGAGCGTGGGCTGGCGACGGTGGAGTAACGAGTACCTCTACGATGTACTGGGATTGTTCTGGGACTGGAAACTCAGGCCGCTTCCCAGTGCGCAGGCGTATCAGTGAAAATCACCGCCAGGACCCTACCGACCCATAACCCTTGAGATGAAGCTGCCTGGGCGAGCGGCTTGAGGGAAAACCTCACGAGCCGTTCCTATGGGGAGGGGCTGGAAACGGACCGGAGACCTATCCAGGTACCGCGCCAGTCCTTCACCCGACAAACCGCCTTTCAGCATCTGACCGTCGATTTAGCCTGTGAGGTGGACACCTTGGGCTATCCCAAGGCCGCGCTGTTTGGCTTTTGCGTCGCCTTGGTGGCCTACAATGTAGTGGCCCTCGTCAAAGGCGCATTACGCGCAGCGCACGGGGCAGAGTACGTGCAGGAACAGCTCTCGATGTATTACTTGACCTTGGAAGTCGCGCAAGTCGCCACTGGCATGGAGATCGCGTTGGGGGCAGAGCCGTGGGAGATTTTTCGTCAGATGAGCGCAGCAGAGTTTACGACAACTCTTGTGGCGATTGCCCAGCGGCTCGACACCAGGAAATACACCAAACACAAACGCGGCCCCAAGAAACCACCACCCAAAAAACTTAGTGGAAAGCAGCAGACGCATGTGTCTACCGCGCGGATTCTTGCGATGCGTGGGTAATCAACGGACCTTTACAGGCCTGGGCGCACGGCCCCCCCTGCCGCCAGCGTGCGCCGTCGTCGTTGCGGGGCAAACCCCGCTTCCAAGGATTGCGTGCGCGCCAGCGCCCCCCGACTGCCGTCGACCGCAAACAGCGCATAGCCCGCCGTCAGCCACTGCTCCGGCAGTCCTGCCTGCCTGTGCTCCCGCAGGTGCGGGAGGATGACCCCCAGCAGCTCTGCCTGCCATTGGCCCAGCATCTTGAGAAACCCTTGGCAGCTCACCCCCGGCGCCCGCTGCCAGCGGAACACTTTCGTAATGCTCTTGCGCGCCTGCCCGAAGCGGGCGTGCAACGTCGGCAGATCGGAGGTCGCCCACAGTAAGGCGGTGGCGGCTAACAGCCGGGGCTTCCACGTCGCCTGCTGACTCCCTCGCAGGCGGGCAAACACGCTCGGGACCAGCAGCCAATCCAGGACTTGCTTGATCGTCTGGTGATTGATAACGAGAGGGCACAGTCGATCTTGGTGCGTCATCGCTTCCTCCTGAGGAGGCGGTGGGAACTCCCGGGACTGCATGTGGCGTGCAGTCCCGGGGCGCACGTATTACAGCGCCAAATTCCTGTCGCATCAAGACTTTCTCCCTTTTCCCTGGCAAAACTGGCTAGCGGCGTAGAGTGCCACCCGCGCCATCATTCAGCAAAATCTCTGCATTTCGTTAGGGGTCATCGCGTTTCTTATTCTCGCCTCTCTCATGGAGTGGGCGGCTATCAGCGTGGCGATTGTATTCCATAAAGGGAGCACGATTGCCGTCGTGCTCAACGCGTTACGGTTGTTGGGGTATCGAATGGAAAACGGATGAAAAACAGACGATGAATAGATGGGACATTAGGTCGAGTGCGGAGAACCGCCTTCGCTGCCAGCAAGAAGGGCATCAACCATTGCCCAGAAGACCGGTAGGTAGGATCGCGATTGCCGTAAGAAACGTATTGACGGATCGGCCGCGAGCGAGGAAACACCTTCTGTTCGTACAGCACTATGGCAAGAAAAAAGAGTGGGGGACAATGCTGTTTCTACCGAAAGAAGTATTATAGTGTTGATTACTCCCCGCGAGAGATTTGTATGCACGATTGTTGTGAATCAAAAGCCCACGAGATCACGGCGCTCCGTACAGACTACGGACACGTCTTAAAGGTTGTCTTCGCCATTAACCTGGTGATGTTCTTTATGGAGTTTGGCGGCGGTCTCCTGGCACGTTCGACGGCGCTGCTCGCCGATTCACTCGACATGTTCGGTGATGCCGCAGTGTACGCCGTCAGTCTTTATGTGTTGCATAAAAGCGAGCAGTGGCAGGCGAGAGCGGCGCTATTGAAGGGGCTGCTGATGGCCGGGTTCGGCGCAGCCGTGCTGGTAGAAGTCCTGCAAAAAGTGATCGCCGGAGTGGTTCCTACGGCATCGCTCATGAGCATGTTCGGCCTACTGGCGCTACTGGCAAATACGACATGCGCCGTTATGCTGCTACGGTTCCGCACCGGTGAGATCAATATGCGCTCCACGTGGGTCTGCTCGCGCAACGATGTCATTGCCAATCTCGGCGTGGTCGTTGCCGCTCTGGGCGTTGCAGCCACAAGATCGGCCTGGCCCGATATTCTCATCGGGACGCTGATTGCCGCTATCTTTTTCTATTCAAGTTTTGGCGTACTGCGGGACTCCTTCCGTCAACTGTTCTCACACACTGCCGACGCTACCTAACCTGTACAGCTCTTCCTCAAAGCTCGTAGATGTCTGACGACGAGCTCTGGCACATCCACAGAAGAACGCTTGGCTAATGCCCGTGCCGATGATGGATGTCCGGATAGTGGGGATGATTATGATGCAATGCTAGATGGGTATGGAGGTGACTGTGGGGTTCCACAGCATCGCCATGCGGGTGATGCGCATCATGGCTATGGCCGTGCTCGTGTTCGAGTGGTTCGTGCCAGTGTGCGTGCTCGTGCCGTTCCGTCAGGTGTAGCCACGCGCCAAGTCCCATCAGTACAGCAGCGATCAGCAACTGGGTCGTCAGATGATCGCCCAACACGAGGATGGAAATGGTCGCACCCACAAAAGGAGCTAGAGAAAAGTAGGCTCCCGTTCTGGCTGTACCGATGTACCGGAGCGCCAATATAAACAGTACCAGGCTCACGCCATATCCGAAAAAACCGACGATCGCGGCGGTCAGCACGGTACGCGTACTCGGCATGCTCGCTCCGGCTCCCAACGCAATGACGAGATTGACCATGCCAGCAACAAGCCCTTTGATCCCAGCAATCTGCACGGGATCTCCTGCTGCAATGTTGCGGGTCACATTGTTCTCAACCGCCCAGGCGAGACACGCACCAGCAATCGCGAGTGCGCCCACAGAGGAACGGAGTTCTGGTCGTCCTCCCCATGACAGGACCAGACCTCCAGCTACGATCGTCGCCATACCCCACACCAGGCGTCGATCATAGTGTTCCTTGAATACACACCAAGCCAAGATTGTGGTGAATACGCCTTCAAGGTTGAGGAGGAGCGAAGCCGCGGACGCCGGAGTGGTGGCGAGGCCGATCATCAGCGACACCGGAGCAATGACACCCCCAGTGACGATAGCACCCGTAAGCCAGAGTAAATCACCGCGCTTAAACCCAACCTCTCGGGATTCGCGCTCTTTCCGCCAGCCGCGCATCCACCACCACACGAGCACAACCGCTTCCTGAGCCTAGATAGAGGAGTCCCGCCAACAGCATGGGGTCCACCGTCCCGAGCAACACCTTCGCCAATGGCGTACTCGCGCCGAAGAGCAACGCCGCGACCAAGGCAAAAGATACCCCGTGGGGTCCGGGTACTGTGATTGACGCCAGCACTACGATAATCCTTCACAAGAAGAGCAGTCGACTCAACGCAGTCTCACCGTGGCCAATACATGATGATACACACACCGAGGAGGCTAAGCGCCGCACCAAGAATGTCAAAGCGATCTGGAACGTTCCCGTCTATTCCCCAGCCCCAGAGCAGCGACAGCACAATGAACACGCCGCCATACGCAGCGTACACTCGTCCAAAATGAGCCGACTGAAAGGTGGGGAGACGCCGTATACGATCAACACAAGCACGCCACAGAGCCCCCACAGACTTCCTTTGCCCTCCCCGCAGCCACTGCCATACCAACCATCCACCGCCGATTTCACATAGGCCCGCCACAAGGAAAAACACGAGCGACCGTCCGACTTCTGCCATCTCCATCGCTCACCTCTCATGTTGCGGCCTCTTTCTGACCTCCTGCAGTGTCTCTTGGCAATTTACCACTTCAGTGCATACCCAGGAGGTCCCGTTCAGCTCCTACTCCTAGGTCGATGAAAATAGATTGAAGCGATAAAAGACCCCAGCGGTGAAGTTCCAGTCTGAGGTCAACTGGATGCCGTTCACCCGGCGATAGACTGCGAACTGCATATAGCTGTACACGGCCAAGCTATCGGTAAGGTGGTACCGCACTCCTGGGCTAAGGAAGAGTACGACTTACTCCAGCGAACACGTAGACGAGCAGCATCATTACAATGCACAGGCGAAGCCCTCTCGCTTGGCAATGCGCTCGGACCATGGGGTACGGCTTATACCGCTCCACGTCACATGGAGCAACAGCATCATCACATCGTCAGGCCGGGTGCATATCCAAATTCTGGCAAAAGAGAACGGTCTGGGGTAGAAGCGAAGTGAGTTTCAGGATGGCGAGCAGCGAGGGAGACGATGGGGCACGGGAAGAAAGCTTTACCGGAGGGAGTGAAAGTCACCTTTGAGGCAATCACGGGACGGACGCGTGGGCGGGGGATCTTTGGGAGCGAGGAAGAAGGAGAGGAGGTGGCGCGGCAGGCGAAGTTGCAGCGGATGGCGGAGCGGATTGCCGCTTATGATCGGGGCTATGCGGGGAACCGGCGGCGGTGTCCGCAGTGTGGGCAGTGGCAGAAGTACAAAGGGGACGCCCGTCGGGAGATCATGGTGGAGGGTGGGACGTTAACCGTCGTGCGTGCCTATTATGTGTGTCCGAGCTGTCAGAAGACGAGCTATCCCTTAGATGAGGAGTTGGGACTCGGCGAAGAACAAGAGCAGGGGCGGTTGCGGGAGAAGCTGGCGTTAGTGGCAGTGTTGGTGCCCTCTCATCAAGCCCCGCAGGTGTGTCAGACCCTGCGGGGCAGTGAACGCTATGCCAGTAGCCTGCGCCGGGTCGCTTTGCGGGAAGCTGAACGGCTGACGAGCAGCGCGCATCACCATACGTTACGCCAGCGGGAGCAGGACCGGATTTATTTGCAGATTGATGGGCAGCTGTGTCCGACGCGGGAGCTACGGCAAGGTCCCGAGGATCAGGGGTATCGGGAAGCCAAGGCGGTCGTGGCCTTCTCGCAGGCCGATGTGGCTGAGGTCAGTAAGGAGCGCCATGAACTAGTAGCCAAAGTGCTCAAAGCACAGATTACGGATTGTGAGTCGTTCCGATCGCTGGTGGCGGACGTGTATCAGCAAGCGCATGGTCCCCAGGCTGCGGAAGTCATCGTGCTGGCCGATGGGGCGCACTGGATCTGGAACTTGGTCGACGACCTCTTGCCCCACGCCGTGCAAATTCTCGACTTTAGTCACCGTCAAGCACTATCTCTGAGGTAACTGCTCAGGGGGGGTCTGAGGTTTTAAGTCCTTGAATTTACTCATGTTGAACTGTAGTCAATTTCCACAATTGAACGAATCTGCGAACTTTTTCGGCCTTCTGTAAATTGTAAGTATCTAAAATTCAATACGTTTCACCCCCTGAGCAGTTACATCTCTGGGAGGCCGCCAAACTCATCTATGGCGCGGACTCGGCCTTTGTCCGGCCCTGGGTCAAGGACCAGGAAGACTTGTTGTTTGCGGATAAGGTTGCGCAGGTGATAACGCATCTGCAGTGGTTTGTGGAGATCGCGCCGAACCTTGAGCCCATTATTCATTATTTCCATCACCACCAAGCGCGTATGCACTACGGCACGTATCAGCGGCGCGGCTATTTCATCGGCTCGGGGGCGATTGAGAGCGCAGGCAAACAACTGACAGCGGCACGCATTAAAGGAGCCGGGATGCGCTGGAATGTCGCCGACCTCAATGCGCTTCTCGCCTTACGCTGTGTGTTTCTGGAACAGTCCTGGACGACGTATTGGGATACGCACGCTCAACTCGCTGCCTGACACCAGAAATTTGATATGCACCCCGTCATGCCAAAGAACTTGACTCTGCGTTCGGGGGTTGAAATACTTGTACCTTGTCCTCGGGATTTTGTGGGGTCATGGCGAAGAGCGAAGCGACAAAACACGTTCATCAACCTACTGGTTCTCCACCGAGATAGCTTCGCGTTGCTCGCAATGACAACCTTCGTGTTCAGTCAGACAAAGTACTAGGGCTTCATGTTCAAGGGAAGATCAATGATTTGTGGGGTCGCGTTCGTCGCCCTGGCGGCATTGGCCGTGCTGTGGCTGCTGCCTCCTGAGCACCTCCATCCTGCGCTCGAAGGCCTATCGGTGGTGGTACACCGGCACGTCATTGCGGCGACCGCTCCGCAGACCACGTCATCGGTCGAGCATGGTGATGATAGCAATCACGGCGATCATGGCCATCATGATGATCATGGCGATCATAGTGATCATAGCGATCATAGTGATGCCCAGATTCTGAAGACTGTCTTCGAGGCTGCTCCCAGGTTTGCTCCTGACTCACCTGTTGTTACACACGCGACTAGCGTAATCGCATCCAGTTGGTGCGTCGTTGGTTACATTGCCCTCCTCTACGAATGGACGTGCCACGATCCTCCCGATCGCCCCACATCCCTCCGCGCACCTCCGGCCTAAATCTCCCCACCTCTCAACGGTGTCGCCTGTCCGCAACACCGTTCGCTATAGGTTCGTTCGCGCTCTTCATACGAGGTGTCATGTCTGACCTTCTTTCTGTCGACTATTTTTGCACGGCTCCGCGTTCGCGCGTTGCCGCTACGATCTGCGCGGTGCTCACGTTGGCAGCCTGTGCAGAGACACGCATGTCCGCGGCCCCAGTGCTGGCACGACCGTTAGGGCAAGAGGTCCCCGTGTACCAGCCGCCCCCTGGTGACACCGGTCGTCCGCAGGCACCGACCGTGGAGAATCCGACCGCAACCATCTCTCTGCGTGAGGCGGTCGCCCTGGCGTTGCTCCAGAGTCCTGAGTTGGCCACGTTCGCGTGGGAAACCCGTGCCCGTGAGTCTCGGATTGTCCAAGCCGGAAAGCCACCAAATCCGATCGTTGGTGTTCTGGCCGAGGACCTTGAGGTGTCAAGGCTGGCTGGCAATGGGAACTCACAGGTAGTTCAGCCTCAGGCAACGGTACAACTGAGCCAACTCATCGAACTGGGAGGCAAGCGCACGGCGCGGCAGCAGCTCGCCACGCTCAATCGTGAACTGGCGGCGTGGGACTACGAAGCCGCGCGTATCGAGGTGCTCACGCAGGTCACGCGCGCTTTCGTCGATGTACTCGCGGCGCAGGAGCTGGTCGCGTTGACCACACGAACGACGACACTCGTCGAAGACGTGCAACGAAGCGTTGGCTCCCGGGTTGCCGCTGGTATGGTATCCCCGATCGAGCAGACAAGAGCAGAGGTGGCGCTCGCGGCTGCGCACGTGGAGTCGGATCGCGCAGCGCGATTGCTAGACGCCAGCCGCGTACGGCTGGCCGCCTTCTGGGGGGCGTCTGAACCCAGGTTCCAGGCTGCGGTCGGTGATCTTGCCCAGCGGCCTCAACCGCCCTCGCTCACAGAACTGCACACGCGGGTCACTGAGAATCCTGATCTGGCCCGCTGGGCGAGCGAGATTTCTCAACGACACGTCTCTTTGGTGCTGGAGCAGACGAAGCGCGTGCCAGACGTCACCGTCACTGCCGGGTATCGTCGTTTTACCGATGCCGACCGCAACGCCTTGATCGTCGGCGTGTCAATTCCGCTTCCCCTCTTCGATCGCAATGAGGGCGGAATCGACGAAGCAAAGAACCGATTAGCCAAGGCGTATGAGGAACAACGTGCCACCCAGGCCCGCATCACCGCCGCTCTCGCAGAGGCGTATCGTGTGCTGTCGAGCGCCCACCAGGAAGTGCTTGCGCTCCAATCAACAGTGCTTCCAGGCTCGCGGCAAACATTCGAGGCCGTCAGCGAGGGTTATCGCTTGGGCAAGTTCGGCTACCTCGACGTCTTGGATGCACAGCGGACATTGATCAGCGCTAGCGGTCAGTACCTGCGTGCGCTCTCGGACTACCATAAAGCCGTCGCCGACGTGGAGCGGCTCACCGGTGCACCGCTGCAGGCGAGTGCGCCGAGACCGTGAAGGAGTACAGAAATCATGCACAAAGGAACCCTTGCCATTGTCGGGATGATTATCGGCATCGGCATCGTCCTCACGGCGCTCATTCTGCGCACAGAACCGCCTCGCGTAGCGGCGGTTGAAGGTGACGCGGAACCGGGGCCGTTGGACTACCCGCGCGGCCCGCACGGCGCGCGGCTACTGTCCGACGACACCTTGCAGTTGGAGGTCACTATTTACGAGACAGGGGTGCCGCCTCAGTTTCGCGTGTATCCCTTTGATGCCGCCCTGCGACCACTTCCGCCGCAGGACGTGACGCTCCAGATCGAACTGCACCGACTCGGAGGCCGCACCGACCGTATCAGTTTTCAACCTGAGGCGGACTATCTTCGCGGTGATGCGGTGGTGGAGGAACCGCATTCGTTCGACGTCAAGGTCGCGGCGCAGCATGCCAGCCGTCAGCATCAATGGTCGTACGCCCAGATCGAGGGCAAGGTGCATCTCGGCCCGGACCAGATCAAGAGCGCTGGCATCACGATCAACACTGTTGGCCCCCGCGAGATGGTGACCACCCTGGAGTTGCCGGGCGCAGTCGAGACAGATAAGACGCGCCTAGCACACGTCGTTCCACGGCTCCAGGGTGTCGTGAGTGAGGTAGGCAAGCAGGAAGGGGACCGCGTGCGAAAAGGCGAGTTGCTCGCGGTTGTGAACAGCCGCGAACTCGCGGAGGCGAAGGGCACCTACCTTGCAGCGACCCAGCACGTCGAATTCACGCGCGTGACTCTTGATCGTGAGGAGATGCTCTGGAAGAAAAAGATTTCTGCAGAACGCGACTACCTCGAAGCGAAGCGGGCGTTCGAGGAGGCCAAGCTCACACAGAAGTTGGCTGCTCAGAAGCTCGGCGTACTCGGCGTACCATCGGCAACACTGCCTGCGCTCGCAGCCGCGCCTGCAGAGACAATGGCAAGGTATGAGATCCGATCCCCGCTGGACGGCGTCGTGCTCGAACGTAACATAACGGTTGGTGAAGCGGTGACCGCAGAGGAAAAGATTTTCGCAGTCGCCGATCTGTCCACCATCTGGGTCAATATCTCAGTGTATGCCAAGGACCTCGGCGCTGTGCATGACGGGCAGCAGGCTGTGGTGATATCGACAGATGTGGGAGCCGAAGCGACCGGGCGGGTCAGTTATATTGGGCCGCTGGTCGGTCAGGAGACCCGGACGGCGACCGCCCGCATCGTCTTGCCGAATCCCGGAGTACGGTGGCGACCCGGATTGTTCGTGACTGTCCGCCTGGTACGCGAGGCGACAACAGTGCCGCTTGCCGTTGCTGCCGAGGCCATTCAGACGTTTCGCGACTGGCAGGTCGTGTTCGTGCAGTATGGCGACTGGTTCGAAGCGCGGCCCTTGGAGCTAGGGCGCAGTGACGGTCAGTGGGTCGAAGTGCTCCAAGGACTCAAACCCGGCGAACAATACGCCACCGCCAACAGCTTCGCCGTGAAGGCGGAAATCGGCAAGCTGGGTGCAACCCATGATCACTGAGACACAAAGATATGCTTGAATATATTTTGCATTTTTCCATCCGTCAGCGCTGGCTGGTCCTGATCGTTACCCTCGCGATCGCCGTGTTCGGTCTCTATAACTACACGCGGCTGCCGATCGACGCGGTTCCTGACATCACGAATGTGCAAGTCCAAATCAATACGGAGGCACCGGGGTACTCCCCCTTCGAGGCCGAACAACGGGTGACATTTCTGGTAGAAACGGTGATGGCGGGCCTCCCTCGACTGGAGGAAACCCGCTCGATTTCGCGCTACGGGCTTTCGCAAGTGACGGTCATCTTCGAGGACGGCACCGACATTTACTGGGCTCGGCAACTCATCAACGAGCGCATCCAAGAGGTCAAAGGAAAGTTGCCGCCCGGCATCGACCCCACCATGGGTCCCATCGCCACCGGACTCGGCGAAATCTTCCTGTGGACAGTGGAGGCCATCCCTGGCGCGACCACAGCGGAGGGGCAACCATACTCAGGGATGGACCTGCGCACGATCCAGGATTGGGTCATCCGTCCACAGCTTAAGACCGTCCCAGGTGTCGCCGACGTCAACAGCATCGGCGGCTACACAAAACAGTTTCATGTTACGCCCTCTCCAGAACGGCTTCTCGCGTACGGGTTCTCGTTCCGCGACGTGATCGAGGCATTGGCACGCAATAACGCGAATATCGGTGCTGGGTACATCGAACGACGAGGAGAGCAGTATCTGATTCGGGCGCCGGGCCAGGTACAAGAGCTCGCCGACATCCGACGCATCGTCGTCGGCAATCATCAAGGGACCCCGATTCGTCTCGACGACGTCGCGGCGATCGCTCTGGGCAACGAGCTACGCACGGGCGCCGCGACACAAGACGGGCGGGAGGTCGTCCTTGGTACGGTTTTTATGCTGATGGGGGAGAACTCCCGGACCGTGTCACAACGTGTTGCTGCCAAAATGGTTGACATCAACCGGACACTGCCAGCCGGCGTGGTCGCGAAGACCGTCTATGACCGAACGACGCTCGTTGACGCGACGATCGAGACCGTCCAGCATAATCTTGCCATTGGCGCTCTGCTGGTGATCGCGATCCTGTTCTGGTTTCTCGGTAACGTGCGCGCGGCGGTCATCACCGCCTGTGTCATCCCCTTGTCTATGCTCTTCACCATCACTGGCATGGTGGAGGCTGGGGTCAGCGGCAATCTCCTGAGCCTTGGCGCATTGGACTTCGGCATCATTGTCGACGGCGCGGTAATCATCGTTGAAAACTGCATGCGCGGGCTGGCGACACGGCAACACGAACTGGGGCGCCTGTTGACCCCTGCAGAGCGGTTCGCGGTGGTGTTCGAAGCCTCGCGCGAAGTGCGACGAGCCACGATGTTCGGTGAGCTGATCATCATGATCGTGTATCTGCCGATCCTGACGCTGACGGGTATCGAAGGAAAGATGTTTTATCCGATGGCCTTTACCGTGCTCGCGGCCCTGTTCGGCGCGATGGTGCTATCGGTGACGTTCGTGCCTGCGGCGGTCGCGATTTTCGTGACCGGCCGTGTGTCAGAAAAAGAAAGTTTGCCGGTCCGCTGGGCGACACAGATATACGAACCCGCGCTCAGATTCGTGATGCGGAACCGCGCCGCCACGGTCGCGGCGGCGCTGGTCGTGTTGATGACCAGCGCCGCGATGGCGACGCGACTTGGCAGCGAGTTTCTTCCGAGTCTCGACGAGGGCGATCTGCTCGTGCATGCGCTCCGCATTCCGGGAACGAGCCTGACTACCGCCGTCGACATGCAGCACGCGCTTGAGCGCAAGTTCAAGACGTACCCAGAAGTGGACTACGTCTTCTCAAAGATTGGTACCGCAGAGATCGCCACGGACCCGATGCCACCCAGTGTCGCGGATACCTACGTGATGCTAAAGCCACGCGAGCGCTGGCCCAATCCAGATCGATCCAAATCGGACTTGGTCGCACAGCTTCAGCGCGAGTTACAGATGGTGCCTGGCAATAACTACGAGTTCATTCAGCCGATTCAGATGCGGTTTAATGAGTTGATCGCAGGCGTCCGCAGTGATGTGGCGGTCAAAGTCTTCGGCGATGACATGGACGTGCTCGCCGAGGTCGGCACCCAGATTGAGTCGGTGCTCTCGGCTGTGCCCGGCGCGGCAGACACCAAGGTGGAGCAAACAACGGGGCTTCCAATGCTCACGATCCATCTCAATCGGGACGAGATGGCACGATTGGGGCTGAACGTCGCGGACGTCCAAGAGGTCATTGAGGTTGCGATTGGGGGAAGGACGGTTGGGCAGGTTTTTGAAGGAGATCGCCGCTTCGACATCGTCGTCCGCTTGCCGGAGCGGCTGCGAGAGGATCTGGACGTACTCCCCCGTCTGCCGGTTCCATTGCCCCAAGAGAGGGGTCCGGTGACAGGTGTTGATGTTGCAGCAGTCGCGGCGAGAGCCCTGGCGTTCGTGCCGCTGGGATCAGTCGCCACGATCGAGATTGCACCGGGCCCAAGTCAGGTGAGACGTGAAAATGGCAAACGGCGCGTCGTCGTGACCGCCAATGTGCGGGGACGCGACCTCGGCTCATTCGTCACCGAGGCGGAACAGCGCATTCGCGCGTCGGTGGCGATTCCGGCTGGCTACAGGACCGCGTGGGGTGGGCTGGTTGAGC
>JBFWZL010000150.1:0-12439 GCA_050185455.1 Binatia bacterium | reverse complement strand
GGGTAGTCTCGCCAATATCTGTCACGTCGGCGATTCACGCGTGTATCACGTGCGTAACGGCTACATTGAGCAGCTCACGGAAGATCACTCCTTCGTGCAGCAACTGTTTCAGGAGGGCAAACTCAGTTCCGAGGAAATGAAAGTGTCTCCTCATCGGCATATCCTCACGCAAGCCGTGGGCATCGGCCCACTTTTACATCCTGCATTGGCGACCTCCGCTGCTTATCCTGGCGACCTTTTTCTCCTCTGTAGCGATGGGTTGCATGGTGTAGTCAGTGAAGACGAAATCCTTCAAGCTGTGCTCTCCCAGGCCACTGACTTACAGCAAGCTTGTGATGTGTTGGTGCGCTTGGCAAACGAACGTGGGGGGCCGGATAACTGCACGGTCGTCCTTTTACGTTGCGACGATGAGATGAGTGGGAGTGAAGGACAGACTCTACGTGGAGAATAAGTTTCTTGTTGCTGTCTGCCGCCACAACGGCAAAGTGCTCTGGGGTTCTCCTCGGGAGAGAGACAACATCTGAAAGTCATGCTGAATCCTGGTGAGAGAATTGCCGAATGGGAGGTCGTGCAAGCCATTGGCGCTGGCGGCATGGGGGCCGTGTACCAGGTGCGCCATTTCCGCATCAAGGAAACCGTCCTGGCTATGAAGGTGTTGCTGCCCGATGTGGGGAGCCAAGCGCAGATCCGCGCGCGCTTCTTCCGTGAAGGGGAAGTGATGTCGGCGTTCGAGCACAAGCACATCGTGCGTGTGTTCAGTAGCGGCGCGGTGCACGACGAGCGCCTAAACATCGACTACATCTTGATGGAGTATATTCAGGGCAAGACGCTCCATGCTCTTTTGCGGGAGAAGGCTGCGCAAGGACAATATCTTGAACAGCTTAAGATTCTTGAATTCACCCGCCAGGCTGCGCAAGCGCTGAGTTACGCCCATAACCAAGATCCTGCGGTGATCCACCGCGATATTAAGCCCAGCAATATCATGATTGCGGATCCGATCCTTGAGCCTGATAACCCTTATCCCCTGGGGCGGGCGGTCGTGATGGATTGGGGTATTGCGAAGAAACTAGCCTCGGATGCTACGCAACTGACAGGCATGTGGACGATGATCGGCACCCCTCGTTACTGTGCTCCTGAGCAGATGCGTCCTCTGGATCTCGTGGAGGGTAGCGCCGATATCTATTCGCTAGGCCTGGTGCTGTATGAGATGTACGCCGGCAAGCCGTTTTTTCTCGACCAGGACCCGAACGCAATCGTACATAAGGTGCGCGATGATCCCAGCGAGAACGAGCCGCATTTTGACCGTCCGGCGGACCCGGCGTTCATTGCCTTAGTGCGCAAGGCCATCGCCAAAGATCGGAACCATCGTTACCGGACGATTGAGGAATTTCTGCGAGACCTCGACGCGTACCGGCAAACTCTTCCAGATCTAACGTCGCCGACGATGATCCCGGTGTCGCTGCCACAAAAGGAAGAGAATGAACAGCAACAACGACGGCGGTCCGAGGAGCTGCAGCGCGGATTGACGCTCAAGTTACAGGCCGAGGCGAGAAAATTCCGCGAGAAAGCCGTCCAGGCTGGCGCTGAGGAGTGGGCGGCGGATCTCTTACAACAAGGGAGAGCGCAGGAAGAGGAAGCCGAGCAAAAGCTGCAAGAGCGCCATTATTTTCCTGCGCAGGATGCATACGAAGAGGCGCGCAGCCTCTTCGATAAAGCCTGCGGTGAATCCCTTGCTCGCGGGGAGGAGAAAGCGGAACAAGTTCGGCAGGCCGTGGGGACGGTGAAGGCGCAGGCTGAACGCTACAATGCGCGCGTGCGGGCGCAGCGGTTTTATCTCGACGGGCTGTCGTGCGAGGATGAAGCGCGCGGCCTGGAGGAAATTCGGCAATACCGCCAGGCCGTGGAAATGTACGAGAAAGCCAGAACGGCTTTCCAAGATGCGCGGGATCGGGCGTATGACGTCCTACGAAAAGAAGTTGAAACGGTGCGAACCCGCGCGTTAGCGGAGAAGGAGGCGGCACGACGGGAAGGGATGCAGGAAGAGGCGGTTATTGTCGAACTTTTTCACGAAGCGCTACAAAATGAGCAGCAAGCGGCCGCGGCGTTGGCACAGGACGATTTGTCGCAATCTCGCGCCTTATATCACACGGCGAGCCAAAAGTATGAAGAGGCCCGTCAGCGGGCGGTGAAGGAAAAGCACCGTCGGCAGGTGTTGCAGCTGCGTCAGCAAGTTGATGCACGGCGCGCGGCGGCCGAGGAAAAGGGAGCTGACAACGACGCTCGAACTCTGTACTGGCGCGCCTTGGAGACTCAGCGACAGGGAAACGCTGAATTTGAGGCAGGGCGGTATGAGGGCGCGGTTCGCATATATGAACAAGCGCAACAGGAATATGAGCAGGCCGCCCAGGAAGCGGAGCAAGCGCAAAAGCAGCGACTGGCGCTTGCTCGTCAAGAATTACAAGAGGCGCGAGCGGCGGCACAACGGCTGGGAGTGGAAACGCGACTGCCCTCGGAAAATGAGCAAGCTCAGCATTTTGCTGAGCGAGGGGGAGCCTCCGAGCAGCGGGGTGAATTTGCCCAAGCCGCCGAGTATTACCTTGAGGCTGCGAAACGGTTTGTGGAACTGGGAAAAGCGGCCGCTGAACAACAAGAGCGAGAACGCCAAGATGCGCTGGAAGCTCAGCAACGAGCTCAAGCAGTTCGGGAAGCGGCCGAACAAGTTGACGCTGTTCGGGAGGCGGTCGAGCAATATGAGCAAGGCTGTGCTCTTCTCGAAGCAGTAGAACCATTACTGCACCTGCAAAAGTTCCGTGAAGCGACGGAGAGCGCCGAGCAGGCTGTTTCTTTTTTTCGTGACGCTGAGAAAGTTGCGCGACGGGCGCGGGAGAGGAAAGCCGCCGAAGAAGCGTGGGGGCGCGTGGAACAGGCGCGTGGAGCCGCCGAACAGTCCGACGCCAGAGTGATCTTCGGCGACCGCTTCACTCAGGCGCAATCGCTTGCGGACTTGGGGCGAGAACAGGCTGCACGAAAAAATGTTACGCAGGCGCTTGGCTACTACGAGCAAGCTACACAAGGGTTCCGGCAGCTGCAACAAGACGCACTCGAGCAAAAAGCGCGAAGACGGGCAGACGCCGCGCGGGAGCGCATGGAGGAACGAAAGACAGAAATCCAAGCGTTTGAGTTGGTAGGGCCGAAACACAGTACCGCCATGCAAAAGGAGGAGGACGCGAATCGTGCATGGGCGGCGCTGGACTATGCGCAAGCACTGCACTTCTATGACGAGGCCGAAGTGAGCTACGTTGCCGCCATAGAAGAAGCCAAAGAGCTAAAGAAGCGTCAGCAAGCGCTGACGGAACAGGAGGGCGCCGAGCAGGCGCGGAGCGCCGCTGAACAGTTCCAGGCGTCGCTGCATGCCGCGGTGCTCTATACGCAGGCAAATGAGGCGCAGCGGCAGGGAGAACAGCTCTGCGTTGTGCAGCGGTGGGAGGCGGCGACAAGGAAATTCCTGCACGCGAGGGAATTGTTTACACAAGCGCGGCAAAAAGTACAACGCGAACTAGAGCGACAAGCCGAGGAACTGGAGCGACAAGAGGCGGAGCACACGCGGCTGCAGCAGGAAGCTGCGGAAGCCCAGCAGCAGGCCGCCGCCGCAAAAGCGAATGCAGAAGCGGCGCAAGCGCGCGTGTATGCTGAAGAGGCATTCCGTCTTGGGAGCGCCGCCCAGGAGGATGCAGACCGACATTTCTTAACGCAGGACTCCCGCCAGGCAATTCATCACTATCGACAAGCGTGCGAACAATTTCAGCAGGCCGTGATTGAGTCGCAACGAGAACAGGCGCGCCGTGCTGCTGACTCTGCTCATAGTCAGGTTAAGGAGGTCCAAGAGGCGGCGGAGCAAGCCAACGTTCAGGAAAAGTTCTTAGAAGAGCATGCGCAGACCGTCCATCTGGTTGAACAAGGCCGAGACTGTGAAGCTCGGCAAGACTTCATTCAAGCGCGGCAGTGGTATGAACAGGCCGCACGACAGTTTGTCCGCTTACACAACGAAGCTCTGCGTGAGAAAATAAAAGAGACAGCAAGTGTGGCGCGGCGACAGATGGAAGAAGCGAAGCAGCGACTCGCTGCCTTCGCTGAATGGCTCGGGCCGAAGTGGGACGCTGGCCAGCAACAGGAAACTGAAGCTCATCGCGCCTGGCGCGATGAGGAGTATCAGCAAGCCGCCGAGTTGTTTGCGCAAACTCGGCGAACCTATGAAGAAGCGCAAATTGAAGCCGAAGAGGAACGCGCTTGTCAAGGCGCGCTTACCGCACAGCGGCGTGCGCAGGAGACCCAGAGCCAAGCGGATGCGGTGGAAGCCCGGAAGCATGCCCAAGCTCTTTATGAACACGCCCTCGACACCTTGCAGCAAGGGGACCTCCGCTTTGGGGACAAGCAATGGGAGCAAGCGACTGGACAGTTTATCCGAGCGGCGCAGATTTTTGCCGACGCCGCCAGCTTCGCACAACGCGCTACGGAGCAACTTGCCGCGCTTGAGGCGGGGCAAGAAGCGGAGCGTCAGGAGAGAGCCGCAGACGCGGCGGGAGCCGCAGTCCAGTGCAAGGAGGAATTTGCCCAAGCTCACGCTTTAATTGAGCAGGGGCAAACGTGTACAGAGCAACAAGACTTCGTGCGGGCGCGAAGTTTGTACGGCGAGGCGGCGCAGACATTTGTTCGCCTTCGGCAAGAATCGCTTCGTCAAGCGGCCCAGAAACGAGCTGATATCTCTCGAACGCAGTTTCTTGCCAATAGAGTGATAGACGTAGATCTTCAAGCGTGGGCTGTTGCGCTCTGGGCCGAGGCGCAAGAGTACGCTCGCCGCGCGGAAGACGCCTACCAAGAGGCGCAGTACGACCTTGCCGCGGAACTTTACGAGAGCGCGCGCCAAACTCATGCGCACGCCCAGCGCGCCGCCGCACGTGAACGAGCGGAGCAAGAAGCTTCGCAAGCCAAACACCAAGCGCTTGCAACGAGAAGAGAGGCGGAGATACAAGAGGCAAGACGCTACGCTACCAAATTATTTACTAAAGGTGACACCTCTCTTGCAGAGGCTGAACGGCAGTTTATCGCGAAACGGTTCGCTGAAGCGACGAAGACGTACCGGCGAGCGTGTAAACAGTTGGCGGATGCCGCGACTGAGGCGCAACGGAAACACGGCGAACTCGAAGCCACTGCAGCGTATGAGCAAGCTGCTACTGCGCAGACATTGGCTGAGGAAATCCGCGCCGACCAACGCTTGGCCCAAGAGTTCGCCCAAGCACGCCGTCTCGTCGAAGAAGGACAGAAAGAGGCGGCCGCCGGAGCCTTTGTTCCGGCGACACACGCCTACACGCAAGCGGCGTCGCAATTTCGGCGTTTGCGCCAGCAGGTGGAAGAACAACTCTACGCCGAAGAAGAACAGCGCCGGCAGCGGGGGTTGGAGGCGCTTCGACAAGCAGAACAAAGTCAAACTGCCGCTGATGAGGCGCAAGGGCGACAATATGTTCCTACGCAGTATCAACGTGGCGTAGAGGCGAAGCGACAAGGAGAAGAGAAACTTGCGGAAAAACAGTGGGAAGATGCTGAAGCACACTTGCACCAAGCAGTAGCACTGTTTGATGAGGTCGTGCGGCGAGCGCAATGGGAACAAGCCAAACGGGACGCAGAGTCAGCTCAAGAGGATGCTTTGGAAGCACGGCGCGCGGCGTCGACCATTGAGGGAAACGATTTCACTCCGGAATCTTTCATTGAAGCGGAAAAAGAGTGGCAAGAAGCAAAACGGATTTTCGCGCAGGAAGATTTCACGACGGCGCGTACGCGTTTCGCAGGCAGCTTGCAACTCTTTCGTCAAGCTCATCAGGATGCCGTCGTTCATGTTCAAAGAGATCAAGCCGAGCAGGCGCGATCTCGTGCGCGCACGTTGCAAAGCCAGCTACAGCAGGTGAGTACGCGAAAAAAAAGGCGAGCGGAAAAGGGGTTAGCGGCGGCTGAGCAGTTGTTTATGGAGCAGCATTACCAGGAAGCTGCGCAAGGGTATGCAGATGCGGCTCACTTGTTCGACGAATTGTTGCTTCACTCTGGTGCAGGTTCAGCGTCGCGTCCTTTCCCCCAGCAGTTCGTTGCTCTCGTTGCCGGTTTAGCCGTGGTTGTGGTGGTTATCGTGATCTTTGTCGGAAGAATGAAATCGACGGAAGAACAACAGTCGGAATCGTCGCCGTCCGTTCCGTCCTTGGAACAGTTAGTTATAGAGCCCTCTCCTTTGATCGAAACGATTCCGGCTGTTTTACCATCGGCTGCTGAGAAGTCAGATTTATTATCGCCGGTCGCGCCACTACTGCAGATTATCAAGGCAACCCCTGAGGCGGCGGACCCAATTCTGGAGGAAGGCAAGGAGCTGCCCTTCTCAATCGAAGTGGAGAGTACACAGCCCAAATCAGTACGTTATGCCTGGTTTATCGACGGGAGCCGGCAAAGCGATGACAAGCAGTGGATCTATAAGCCGGGTTTCGACGAGGCTGATGAGAAGAGGAAAGAGGTAAAGGTTGAGGTGACCGATGGTGCGGCTCAAGCAGTGGAAAGAATTTGGCAAGTACTTATTGAGAACGTCAATCAGGACCCAAGGATAGTCGAGCGCAAACCGGAGACGGAAATGGTGGAGACGACTGCCGGGACGACGCCCAAATTTGAGGTGAAAGCCGTTGATCCAGATAAAGGTGACAAGGTGTTGATCGAGTGGTTTTTGGATGGACAGAAGAGGGGGGAGGGAAGGAATTGGCAGTTGCCGACTTCGCTGTCCGCGGGCGCCTATCAAGTGATGGCAAAAGCGAGCGACCAGGCAGGGGCGGCGACTCAAGTTGCCTGGAATGTCGCCCTCTCGTCTCTGTCGCCGTTGCAGGTGAAGAAAGTGAGTCCAGATACAACGGACGAGTTGGTAATCTCGGAAGGCAAGGAGCTGCCCTTCTCAATCGTGGTGGAGAGTGCACAGCCCAAATCCGTACGTTATGCCTGGTTTATCAACGGGAGCCGGCAAAGCAATGGCAAACAGTGGGTCTATAAGCCGGGCTTTGATGATGGGAGTGAGAACTCCAAAGAAGTGAAAGTTGCGGCCACTGATAATAATGCGTCAACTGTGGAGCGTAGCTGGCGCGTGCGTGTTCTCGATGTAAACCGCCCGCCGATCATTAAATCTTCAACGCCAAAGCCAGGAGCAACAGTAGATCTGACGGCGGGAGAGGGAAAAAGGTTTGCTGTACAGGCCTCAGATCCTGATCGAAACGACCGGCTGGCGTTTATCTGGTTGATTGATGGGAGGGAAGTGAGCAATGGAGAGAGAGACAGTTGGCAGTTACCAACTACGCTTTTAGAAGGCCGGCACCAGGTGGAGGTTGAAGTGAAGGATAACGCTGGATTGAAAGCGCCACAGTTAGCCTGGAATGTCGTTATCAAAGCTCCTCCGGCTCCGCCACGCGAACCACCGCCGCTGTCACCACCGGTGTTGACCAAAATGGAAGTACAAAACTGGTTGGCAAACTGGGGACAGGCGTACGCTAGGAAAGATGTCAAGAAATTAGTAGAGCTTGGCGTGGTTAAGCCCGCGGATCAGGCGCAAGTTGAAAGTATACTCGGACCGGAGAGCAGTCTCGCGATGAATTTAGAGAACATAGAGATCAGCTTGGACAAAAACCTGGCAAAAGTATCCTTTACGCGAACCGATGTGATCAGTGGTCGCTCTACTCCCTCTACGAGGATTTCACTAGTCTTGGAGAAAGGAGAAAACGGTCAGATTAAGCAGATCCCGTAAGGTGGAGTAGTAATAATCTCGGACCGCTGCTGGGGGCTTCCCTCTCAAGAAAAAGCGAACCAACCCTGGCGTCCGTAAGCGCGGTGTAAGACAAGGGAAAGATAAGCAGACAGACCTATAAGTCTGCCTGCCGTGTTCGTTACTTCCCGCTTGCCATTTTCCAATCGTTGTTGATTTCCGCCATGACCGCCCTGATGGCGTTGCCGATGGTGGTGACGAGTTCGTCGATCTGCTCTTTGGTAATGATCAGGGGAGGGCACAGCGCTATGTTGTTTGCGCCGGCGACACGGCAAATGACGCCGTGTTCCAACGCTTTTTCCCAGGCTTTGCGCGCAATCTGCATGTCCGCCGGAAACATTTCTTTGGTTTCTTTATCCTTGACCAACTCTACCGCGGCAATAAGACCCTGACTGCGGATGTCGCCGACAATGGGCAGGTTTCGCAGGGTCTCAAGCTTTTTCCGTAAATATTTCCCTTGCTCCCGTGCTTTCTGGACGAGCTTTTCTCGCTCGATAATCTCCAAGTTAGCGAGACCGGCGGCGCAGACGGTTGGATGACCCGTGTAGGTATAGCCGTGCCAGAACGCATAGTCGTCTCCGGTCGCCATGAACGTCTGGAACATCTCTTCTTTGAACAACACCAACCCTAACGGGAGATAACCGCTGGTGACGCCTTTGGCGGAGATAAGAACGTCCGGCGTGACGCCGGAGCCTGCCGAGGCGAACATCGAACCGGTACGACCAAAGCCGGTGATGACTTCATCACACGCCATGAGGATATCATATTTTGTACAGATCTCACGTATCTTCGGCAGCCATTCCGCTGGCGGAACGATGACGCCTCCTACTCCTTGAATCGGTTCGGCGATGAATGCGCCAATGGTGTCCGCGCCTTCCCGTTGAATAATCCGTTCAAGTTCCGCAGCGCAATCGATCTGACAGGTAGGATAGGTTTTCCCTAGCTCGCAGCGATAACAGTAGGGGCGGGCCATGTGGATCATGCCAGGCAGACCAGGGTCCATCTGCGTATTGAAGATAGGGATGCCGCCGAGTGAAGCGGCGCCGCTCGATGAGCCGTGGTAACCCTGATTCAGGCTAATGAATTTTGTCTTTCTCGGCTGACCCTTCGCTTTCCAGTAGGCGCGTGTCAGGCGGATCAGCGTTTCATTCGCTTCCGAACCGCCGGAAGTGAAAATCACCCGAGTCAGTCCTTTAGGGGCAAGCTTGACGAGCTTTGCAGCAAGCTCGATGGTCGGAACGGCGGTAGGGCCCATGAGCGTTGGTGCAAACGCCAGTTTGTCCATCTGCGCCGCTACTGCACGATTGATTTCTTTACGACCATGACCAACGTGGACATTCCATAAAGAGGAGAGGCCATCAATGTACCGCTTTCCTCCCGTGTCCCAGAGGTAGACGCCTTGTCCTTTGACGAAAATTGGAACGCCTGTGTTCTGGTGAGTGCTTAACGGAATGAATCCGTGGAAGAGATGGTTATGGTCTTGCTGATGCAGCGTTTTCGCCCTGCGCTCGTCCATCAGGACGCCTGCCGCTTTCTTGCGCGGTCGTAACGGAACTACTTTTGCCGACGTTTTTGCTTTTTTTTGCATACGCCTCCCTCCAGCAGGCTTGACGTTCCTTACTTTGGATTTTGTGGAAAATCATACACCAGTTATGAAAGAAAACCCAGTGTTCTTATGTGATCCCTGTTTGGCTAAAGGCTAAAAGCTGATAACTAAGACCTGAGCGCTTGATCTTCCTGATTGCTCCACATAACCACCAGACAAAAGAAGGGAGGCGTAACGATGAAAACCAAACGCATGGGGCGTACAGGGCTGAAAGTATCGGAGCTCTGTTTAGGGACAATGACATTCGGTCGACAATGTGATGACGCAGTAAGTTTCGCGATCATGGATGCTGCGGTTGAGGCTGGCGTGGATTTCTTTGTCTCGGCGGAGGTCTATCCATTAGGCGGAGGAATCGACACGGTGGGACGCACCGAGGAGATTGTAGGGAAATGGCTCAAAGGCAAGCGAGACAAAATTATTCTTGCGACGAAATGCTGGGGAGCAATGGGTCGGGGGCCAAACGATCAAGGACTCTCTCGTAAACATATCTGCGATGCTATCGAGGCTAGTTTGCGTCGTTTACAAACGGACTATGTCGATCTCTACCAGGTGCATGCGCCGGACCCGAACACGCCGCTTGATGAAACATTGAACGCGCTCGACAGCTTAGTCAGACAGGGAAAAGTGCGGTATCTGGGTTGTTCGAATTTTCAGGCGTGGTTGCTCGCCTCGGCGTTGTGGACCAGTGACAAACTTGGCCTGGCGCGCTTTGATTGTGTCCAGCCGCGCTATAACCTTCTGTTCCGCGAGATTGAGAACGAACTCTTGCCGTTGTGTCGCCACTATGGGATCGGCGTCATTCCCTACAATCCGCTGGGCGGCGGATTCTTGACTGGTAAGTACACCCACGGAGCGGAGCCGTCCGCGAGCATGCGCTTTGGGCTAGAGGGACGAGCGGGGAAGATCTACCGGCAACGCTACTGGCAAGAGGAACAGTTTGGCGCAGTCAAACACCTGCAAGATTTCTTCTCCGCGCGAGGGAAATCTCTGACTCAAATCGCCATTGCCTGGGTGCTCGCGCAGCCTACTATTACATCACCAATCGTCGGCGCGACTTCACCTGAACAGCTCAAGCAGTCGTTGCCGGCCGTGGATCTCGTCTTGGATGAAGAGGAAATAAAGGTATGTAATGACGTATGGTTCAATCTGCCGCGTCTGAGTGATCCGTCAGTGGCGCTCAGATAAAGCAGGAATTGGGGAATCGGAGAATCGGGGCGCATCAATGAATAGCTTGCTACTCTTTTCTCCGTTTCATTCTTCCTCTGTTACAGCATTTCATAAAAACTCCCCTCGCCGGGGACGAACAAGCGGCTAAAGAACCGCATGGCGTACGAATCCGTCATGCCTGCAAGAAAATCACAAATGACGCGTTTCCGTGCGGTTTCGCTCCCTTCGAGCAACGCTTGTTCATAATCTTCGCCATGATCCTCCGGAAACAAACCCGTGGATTCACGCCCTTGATCGAGAACCGCGAATAACCGGCGGAGTACTTCTTTCCCCTTATGACCAAGGGTCGTGACACGGGGATTATGAATGACTTTGTACGATTCGAAGGCTTTGAGAACTTCGATGCGAATACGCGCTCGCGGCTCGGCGTCAATGCGATCAGGGGATTGAATTCCTACCGCGCTGGCGAATTCATGGATGAGATCGCGCGTGAGCATCTTGCGTGCGGCGCGCCCCGCGGTTTTTTCCAGCATTTCTAACCGATCTGCAATCGCTTGTAACTCCGCATGGACATGCTCGCCGCTCACACGTACGTCCAAGGGAGTAAGTTTTTCATTGACCGCGCGGATGACGCGTGGGTGCGGCGGGCGACGGAAGTCCGCAAGGGAAATAAGACCAGCCTTCATGCTATCTTCAAGGTCGTGGACGGAATAGGCGATGTCATCCGCGACATCCATGATCTGACACTCGAAGCTTCGCTCATAGCCGTTGCCTGTTGCCTTGATGACCGTCTCAACCAGTTCTCGATCTTCAGCATAAAACCCCTTGACCGGTCCATCCGACGAGGCAGCGATCGCAGCGGCGTCTATGCACGCCTTATACTTGAGCACGCCATCGAGGGTTTGATAGGTCAGATTGAGACCCTCATAATCGCTATGCTTCCGTTCAAGCCGAGTGAGGATGCGAAACGTTTGCGCATTCCCCTCGAAGCCGCCGTGGTTGTGCATAAGTTCATGCAGAACCTGCTCCCCTGTGTGTCCGAAAGGCGGATGCCCAAGGTCATGCGCAAGGCACACGGCTTCCACCAGATCAGTATCGGCGCCCAAGGCCAACGCGATTCCTTTCGCGATTTGTGAGACTTCGAGAGAATGCGTGAGACGAGTGCGGAAAAAGTCGCCTTCGTATACGCCAAAAACTTGGGTTTTGCCTTGCAAGCGGCGGAACGCGGCGGCATGGATGATGCGCGCGCGATCACGTTCAAAGTCCGAGCGATAATCGGTTCCGGCGTGGGTCGGTTCCGGGGTGTGCCGGCGAGCTTCGGCCACCTGAGCTGGCTTCACTGCTTCTTCTCCTTTAAGGCAGCATAGACGAGGCGGCTCCGTTGTCGCAAGGCTCCCGGTCTTTTTGCATGGTAAGAAAGGGGTGTGCTACGAATAGAAGAAGAGAAAAGTGGGAATCGGCGCTACTCTCTGTATCTCACAAAAAGAAACCGTAAGCGGCGCAATCCCTTTCCTGAAAGGAGGAGCACTAGAATGCGAATGTTGCAAAAACTGATAGGAACCGTGGTGGCCGTCAGTGTCCTGTGGGGAACTGGAGGAGCCTGGGCGGAAGAATCGGTTCGGACGATTGATCGTTGTCAGGAGCTGGCCGTTGCCGAACGCTCGTCATTTGTTCTAGTAAAGGATCTATATTCTTACGGACAAGATTGTTTGGTGTTAACTGCCAACAATATTTCCATTGACCTGAATGGGTTTGTCATCAGTGGCGCCGGACCAGGAAAGGGGATAACGGCGAGTTCTTCTATTCAAGGCGTGACTATTCGCAACGGCGAG
>JBFWZL010000149.1:0-12467 GCA_050185455.1 Binatia bacterium | reverse complement strand
TCTCATCAAAGACATTAACCCGAATTATCTTCAGATTAACTATTGGATCCCTCTGCGGGCGACACATGATACCGTGGAGGTGCTTATTGACGACCCATTTGTCTTCCATAAGACACAAGACATCAAACGTTTATTCCCTGGCAAACAGGTGCGGTACTGGATCGGTTTGCGGGAAGACATCCAAAAGTATGTCAACTCAATCTCAGCGAGCGCCAATACCACAGAACTAGAGGCGGCGGATGACGAGGACCCGCTTACCGCCATTCTTGATCAGCTCGCCACAGAAGACCAACAAGATCAAACGTCTGAGGATCTCGATCTTATCATCGACGAAAATGACAGCGCGATTGTTAGACTTGTGAATCAAATTATTACCGCAGGCGTGAAAATGGGTTCCTCAGACATTCATATTGAACCGAATGGTGAGAAGAAGGATACCATTGTACGGTTTCGGATCGACGGTCATTGTCATGAGTACCTGAAAGTACAGCCGAGTCACCGCCGCGCCCTCGTGTCCCGCCTCAAGGTTATGGCGCATTTGGACATTGCCGAGAAACGCAAGCCACAAGACGGCAAGATCGCGTTTCGGCTGCTAGACAAAGACATCGAACTGCGGTTGGCTACCATCCCCAGCGCAGGCGTTGGCAATGAAGATGCAGTCCTCCGTATTTTAGCGGCAAATGAACCCATCCCTCTTGACAAGATGCAGATGACGGAACGCAATTTCCGTGAGTTTACGTCAGTCCTACAAAAACCGTACGGCATGATCCTCTGCGTTGGTCCCACCGGTTCTGGAAAGACCACCACGTTGCATTCGGCGCTCAGCTACATCAACACCCCGAATAGAAAAATCTGGACAGCGGAAGATCCCGTCGAGATTACACAAGCAGGCCTCCGGCAAGTCCAAGTACACCCGAAGATCGGCTTCACCTTCGCCGCAGCCCTGCGTTCATTTCTACGTGCCGACCCTGATGTCATCATGGTGGGTGAGATCCGCGATCGCGAAACGGTGGAGATTGCTATTAACGCCGCGCTGACGGGACATCTCATGCTGAGCACGTTGCACACGAATAGCGCAGTGGAAACCATCACGCGCTTACTGGATATGGGCATGGACCCTTTCAATTTTGCCGACGCCCTGCTCGGTATCATGGCCCAGCGGTTGGCGAGAACCATCTGTCCGCACTGTAAGGAAATGTACCACCCCTCTAAGGCGGAATACGATTCGTTAGCATACGGCTATGGTGGAGAGGCGTTTGCACAACTTGGTATCCCATACAATGAAAAATTCCTGTTGGCGCGTGGGAAAGGGTGCGACATCTGCCGACAAAGCGGGTATAAGGGGCGTATCTCCTTGCACGAATTCCTCATAGGAACGGCGGAGCTCAGAAGCCTCATGTATGTACGCGCTCCGGTCGTGGAATTAAAGAAACTCGCAGTGTCCCAAGGTACGACTTCACTCTTGCAAGACGGCATTCTTAAATGTCTGCGGGGGTTAACGGACTACAACCAAGTGAGAGCGGTGGCGATTAAGTAAAGTGAGGAAAGAGGCGGGAAGAAGGCCAAATGAAGGAGTTGAGATAAGCTAAAGGCGAATCTCAGCCCCACACTTTTCCGTAACGGTGAATCAACCGATCAGTGCGACCTCACGTTCCTGACTTACAACGCGGTTGCGGCCCTCATGTTTGGCGCGGTAGAGGGAAGCGTCGGCCATCTGGATTAGAGTGTCAGCTTGTTCACTATCTTCAGTAAGCGAGGCAACGCCAAAGCTGCCAGTGAGTAGAATTTGTCCATCAGAAAGGTTGATAGGTTCGCTTGCCAGACGTTGCCGGAGTCGCTCCGCTACTGTCACTGTTTCCGCAATCGGGCAACCTGGCAGCACGATTAAGAATTCTTCCCCACCATAACGCCCCAGCAAATCATGCGAGCGTAACTCACGTCGCAGGCGCTGAACGGCTTCTCGAAGCACCATGTCCCCCATCGGATGTCCATACGTGTCATTAATCAGTTTGAAATGATCGAGGTCCATGAGAATGACGCCAACAGACGTCTCCTCGCGTTGCGCGCGTGAGAGTTCTCGGTGCAGTCCTTCAAGCACGGTTCGTCGATTGAGCGCTCCAGTCAGTACATCATGCGTGGCTTGTTGCCTGCGGGTCTCGCGAGCGGCAATAAGCTCGTTTTGTAACTCAAGGATGCGCGTTCCTGCGCGCAGACGCATTTGCAGTTCGTGAGCGTCAAACGGCTTTGTCACATAATCATCCGCGCCGGCGTCTAATCCTTTGATGATATCTTCCTGCTCATTTCTCGCGGTCAATAACAAGATGTAGGTATATGGCTCCGGCATGCGTTGACGTACGGTTCTGCAAAGCTGCACCCCGTCTATTCCCGGCATCATCCAGTCGACGATCGCCAAGCGCGGGGCGTCTGACTCTTGGAGCACTTGCCAAGCAGCAATCCCGTTGTCCGTTTCCACCGTTTCATACCCCCACTTTTTCAGGAGAGCAACGATGCCGCCGCGAGTAACAGACTCATCTTCAACAACAAGAATTTTCACAACTAGGCCCTTTCCTCAGAGCATTTTCCATCAGCGAAAACCTCTTAGAAGTCCCTCTTTTCTGGTCTTTCTTATCGGTCGTTCTCAAGGAAACCATAGAAGCTGGGAGCCTTACCGTCGCTCGTCCGCTTGCATGACAGATAGGAATCCAGTAAGCGCACAGAGAATGGCGCGTAAGAAAACACAACAAAAGAATACGAAACAGACGTTACGAGAGGAATCTATCCTCCAATCCGCGGCAGCTTGTTTCGGAGAACAAGGATACCGGGCAACCACACTCGAAGCCGTAGCTGAACGGCTAGGTATTTCCCGCGTCACATTGTACCGTTACTGTCCTAGCAAAGAGGAGTTGCTGGTCCGCGTATTTGAGCGCTCAATCGCTATCTTCCAGCGCGGCCTCCGGCAAATCTGCGCTCAAGATATTCCCCCAGAAGAGAAAGTCCGTCAGATTATCCGTCACCAAGTGCGGCTGATGGCGGATCATCGTAATTTCCTGTCGGTTTTCTTTAGCGGAGAGAGCCATCTCCCGCCCGAGATGGCGGAGCGCGCACGAATAGAGCGTCGAGCGTATGATACGCTGATTGAAGAAGTCATTCGCGAGGGCGTTGAGGCGGGACGACTGGCGCCGCTTCCGCCGAAACTGCTTTCTTTCGCCATCTTGGGCATGTGTAATTGGCTCTACCAGTGGTATCAACCGGACGGACCGCTTTCCGCTGAGGAAGTCGCGCGAATTTTCATCGCCTTGGTCGAGCATGGATATCTGCACGGCGATCCACAACAGGAAATGCTGAAGCGTCTAGAAAAGATAGAAGCTGAACTTGCGCAGCTCCGCCGTCTCTTGCCAGTTGCCAATTCCCAATCTCCAATTCCCAATTTTCCTACGGCATGATGCCGTGACGGGTCTTTGGTCCCAGTGGCGCCGTATTGCCTGCGCGCGCAGCGCGAAGCGCACGGATAATCAAGGGCCGGGTATCTCGCGGATCAATCAAATCATCGAAATTGAACGTCTCAGCAGTTGAGAACGGGCTGCCAAACTGATTGTAATAACCCTCTAATTCCGCGCGAGTGCGAGTTTGGTCCGTCGCCGTCTCCAGAGCGCTTTTATGGCCGGCGCTGACGCCTCCTTCAACAGGAAGAGCGCCAAATTCCCCCGACGGCCAAACGAGTGTCAGCACTTGGCCGCTCTGATGCCCACACATCGCTACCGCTCCCATACCATACGCCTTGCGCAAGACCACGGAGATCTTTGGGACACTCACGAAGGCCATGGCATACGCAATGCGCAATCCTCGTCGCAAAGTTGCATCCCGTTCCGAGGCGGAACCTGTCATGAATCCGGGCACATCCGAGAGGAAAATGAGAGGAATATGGAACGCGTCGCAAAGCTGAATGAAATGCGTCATTTTGTCTGCAGCTGGACCGTCGATAATACCAGCCAACTGCAAGGGTTGATTTCCTACAACACCAACAACTTCTCCGTCCATGCGAGCGAGACAAGTAATGACCGATCTCCCGTACCGCGGCTTGATCTCGAAGACCGTCTCGTGGTCAGTAATATGCTGGATTACCCGCATCATGTCGTAGGGACGTTTGCGATTACGCGGAACGATCGATAACAGTTCTTCCTCGCGTCGTTCCGGATCATCTTTGATGTCGGAGCGAGGCGGCAAGGAATAGACATTCGTGGGGAAGTAACTCAAGTAACGACGGATGAGCTGTAGACAATCTTCGTCATCCTCGGCCTCGTTGTCTCCCACGCCGCTGATGTGACAATGAACGACAGAGCCGCCTAATTCCTCCTTAGAGACTTTCTCGCCGATCGCGGCTTCGACTATGGGAGGGCCGCCTGCGGCCAGCATGCTTGTGCCTTTGACCATCACGACAAAATCCGCAAGTGGAGCCATAAGCGCGGGATCACCGGCACATGGTCCCATTGCCGCCACGACCTGCGGCACAACGCCAGAGAGATGCGACATGAGCGTAAAATGCCGTCCGCCAACCCAACCACCGCGCACCCACTCGTTAGCCCGCGCCCCTGAACCGTCGAGCAGCCAAACTACTGGAACCTTTGTTTGCTGCGCCAGTTCAAGCACGCGCTCGCGCTTGAGAATCCCCGTCATTCCTACCGAACCGCCCATCACGGTAAAGTCCTCGGCTCCGATCAAGACGTCTCGGCCATCAATGCGACCGTACCCCATGATGACGCCATCGGCTGCGGTGTACATACCCTGCATTTCTGGTCGCTGGCTTTGATGTGTCGCCAGCATGCCAAGCTCGGTGAATGAATCGTGATCAAGTAGATGCATGATACGTTCACGTGCGGAAAGTTTGTTTTGCGCATGTTGCCGAGCGACTCTCTCTTTACCGCCCATTTCCAGCGCATGTTGCCGACGACGTGCGATTTCCTCGATTTCAGGTGTCCAGCTCATGGTGTGTTATTCCTTACTTTGTACGTCAAGAAGAGAGGCCGGAGAGGAAGGGTTTCATTTTAGTCGTACTTACGTACTTGACCGTTGTTGGGCCTCTTGGAGACGGTCGCTAATAATTTTCGCGATATTGAGGAAGATTTTTGCTCCAATACGCGGATACCGTCGTTGCATGCGGTCAAGAAATTGCTCGTTCACGGCGATGACCTCAACCTCCTCGTTCGCCACCACATCCGCAGTCCGTTCGTGGTGACGAAGCAACCCCATCTCACCAAAGACTTCACCTCGGTGGAGAGTACGCACCTTTCGCCGTTGAGCTGCGGAAGTGATGAAGACGTCGGCTGAACCATTGATGAGCACGTACATTTCATTACCAACCTCACCCTGACGGACAATCGGTTGCCCGGCGGGGAACGATTTGAACTGTCCCATAAGAGTAACGATACGCGCTTGTAAGGAACGTAACCCTTCAAACAGGGGAATGGTGCGATGGGGATCTTTGCCGAGCTTCAGGTAGAGCAGATCCCACAGTGTGATAATGCGCGTTGTCGCCAGAAGCGCTGGCAGCAACAACAGTTCACCAGCAACGCCGACTAGAATTGTTACCGCTGACAGCACCCCGAACTCCTGGATAGGTACAAATGTCGAGAGTCCCAGCGTCAAAAATCCCAAGAAAAGTAGGCACGAATAATACAAAGCGGGCTTGCCTACGGAAGAA
Source organism: Binatia bacterium (assembly GCA_050185455.1). GTDB lineage: Bacteria > Desulfobacterota > Binatia > Bin18 > Bin18 > SYOC01. The sequence goes on along the minus strand of JBFWZL010000149.1, from coordinate 6,769 downwards.
AGAGCCTCGGCCAAAGCTTCCCGTTCTTTTTCCGTACTGCGTACTTCGGAACTCAGCCGGTACATAATATGAATGGTATCGTCTACTGCTAGTCCAAGCGCGATTGAAGCGATGATGTTGGTGCCAAAATTCAGCACGACTCCTGAGGCGCCCATCAATCCGAAAAAGATCACGATGGGAAAGAGATTGGGAAGCATGGCGATTACACCGACTCGCACCGAAAGGAAGATGGTGGCCATCAATACAAAAATGACGCTCACCGTCAAGGCGAGACTTTGTACCTGGCCACTCACAATATCGCCGGTCGTCCGAGTGAGTAAAATTACACTCCCAGTCGGATGCGCCGATAATTCCGGGGGAAGAATCTCTGCAGCCAGGGCTTTAATTTTGTCCACCGTCGCAGCGATGTCACTAGAGCGGGACAGCGACGTACGCACCACAATATTCGTCCGCGAAAAATCTTTGTCTATAACTAGAGCGAAACTCTTAGGACGACCGGCGAGCAATTGCACCACGCCTTTGAGCTGTTCGGGATTTTCCAGAAAGGTCGTTTTCCCTCCAGTTGTTTTCTCTGACGGTTCTATAAGCTCTCCCTCGGCGGATACTTCAATCCCTCCTCCACCTTCTTGAACGCCGCGGTCGAGCAGTAGACAATAGTCCGCAAAAGAAATCGTTTTATCGATGCCGGGCAGGGAGTCGATCGCGTCCTGAAAGCTTTTGAGGCGGCGCAGCATTTCCCACTGCTTCATAATGTCACGTTCTTTCCCTTCCACCACGACATTAAAAGCCATGCTGCCCGCCAAGTGACGGCTCACCATGTCTGTAGCTTGCCGAATCGGATCGGACGCGCGGAAAAACGATTGAAAATCCGAATCGACCTGGATTGCCGGGACGTATCCTAAAGCGAGGAGCGCAACGCCGAGGCAAAGCGTAATGATCGCACGACGATGGTGAATCACGGTCTGCACGACGCGACGCAGTCCTGACGTCAGCCTTTGGGAAAAAAGCGATTCGCTTCTCGCCGGCAAAGCCAGCAACGCTAGCAGTGCTGGAACAAGGACAACTGAGAATACAAACGCCAGAGCAATGCCGACTGAGGAGTAGATCCCCATCTCTCGAATACTAACGATGTTGTTTACTACCTGTGAAAAGAAACCTAAGACTGTGGTGAGCGCGGCGAGGAGTGCTGGAGTGTTGATCGCCTGAAGGGTCTCCAGCACCACTTCGTCAACCGCACGACCTGAACGTGCGAGTTCATAATATTCCGCCACGACATGAAGCGAATAGGCAACGCCAATGACAAGAATTAAAGGCGGTAGCGCCATACTACCCAGGCTAAGATTACTCCCAGCCAGCACCATGATCCCCAAGGTCCAAATGAGACTGACAATCACAGTGAGCGTTGGCAGTAGCACCCCACGAAACGAACGGAAACTGAGGAAAAGCACGAGGGCAATGAACAAAAGCATGAGAGGGATAAATCGAGTGAGGTCTCGACTCATCGCTGTCGCAGAATATACCTTGAAATGGGGGAGACCAGTATAATACAACCGTTCCCGCAAGTTCTCTTTACGCGCCGTTGCGTTCTCCCGATCAACGATTGCCTGGATCGCCTCATCGATGCCGCGACGCATGAATTCTTCGTTCGAAATGTCCGTGAAGAAGATATTGATGGCCGCTGCTTTCCCATCGGGGGCGACCAGATTTTTTAGGTAGATTGGACGATCTTCCAGTTTCTTTCGCAAATCTTCAGCCGCAGAGGGTGAGGACGGGATCCGCGGCATGAGAAGAGGCGGCTCGGTGACATCCGCGACTGGATCGACCGCATTAGCGAGGCTAAGGACATTCTCTACGCCATCAACTTTTTCGACTTCCTCTGTCAGGCGCTGAATTTTTTGTAGGATCTCGGGAGTATAAATACTATTTGAGACGAGACCGATCACCCCAACTTCATCACTTCCGAAGAGCGCGCGCACCTCTTTGTAGTATTGATTCTCCGGATCGTCCTCTGGAAGCAAGCTCTCGACGGAGCTGTCGAGCCGAATGTGCTGAGCATGATATGCAAAGAAGCCAGTGAGAAGCAAAAGGACGAACAGAACGCTCTTAGGCCGGTACACGATCAGACGGTAGATTCGCTCCATGCTTCCTTACCCTCTCCCCCGATTTCGACAGATGTCACTGGATGAGGATATATACGAACGAGAGACGAGAGAGAAGAAGTAGGAAAAAGGACCTGGGATGCAGCGAACGAAAAAGACGTCTTCAATGAAAGAGAAAGAAACTGACGGAAGATAAGGCGTTGGCGCTACATCCTTGCTTGCCTATCGTTTTTGCTATGGGTATCTAGAGGATTTGCTAGAACACTCGATAGTTCGTCAGCGCCTGTTGCAACCAGAGGAAAAAGGAGCCGTAGAGAAGCACGAGGCTAGCAACCAAGAATTCTTCAAAAACGCGGTTCAACATGGCCTATCTCTTCTCCTAACACTGCTGTTTGTTACGCTGCTTCGTGATAAGAAACCTCTTCCAGCAGAGCCTTGCGAAGAAGCTGCTCATCCTTACGTCCAGCCAGCACCGTTGACACAATCGCCGCTGCGGACAGTAAGACTACGCTGGCTAATCCAATTGTTAACCAAGATAATTCATTGGTGAAGTCAGCTGTTGAGACTGCCAGCCCCGCCTGAAAGAGTGAGTTCCACATGGCTTGTTCCCTTTCCTATATAAAGATTTTTCTTCGTGAATTTTGAGGAGCAGGAACCATGCCGATAGATGGTAGAGCGGCCGCATTATGCATAACTCCTCAACATTGCACCTTTTTCTGCTCTTACGTGTGATGGGCGGAGTTAAAGACCACCCGTAAGATAGGATCATTAACTCAAATTGATATATCGATTTGGTATGAATGGTCGTAAGATAACGCGCTTAACGCGACATAAGAGGCTGGAATTGCACGGCTCGCTGTTCCATATCAAAATGCTATATCTGATGACTCGGTGTGCTATATCCTTCTATCATGGCAACGTTAGTTGAAGAACTTCGCACACGACTGACGACTCTGACGGATATCAATCAGCTCCTGATGAGCACGGTCGAGCCGGATGAGCTGTTGCGAGAAATTTTGCAGGCTGTGATTCGTCTTTTCGGTGTCGAGGGATGCAGCTTTGGGTTGATTGATGACGTTGCCCGGCAGATTACGTTCTTCGCTATGGAAGGAACGGTAAAAGTAGAGGAGTTTCGCATTAAATTGGATCAAGGCATCGCCGGCTGGGTGGCTCGCACGGGGTTGGGCGTTATCAGTAATGACGTGTCACGAGACTCCCGGTTTTTTGGCGGTATTGATCAGCAAACCGGATTTCAAACGCGATCCGCGCTTTGCGCCCCTCTCAAACTGCGTAATCGCATCATAGGTGTTGTCGAGGCGCTGAATACGACGAATCCCTCAGGTTTCACTGAAGATGATCTCCAACTGCTCCTCGCATTTGGCAGCCTCGCGGCGACAGCGATCACGCAAGCGAAGACGTTTACCAGCATCCGCAACGCCGGAGTGGCGCTGCAGGAACAGATTCAGGATCGCTACCGCCTAGTTGTTGGGTCAAGCACGACCATGCAGGAGGCTATCCGTTTAGCCCGTACGGCGGCGGTGAGGCACACGACTGTCTTGCTTTTGGGAGAAAGCGGGACTGGGAAAGAAGTGGTTGCGCGAGCCATTCACCAATGGAGTCCGCGCGCCGATCAACCGTTTGTGGCGGTAAACTGTACAGCGCTCACCCCGGAGTTGTTGGAGAGTGAACTGTTTGGGCACGAAAAAGGCGCCTTTACCGGCGCGATTGCGCAAAAGAAAGGACGCTTTGAACTTGCTGATGGCGGCACGATTTTTCTTGACGAGATTGGCGACCTCGCTTCAAACTTGCAAGCGAAACTGCTCCGAGTTTTGCAAGAAAGAGAATTCCAACGCGTAGGAGGGACAAAGGATATCCGTGTCGATGTCCGCATTCTTGCCGCCACGAATCGTGATTTACGTCAAGCTATACAACGCGGCGCTTTTCGCGAGGATTTGTACTACCGGTTGAATGTTGTTTCGATTATTCTCCCACCATTGCGAGAACGGTGCGACGATATCCCTCTGCTCGTCCGACATTTCGTGGGTCATTACTGTCGAGAGGTTAACCGCCCGCCGATGGAGGTTACGGCTGAAGCCCTGCAGAGGTTCCAAACCTATTCCTGGCCGGGCAATGTGCGAGAATTACAAAATACCATTGAGCGAGCTGTTGTCCTTTCTCCTGGATTTGAGATTTCTCTTCCGGATCTGCCGGTCGAAATGCGAAAACATAATGGTCCCAAAGAAAGTGTACAGGTAAACGTGGCAGAGATGGACGAGACACTGCCGCTCTCGGCGGCGATTGACGTCTTTGTACGTGAACGTATCCGTAAGGCGTTGCAGGCGGCGAGGGGTAGTCAGACCGAGGCTGCAAGACAGCTCGGATTGCCGCAATCAAACCTGTCGCGACTCATGAAACGGCTAGGGCTACGCTGAGGATCGGTTTTTTCCTTTCCCCTCAAGAGTGAAAGCCGGTTGACAGCGATAAGGGGAGAGCTGAATAATCGCCTCTAATGGCAAGCGAAGAATATCCGGTCATTGCTCCTCCAAAGACGGTTGAACGGCGGCTCGCGGCAATCTTCAGCGCTGATGTCGCCGGGTACAGTCGCCTCATGGGCGAGGATGAAGTGGCGACGGTTCGCACACTCACGACTTACCGAGAAGTCATGAGCGCTTTTATTCGGCAACATCGCGGCCGAGTGGTCGATTCTCCAGGAGATAATATCCTGGCTGAGTTCTCTAGTGTGATCGATGCTTTGCAATGCGCCGTCGAGATCCAGCAAGAATTAAGGGCAAGAAACGCCGAGCTGCCGCCTCCTCGTCGTATGGAGTTTCGCATCGGGATTAATCTCGGCGACGTGATTGTCGAAAGTGAACGGATTTATGGCGACGGCGTCAACATCGCGGCGCGCTTGGAAAGCTTAGCTGACGCAGGCGGTGTCTGCATTTCAGGCACAGTCTATGATCAGGTCGAGAACAAGCTCGCCTTGGAGTACGAATCGCTAGGAGAACAAGCGGTCAAAAACATTGCAAAGCCTGTGCGCGCCTATCGTATTCAGGGAACGCCCAAACGACCCTCGGTCTCCTTTTCCCCAACTCGAAAGGAAGAGCCCTCAGCTTTCCAGACCCCAGCGTTTTCCTTTCCCGACAAGCCCTCGATTGCCGTGTTGCCTTTTGTCAATATGAGTAGCGATCCCGAGCAGGAGTATTTCAGCGATGGGATTACTGAGGACATCATCACTGATCTTTCTAAGCTTTCGGGTCTATTTGTCATCTCTCGCAATTCGGTCCTTACCTACAAAGGCAAAGCGATCAAACCCGAGCAGGTGAGCATGGACCTCGGCGTCCGCTACGTTCTTGAAGGGAGTATCCGTAAGGCAGGGGCTCGCGTCCGCATTACCGCTCAGCTCATCGACGCACCTACGGGGTATCACTTGTGGGCCGAGCGCTATGACCGAAACCTCGAAGATATTTTCGCGTTGCAGGACGAAGTGACAAAAAAGATCGTCGATGCGCTCGAAATCAAGTTGACCGAAGGGGAGCAACGCCTCTTGGGGCGGCCACTGACCACAAACGTTGAAGCGTATGATTGCTATCTGCGCGGACTCGACTTTCATATGCGCTCCATGCAGGCGGCCAATCGAACTGCCCAGCAACTGTTCACGCGGGCTATCGAACTCGACCCACAATTCGCCACAGCCCATGCGTGTCTGGGCTGGGTCTATTTTGAGCAATGGACCGTGGGTTGGAGCAATGATCCACAAACGCTTGAGTACGCTTTTGCCGCAGCGCAAAAAGCGATTGCGGCTAACCCTCTGCTTTCCGATGGTCATCGGCTGCTGGGCATTGTCTATCTCTGGAAGAAACAACACGATCTGGCGGCCGCGGAAATGGAACGAGCACTTGTTCTAGACCCGAATCGCGCCGATACCTATTCCGCTTTTGCTGATGTCTGTAATTTTTCAGGAAAACCTGAGAACTCACCTAGTCTTGTGGAAAAAGCGATGCGTCTCAATCCGCAGTATCCCAATTGGTACCTTTGGGACTTAGGGCACGCTTATTATTTGTTAAGGCAGTACGAAGAAGCCATAGCGATCTTCAAACGGGCGCTGACTCGCAATCCGGATTTTATACCCGCTCATGGGTTTCTCGCGATCATTTATGGCGAAACTGGATCGGCGCAAGAAGCGAGAACCTCGGGAGGGATGCTTCAGAAACTCGGTCCGGGATTTTCGCTTGCCACCCTTCAGCAACGACTTCCTTACAAGGACCCGGCAGTCTTGGAGCGTGTCCTTCATGCCGCGCGCAAAGCCGGATTGGAATGAACCAGTTGCTGTCACGAAACGCTATCGCTCGCCCCAACGTAACTTGCTGCGCAGCACGTCGAAAAAAGTTCGGTTCGGGGGCTGAACGAACGCTACAGTGATGCCAGAACGTTTGATGCTTACCGTATCACCAACTTTCATGGGCAAGCCTTCTTGTCCATCAAGGGTGAGAATGACTTCTTCGTCAGCGGTACGCAGCACAACTTGAATATTGGCCTGATCGGGAATGACAATGGGCCGGTTGCTTAAGGTGTGAGGGCAAATCGGAGCCAAAACGACAACTCCGATTGCAGGATCAATAATCGGTCCGCCAGCCGCTAAAGCATACGCGGTCGATCCAGTCGGTGTG
>JBFWZL010000148.1:0-12488 GCA_050185455.1 Binatia bacterium | reverse complement strand
CCTCTTCCGTCAAGAATATTGAGTTGCGAACCGTAGTGGTTGATATCAATCAATTGTCGTCGTAACGTTCCCGACGGCGGCGTTCGAGTTCGCGTTGCTGGCGTTCGTATTCCTCTTGCTCGCGACGACGTTGGTCCTCGTAGTACTGGTCATTTTCTCGGCGTTGCATCTGATCGCCGACAATTGCTCCACCCAGGGCTCCGGCGGCGCCGCCGATGGCCGCCCCTGTGCCGCCTCCGAAGATTGCTCCGGTGCCTGCGCCAACGCCGGCTCCCACCAACGCCCCTTTTTCTCGCGTTGATAAAGGCTGTGAACATCCGATGGACGTTCCCAAGAGAGCAATGGCGATGAGGGCGCCTGCTGCTTTGGTATACCCACTCCGTTTATGCACTTGTTAGTCCTTTCCACCTCTCCATCTTGGTAGAGGGGCCGTAATTTTCTTCTGTCGTCCGAATCGATTGAAGATATAAGAATCTTAAGAGGTTGCTTCCGGCAGTCAAGAGAGCGGAAGCTTTTTTGACTATGTAGCTGGGTGCTGTGGCTTTTTCAATAAAAAGAGCAATAGCAAGGCTGCGGTGTTCAAGGCGGCGCTTAACAGAAACGCAGCATTATAACTGCTCGTCGCCGTGTAGATATAGCCGGCAATGAGCGGTCCAAACGCCGCTGGCGATCCGGCGAGAGCGAAAATAAAACCGACAATGGATCCGACCGCCATTCGACCGAAGAAGTCTCCGATGAGCGCGGGAAACAGTGCGGTAACTCCTCCATAAGAAAAGCCGAATACAGCTGCCGCGGGATATAACAGCGCCATCCCGGTGCTAGCGGTAAACCCGAGGAAAGAGAAAGCTTGTAGGAGCAGACATAAGCCCAGGGTTGGAACACGGCCGAGATAATCCGAAATCGCGCCGATGCCGAGTCGTCCAGCAAATCCGGCGAATCCAATGACGCTAATGGTCATGGCGGCGCGAAACTCAGATATGCCAAGATCGACCGCGAATGGAACGATATGAACCATTGGCATGAAGACCACTAACCAAGTGAGAGTGAAGATCACATTGAGCATCCAGAAGGCCGCCGTTCGTTTGGCGCTCGTCAGCGTCCAATCCTCAGCAGAGAAAAGCGGTTGAACCGTATCGCTGGCGGATGACTCCAAAGGAGGGTGGCCGTCTGGATGTAAGCCCATTTTTTCCGGATCGCGCACAATGAAGGTTGCACACAGGCTGATCACTGCGAGTGCGAGCACACCTAAGATGATATAGCTAGAACGCCACCCGTAGGCGGCAATGAGCGCGGTGGTGAGCGGCGGAAAGATAAACATGCCAAAACTGGCTCCGCTTGAAGTTATGCTTAACGCCAATCCGCGCTTCAGGGTAAACCAGCGCACGACCGTGGCGTTACAAGGCACGTAGGCCGCACTCATTCCTGAAGCAGCGATAAGACCCAAGAAAAGATACAGCTGCCACAATGTCTGGACCTGGCTGACCAGAATGATGCCGCTGCCGAGCAGGCAGCCGCCCACGGTCAGCACGATGCGCGGTCCCCAACGATCGGTAAAGCGACCAGTGACAATCCCCAAAGCGCTATAGACAAAGACGTAGAGCGAATAGGGAAGGGAGAGGCTGCCGCGATCCCAGCCGGTGTCAGCGGAAATCGCCGGCATGAACACACCGAACGTGAACTGAACGCCGTAGGCAATGCACAACACGGTGAAGGCACAGGCGACCACTACCCAGCCGTAAAAAATCCCGCCTCCAGCTTCCGCTGCCTCAAGAGGCGTGAACCGTGAGGCCGGAGGTGAAACCGTCTCGGATGCGACTGGTGTTACAGGTGATGGAGTTCCTTGTTTATCCATTGGCAGTCTATGTCTTTAGCTATTCTGTTGGAAAGCTGAAAGCGAATGGCTGACAGTTGGGAACTTTTCTATAGCCCGAGCGCTTTGGCGATGTTCACGCGCTGAATCTCGTCCGTACCGCCGGGAATACGGAGATTACGCGCGATGCGGAAAATCTTTTCGATGCCGGATTCTTTCATAAGGCCGTGCGCGCCATGTAGTTGCACGGTGCGGTCAGCGACACGATACAGTGCTTCATCACAGAAAACCTTGAGGGCGCAGACCACTTGTACCAGCTGAGGATCGATCCTGAGCGTCCACAGGTTGCCTTGATCGGCTTGCCACAGGCATTGGAGCGACATGCTGCGCATGGCTTGTACGTCAAGATAAGAATCCACGATCATCCATTGCAACGCCTGAAAGCGGCTCAGTGGACCGCCAAAGGCCTGGCGATTCTTGCTATAAGAAACGCAGCGGTCGAGGAGATATTGGCCCAACCCCGTGCACATGCCGCCGCGCCGCACGCGAATCCAGTTGATCATGCCCATGCTCAGGTAGAAGCCTTCTCCTTCTTTACCCCAGGTGTTGCCATGCGGCACGCGGCAATTATCAAAAATCAACTCACCCGTCATGCCGTCATCCATGATAGTGCGATAGGTGCGACCGATCTTCAGTCCCGGGACGTCGCGTTCAACGATAAAAGTTGTACCGCCCGCTCCGCGCTTGTCAGGATCAGTCATCGCACAGACGAGGATCACATCCGCATATTGGGCATTGGTAATATAGGCTTTCGTGCCGTTAATAATCCATTCGTCTCCACGACGCTCGCCGCGGGTTTCCATGCCCAGCACATCCGAACCGCCGCGATACTCCGTGATGGCATAAGCGGCGGTCTGTTCGCCGCGCATCAGCGGCGCGAGATACTTTTGCTTCTGCTCATCGTTCAGGAACATCAACATCTGATTGGGACCTTCGGTCCACGACAGCATCCACTGGGTGACGCCGATGCCATGTTGATATACGGCTTCGTGCACGAAAAACATATCAGTCAGGCTAAAGCCGCCACCGCCAACCTCTTTGGGCATGTGTAAAGCGTAGAAGCCGCGTTCCGCCGATTTTATACGAATAGTGTGTTGCGCCTCTAACACCTCTGGCGCCAGATTACCGTCTTCTTGCAAGTAAAGATGTTCATTAGTGAGATGCCCGGCGAGATCGCGCTCAATTGGTTTGAGCTCATCTTCAATGAAACAATGGATGTTACTCACCGTGGACTGCACGTGCGAAGGAGGGGTAAAGTCGATCATGGCGAATCTGTACCACAAGCGACTGAAAGGGGAAATGTGTCTTTGGTGCGCTTCCTTCTATGAATTGAGAGTCTTCATGTTGATTGGCTCTTACTTACCGAATAGCTCGCGGGATTTCTGGCTTCACTACCAAGCTTCCGGTATACCTCCGACGCCATCCACGCCCCGACGACTTTGCGGAAGGATTCCTCATTCATGAATCGTGCGAAGATTTCTTCATTCTGGTCCATCCGTTCCACGAAAAGGGTTTCGAGCAGGTTGTTGAATACGAGGGCGAATTTGTCGACAGGATTTACCTTCGCCGCTTGCTGCAGGGCTTCGTCAGCGAGCGCAGCCTCAATGATCTGGTCGAAAAACAATTGGTCTGCTTCCGTGAAGTCCGTTCCGAATCGTTCATTCATCACATCAATCAAGCGAGAAAGCCTCACGGTTTCCTCACGCACCATGCCACTGCCGACTTCGCTTGGGCCATCTAATGGGCGTGCGTAGCCTTCTTTCAAGCTAATAGACCCCTCGCTGATCTTCTGTAAGCGGTAATACTCCAGCCGCACTTCGTCATCAAAAGTATATTGCGGTCCGTTGGATCGTTTCGGGAGTTTTGCCGAGAGGTAGCGAAGGAAGGTGTAGAGCTGCTCCAGGTCGGAATCCTGATAGGGAATAATCTGACTCAAGAACGAGTACAGGTTACGGAATGCCTGCAGCTTGCCGCGCCACAGTTCCGCCTCTTCCTCCTCGTTCTGCTGTAAGACGCGGAAGCGATCGACTGCAAGATCAAGCGCGGCATTCATGGCCTGATGGTCAGCCGGGCTCTGACGTTCTTTGGGCTTGAAGAAGATGGCGCAGAAGCGCTGCACCTCCTCCGCAAGGTAAATGCCTGAGCCATCGAGGTCTGCTTTGATTTGATAGAGGCGAGCCGGGTCAACTTCCTCGCCCATCACCGCTCCCTCATGGAACTGCTTGAACGCTTCCTGAATCTCTTGTCGGTCATTGACGAAATCGAGGACGAACGTGTCTTCCTTCAGCGGGTGCATGCGATTGAGGCGCGACAGCGTTTGTACCGCCTGAATGCCTGCCAGCCGTTTGTCCACATACATGGTGTGCAACAGCGGCTGATCGAAGCCGGTTTGGTATTTCTCCGCGACGAGCAAGACCTGATACTCCGATGAAGCAAATTTCTCCGGCAGCTCCTTCTCTTTAATGCCGCCGTTCATTCCCTCTTCGGTATAGGTATTGTCCGAGAGCTTGTCGTCAATGACGGTTCCTGAAAACGCCACCAGAGTCTTGATGGGATAGCCCTTCTCTTTGATGTACCGGTCGAAACTTTCCTTGTAGCGCACTGCTTCGAGGCGCGAGCCTGTCACCACCATGGCCTTTGCCTTGCCGCCGATCTTGTGGCGCGTCACGGCATTGAAGTGCTCCACCATCACTTCGGTCTTCTGCGCGATGTTGTACGGATGCAGGCGGAGAAACCGCGCTAGCGCCTTTGCTGCTTTTTTGCGCTTTACGTTGGGATCGTCCGCGGAGGTTCTCAGCAGTTTGAAGTAGGTGGCGTAGGTCGTGTAATGCTGCAACACGTCCATGATGAAGCCTTCATCAATCGCTTGCCGCATGGTGTAGCGGTGAGAGGGTTGGCCGTTGTGGCCGAACACCGCTAGCGTCTTATGCTTAGGAGTAGCGGTGAAGGCGAAAAAGCTTAAATTCGCTTGTCGTCCGCGCTTAGCCATGCTGCGAAAGAGTTGCTCCATATCTTCGAGACTCTCTTCCGCGGCGCGTCTCTGCGCCTCCTTGCGCAATTCCTCGCCGCCAAGCACGCCTTTTAGCTCTGTCGAAGCCTCGCCTGATTGCGAACTATGGGCCTCATCAATAATCACCGCGCAACGTCGCGTCCGCAGCACCCCGCTTCCCTGTTCTCCCCGCTCTTCGGCCAACTTTAACAACTGTCGCGACACGAACGGGAACTTTTGCAGGGTGGTGATGATAATCGGCACGCTGCTTTCGAGCGCTTCCGCCAGTTGTTTTGAACTCTCGTCGATCTTCTGTACGACGCCTTGGCGGTGCTCGAACTGGTAGATGGTGTCCTGCAATTGCTGATCGAGGACGATACGATCAGTCACCACGATCACGCTGTCGAACACGCGCTGGTCTTGTGTGTTATGGAGCGACGCCAGCCTGTGCGCCAGCCAGCCGATGGTGTTGCTTTTCCCGCTGCCGGCGGAGTGTTCTATAAGGTAGTTGTGTCCCGGCCCGTCTGTACGCGCGGCTGCCTCTAATTGTCGCACCGCCTGCAGCTGATGGTAACGCGGGAAGATCATCTCTTCCTTTTTTACTTTCCGGCCATCTTCGATGCGCTTCTCTTCGATTTGCAGATGGAGGAAACGCGCAAGGAGATCCAAGAGGCTGTCTCGTTGCAAGACCTCTTCCCATAAATACGCCGTGCGATACGTGCGCCCTTGCGGGTCAGGTGGATTACCCGCCCCTCCGTCACAGCCTTTGTTGAACGGCAGGAAATGCGTTACGCCGCCTGCCAGTCGCGTGGTCATGAACACTGCTTCGGTATCGACCGCGAAATGCACCAACGTCCTACGCTTGAACTCAAAGATTGGCTCGCGTGGATCACGGTCCTTACAGTATTGCGCGCGTGCGTTGTCGACAGTTTGCCCGGTCAGCGGATTTTTTAACTCGACCGTTGCGATTGGCACGCCATTGAGGCTCAGCGTCACGTCCAAAGAGTTCTCATTACGTTCGCTGTAATGGAGTTGTCGGGTGAAGCTAACACAATTAGCGGCGTAGCGGGCTTCCAGTTCAGGATTGAGCCCATGCGCTGCCTTGAAAAAGGCGATATGCAGTGTCCGCCCATAGCATTTGAACCCATGGCGCAAGGTAGCCAATGAGCCGTATGTATCCATCCATTTACAGAGGTCGTTAAGCACCTGCTCGCCCGTTTTCTCTGCATGCAACGCTTCGAGCTTTTCCCATTCCCTTTTTTGTGTTGCACGGATGAACTCAAGCGCCACTTCCGGAAAGATCGCCCGAGACCGATCGAAACCCGCCTTGTCTACTTTCATATAGCCGTGGGACAGCAGATAAGATTCGATGACCGTCTCGAAGGCCGTCTCGCCGTGAATCGCTGCCGTTGGGTTCATGTTACTTCTTCTTTCGTGAGAACTTCCGCCGCTTGGCAATTCTTTCGAGGTCTTTCAAATGTTCTGCTAACGCGTCATGAATCGCCTTACAGAATTCATAAAACTTACCATGGTTCGGCGTATAAATATTCTGAATGGCCAATTTTACTTTCGCAGTGGAGAGCGGGTCAGCTCCCGACGGGCCATAAACAAACTCGTGAATGACTCGTCGCCGCTCATCCGTAAGTGTAGCGTGATCCAGTTTGAGTACGTCGATGGTGTTGAGCGCAGCCTGACCACCCCCCACAGCCTCAATACGCCCATCCAAGTAGAAACGAAATCGTTTCTCACAGTTCGGGTGTAAGGGTGAAACGAACATCGTTCCGTCTTGATTCCACCATTGGCCCTTTGCTTGGGCTCCATAGCGACATTGTCCGCTCATTCCTACTCGGGGATAGCACGCAGTCATGTTTTTATAGTCTAAATCTGAGCCTAGCTTGTCACTGCGACAAAGACTTTCCGGTTTAATGTGTTCGATATGTGAGGACGCTTCATCAATCCGCTTCATTGTGTAAGCACATAGCCAACCTTGCTCTTTTAAGAGACTCAGGTGCAGATTAGCCTTTGCTGGATTCTGCAGCCTTCGATAATCTTCCTCGTTAGTTCCCTTAACGCGACTACACCAGGCAGCATAATCGTGGGGAGGTCCGCCCTTCTGAATGTGCTTCATTCTGCCAGTATCTCCATGCGGGCCATGCGAGCTTCCAAGACTGACCACTCGGGTAGATCAAGCCCCTTTTTGCGCTGTTCCGCGATTCCTGCACGCGCTTTCTTGAAATTTCCCTTTTTGATGAGGACCTCGATACTATCAATTGCTTTCTTCGCACTCGCTGGCCGTTCGTCAGCTTCCATGAGATGACGAAGAATCCAATTGGAATCCATGCCGAGCGTGCGATCAGGACGAACTACTCCTTGATCCGTCAAGAGCAGGACTTGCTCAGGCTCCACCGCTGAGACGATTTGCGGAGAATGCGTAGTAGCGATGAACTGACAGCAAGGAAATGTTCGGGTCAGCCGCTCGACAATGGTTCGTTGCCATTTCGGGTGCAGATGGAGGTCCAGTTCGTCGATGAGCACTACCGCTCGCCCCTTTGAGACCGGGTCTGGTAGCGCAGGGTTGGCCTGCGACAGTCTTCGAGCCAGGTCGAGCACCAGCGCCAGCAATCCTCGCTCTCCATCGGAAAGTTGTCGTACATCCAGCGTGAGTTTTTTCTTATCAATCAGTAATCTCGGCTTCGGCTGCGTCTCTGCTCGAAGATTCTTGCACTCAGGTAAAAATCGCGAAGTTGCATGTCGCAACGCTGCAACATGCTTGAGAGTAACTGGTTGTTCTCGTCCAAGCTCTTCTTGCGCCTTGAGCCAGTAGGCCATTTCGGCGAGGCGAAGCTCATGGCTTATCAATGCGTCTGCAAAGGCTGCGGCTTGCCCACCTACCGTCCTACCTTTAGGGGAGACAGCATCGCTCACTAGCGAACGGCTTGTAGAGAAAAAAATACCTAGCGGTTGCTCGACAGCGACTTTTAAGCTCTTTGCCAGTGTCGACAAATTTGGTTGGCATTCCTCTTGGTCCGGCGTACCCAAGGTTTGCTCACGCACTACACCTGCCTTGTGCTCAATAAAAAGTCTGGACTGCTTATGCACGAGGAAGGTAAAGTCCGTCTCCGCTAGTTCGAACTGTAGCTTTATCGTGAGGGCCTCCTGGTTACCGCGAATGTCTTCCATGGAAAAGGAGAGCGGGCGACTTCTGGACGCGGTGACTTCAGGCAGCACTTTTGACAGCAGTATGCGCAAGCTATCGAGCACGGTAGTTTTCCCAACACCATTCACGCCGACAAGCAGATTCATGCCGGGGCGAAAATCGACCTCGGCTTGTTCGAAAGCTCGAAGGTTCGCAATTTGCAGTTGTTTTATTTTCATGGCGCAGATGGAACTTGAATCTTGCCCGTCACTGCCGCTGCAATGAGAGCAGCACGGCGTTCCTTCAATAACCCTATCGTTCGTTCTGTCGCCTCGCGCAAGGCGTCCAGCTTGGCGGTCTCTTTCTCAATGTGAGCAACAATGGCACGCTGCTCTTCGAGTGGGGGCACGCACACTTCGAATCGGCCCAGCACTTCTGTTTCGAGCTTACGGGTGCCATGTGCGGATGCATCGGCAAGTGAAACAACTTGCGTTTCCGTTCCTCGGAAGAAGCCGCGGAGGAAGCGCGGCTGCAGTGAAGCGCGGCATCGAAGCGCCTTCATGTCCTGATTTATCGTGACGGTCTGTGTCGTCACCGCTGTAGGAAAGCTATGAGCCAGGATCATTCCTCTTACGACAATCAACACCGCCCCTGGCTCAATCAGCCGGAGCGCGCTTGAGGTAAGCGCTAACCGGGTCACGTGGTCCTCTGCGTCCTCTATTTCGTCCCGCTTCATGTCCTTGGGCGAGACCCAAGGAATGTCACCGTCCCAGAACTCGGCTTTCCCCGTGTCCGGCGTCGCGCCGCCAACGATGTCCACAAGGAATCGGAGTGGAATCAGTTCCCAATGCGCCGGAATCTCGCCTAGCCAAGGGATGCTGGAGTCGCGGAGGGGGGCGTTAGGGTCGAGGCCGCGCGTGACGGCACGGGTGATGAGCGCGCGACGCTTCTCAGCCAATAGCCCCAACACGCGCTCCTTCGCCACCACTAGGCTATCCAGCCGCGAAGTCTCCCAGTCCAGGTAGTCGGCGATGATACGTTGTAGGGCGAGAGGCGGAAGCGGCACCGGAAGGTTCAGCATGTCCTCTTGAGTGAGATTCTTCATGCTACCGCTAGTTCCGGTTGCCATTTCTGACAAAGTAGATCGCGCTCCTGAACACGCGAGCACCTTAGCCATGAACGGCGTGAAGACCCGTTTGGGGTCGAATGTTATCTGCCAGAGTCGATCAGGCAGGAACAAGTCAGGATGATTCCTATCTACATAGCCACTCTCCGCGACAAGCGACGGAGTATTCATCCGGCTCATGATCACGGTGTCACAGCGCACAGGACACATTACACGGTCAGTTTCTGAGTCCCACACCGCCTTGTTCTCGTAAGGAAAGAAGATGCCGCCAGCCACAGCACTCGTCTTTAGAACACCGAGTTCACCAGCTGCCGCGGATTCATTGGTCGCGTTCACACTGACACCGGACTCAACGCTTAGCACCAGCCACTTGAGCCGAAGCACTTCCCAGCCATGAGGAACATAGCTGGGCCAGTTTGGCAGCACAGTGCGGGATGGGATGTTCATACCGTCACCTCCCGCAGCAACCGCATGATCTCCTCCTCCGCCTGCTTCAGCTCGGCATCGATCTCTTCCAGCGGACGTGGCGGTGTGTACTTGTAGAAGTGGCGATTGAAGTTGATCTCGTAGCCTACTTTGTCTTTGCTACGATCCATCCACGCGTCAGGTACATGGGGCCGCACCTCGTGCTCGAAGTAGGCGACGATGTCGTCTTTGAGTGGTACGTTCTCGAAGTCACGGAGGTCAGGGTCGGGTTCGTAGCCTTCTTCGCGGCCACCGATAACCACCGGCTCAGCCTTGGGGTCTTTCTGCGTAAAGACGCTACGGAAAAGCTTCTGCTCGGAAGCTTTCCACCGCGACTTACGAATGCGCAACAACTCTTCAATGCGCGTCCATATGGTATTCCAGTTTCGCTGTGGCTCACGACCAAGAGCTTTGTCGATCGCCTGTACGTCGTCGAGCAAGTGCGGACAGGCATCGAGGAAGCAGGCCTTGTCCTCAACGGTCATCTGGTAACGCAGGCGTAGCGGTCGCTCGACGGTGACACGGGTATAGCCGAAGTCGGCATTATCGAAAATCTTCGACGTATCGCCATCAGTGAATCGGCCATAGAGCTGTACGATCTCAGTGATTTGGTCGCGTCCGTCGTCCTTCTCGCCAATCTTGCGGCGCTTGTCGCCGAGGCTGCGGCGCATGGGGATGTAGAATTCGCGGGCGTCGAGGAGTTGGATCTTGCCCTTGCGGCGCTTCTCCTTGCGGTTGGTCACGATCCAAATGTAGGTGCCGATACCGGTGTTGTAGAACATCTGCTCCGGCAGAGCGATGATCGCCTCCAGCCAGTCATTCTCGATGATCCACTTGCGGATGTCGCTCTCCCCCGAGCCGGCGCCGCCAGTGAATAGTGGCGAGCCGCTGAAAACAATGGCGAGACGAGAGCCGTGCTTATGCTGCTCAGGCTGTACCGTCTCGAATTTACTGACCATGTGCTGCAGGAAGAGTAACGAGCCATCGTTCACACGCGGAAGCCCGGCGCCGAAGCGACCGGCGAAGCCACGCTTGTCATGTTCCTGCTGAATCTCCTTCTGCTGCTTTTTCCAGTCCACGCCGAAGGGTGGGTTGGCGAGCAAGTAGTCAAAGGTCTCGTCTGGGAATCGATCCTCAGTGAAGCTATCACCGAAGCGCACGTTATCGCCGCTGCCATTGTGGTCTACTTGCTTCATGAGCATATCGGACGCTGCGGTGGCGAAGGCGCGCTTGTTATAGTCCTGACCGTAGACGTAGAGCTTGGCCGCAGAGTGGTGCTCACGTAGGTAGTTCTGCGCCTCGGCCAGCATGCCGCCGGTGCCGCAGGCGGGGTCGAGGAGCTTACGCACGGTACCGGGTGTAGAGAGGAGCTTATCGTCGTTGATGAACAAGACGTTCACCATTAACCGGATGACTTCGCGTGGGGTGAAGTGGTCACCCGCAGTCTCATTAGCTAGTTCATTGAAGCGACGGATGAGATTCTCGAAGATGAGCCCCATCTGCTCGTTCGGCACTTCGTTCGGGTGCAGGTTCACGTCACAGAACTTAGAGACGACGAGGTAAAGGATGTTCGCCTCACGCATCTTCTCGATCTCACCCTCGAATTCGAAAAAGTCGAAGATGGTGCGGACGTTGGCCGAAAACCCTTTGATGTAGCTGACCAAGTGCTTCTCGACGTTGTCCGGGTCACCCTTCAGCTTCTCGAACGTCAGTGGCGAGTGATTGTGGAAACGCTGACCGGCGGCTTTGTTCAGAAGCGTATCGAGTGCATCGTCGTTGAGCCTGCCGCCTTTACGCTTATCGTGTTCCGCAAGGACCTTGGCCTTCGTCGGAGCAAGCACGCAGTCGAAGCGGCGCAAGACCGTCATTGGCAACATGACCCGCTCATATTGCGGCGGACGGTAAGGACCACGCAACAGGTCAGCAATCTGCCAGATGAAGTTCGTGAGATCGTGATGGTTCGCCATTCTCTGCGTAAATTAGAGGAAAAAATGAGCCTGAGGAAGTCGAGCTCACAACCTCTTGAATGGCATTGAAACTGTCATTCCGTAGGAATGTCAAAAATAAAGTGGAGCTGATCGGAATTGAACCGACGACCTCTTGAATGCCATTCAAGCGCTCTCCCAACTGAGCTACAGCCCCACAGGTAGGAACGAACGGGGAAGATGAAGAAAGTTTGGAAATGGTGCCACTTTCCTGTGAAGGAGTCAACTCCTGAATCCGCGCATCCGGGAAAGACGTGGATGATAGCGGCGCTTCTTCGTATCTCGAGGAAAAAGATCTGCTTTCCTCTGGCGAGTTAACGAGGAGTGGACACGGTGAGAGATTCCAGGGAGACGGCAACCATGCTGATGCCGTTGTCATTGGCGTTCTGAAGTAACGCTTTTTTGTCGATCATCAATGTCTTGCCCGCTTCGATCGCTAACACCGCCGCCTGAACTTCGTGCATGACACGAATCGTATCTGGTCCCACCGCCGGTACGTCAAAGCGTAAATCTTGCTGTGGTTTGCTCACTTTCACTACGACGGTTCCGGTTCCGCCGAGCTCGCCCCCACGCCGAATCGCCGCGTTCGTGCCTTCAATGCCTTCAACGGCAATTACTGTCTCTCGTTTGACTACTACGCTCTGACCGATATCCCACCGGCCAATATCACGCGCCGCCGCGAAACCAAAATGGATATCGCGCCACTGCTGCTCGTTCGGCTCCTGGTTCGTTAACGTTCCAGGTTGTGGGAGTAAAGAAGAAAGAAAGCGGGTGGATTCCACCACCGTAATCCCTTCGCTTTCGAGTTCCTGCGCTATTCCACGCAGGATCACATCATCTTTGAGACTTGGTAAACGACTAATGAAAGCGAGGCCACGTGCATCCGGTTGAATATTGGCAAGCGCACCGGATTTATG
>JBFWZL010000147.1:0-12488 GCA_050185455.1 Binatia bacterium | reverse complement strand
CTCGTGTTCGTCTTTCGTGAGTCGGGGAACAGCCAAAGCTCAAAGCTTCAAGCGACCAACACTGAACACGGTATTGTCTCGATGACAAGCGACGGGTATGGAACAACACGAGGAACGAGCCACCAACACGATATGAAACGTGACTCGTGTTCGGGTTTCGGGAGTCGGGCAGAAGGGACACCACACCTAACGAGTTCCGAGGGACAGTCACCGGCACGACAGACGATGTGTCGCGTCCTCGGGCTTCGGAACTCGATCAAGAGCAACAAAGATCTTGGCGAGCCCCGAGCCACCAGCACGATATGAAACGTGACTCGTGTTCGTCTTTCGTGAGTCGGGGAACAGCCAAAGCTCAAAGCTTCAAGCGACCAACACTGAACACGGTATTGTCTCGATGACAAGCGACGGGTATGGAACAACACGAGGAACGAGCCACCAACGCGACACGAAACGTGGCTCGGGCTTCGGGATTCGTGACTCGGGCAAAAGGGAGAACAATCCCTAACGAGACACAAGCGACGAGTCACCAGCATGAACCACGACCACGACTCCCAAGGAGGCTCTCGCCATGAAGTCAGTCGAAGATCTGGAGGTGTTCCAACTCGCTCATACGCTCACGCTGAAAGTGTATGAAGTCACGGCCACTTTCCCTAGAGAGGAAATGTTTGGCCTCGTTTCGCAAACGCGGCGGGCGGCAAGTTCGATAGGTATGAATTTGGCCGAAGGGGCTATGCGACTCAGTCGTCGTGAGTATCGTCATCATGTCGGTATCGCCAGAGGCTCTGCCGCAGAGGTCAGTTATCAACTGCTGCTAGCAAAGGATCTGCAATACCTCAGAGCTGAACAATACAAGGAGTTACGAGTAGCGTATGAGCGAGTTGGACAGATGCTTACACGGTTGGGACAATCCCTCGATCGCGAGCCTGCTTCACGCACGCCGTGACGTTCCGTAATGAGGAAGCGTCGTTCGTGTTCAGGCTTCGTCGCTCAGGTAGTGAGGGATGAAATTTGCGAGTCACGAGCCACCAACACGATATGAAACGTGGCTCGTGCTCGGGTTTCGTGACTCGGGCAGAAGGAAGAACAATCCCTAACGAGACACAAGCGACGAGTCACCAGCACGAACCACGACCACGAATCACGTTTTACGAGGGGTTACCATGAAACTCTACAATTTCTTCCGCAGCTCTGCTTCGTATCGCGTACGCATCGCGCTCAACCTCAAAGGGCTGTCATATGAATACGCGCCAATCCACCTCCGTCGTGGCGGCGGGGAACAGTACACGCCAACGTATCAGGAAGTGAACCCGCAATCCCTTATCCCGGCGCTTGCAGATGACGGAGGCGTGCTCACGCAGTCATTGGCGATTATCGAGTACCTTGAAGAAAAATATCCCAATCCGCCATTGCTGCCGAAAGATCCGGCTGACCGCGCCACGGTTCGCGCTATGGCGCTGGTGATTGCCTGTGAGGTGCATCCGCTGCAGAATCTCCGCGTCTTGAACTATCTCAAGAACACCTTGCTCCACTCTGAGGAGGAAACCCAAACATGGTGCCGACATTGGATCGAAATGGGATTAACAGCATTGGAACAGATGGTAGTAGCCGTGCCCGACCATAGCAATTTCTGTTTCGGCGATACGCCGACTATCGCGGATCTTTGTCTCGTCCCCCAGTTGTACAACGCGCGTCGCTTTCATTGTGATCTTTCGCGCTTCCCCACACTTGTGGAAATTGACGAAACCTGTCGCACCCTCCCCGCTTTCGCCAACGCCGCGCCAGAACAGCAACCGGATGCCGAGTAGCAAGCGGCGTAGTCTATACATATGCAACTGAGAAAAGGGTGAGTGCTATCTCCCGTAGCGGTCTTCACTTGGATGGAACCCGTGGCGCTTTGGAGGAAGGCCTGGTTTAATCCGAGTCGCGACCGTCAGGGAGCGGTTCCGCCGCCGCTTGCTGACGCGCGCGGCTCAGTCCCAAGGTCGGCGGCATTTATTACTTGACACTCTCTCCCTAACCTTCTCCCATCAAGGAAGAGGGGATACCTTACGCTCTTTACATCCTTAGCCGCCCGACCTTACTCCGCGACCACAGACCAGGGTAGCTTTCGTGGGTTTTCACCGCTACATTTATAGCATCCTCGGTGGCAGGCAAAGTTCGCTAGCAAAGCGAACTTACACTTGGCCTATCGCTCTAGGACGAAAAGGAAGCTACGAGGTCTCTTTTTCGTCTACCTCGTGGAAGGTCAAATAATAACGACACGTTCGGCCCTTCCACAAGCAAAACCCTATTCTGTAAGGAGGATTCGTATGTCCTATAAGGCGCAACTCACACTCAAACCTACGGGACTCTCCGGCATTTCCGAGAGCCAGATTGAGCAACATTGGAAACTTTATGAAGGCTATGTGACCCAAGTGAACACTCTCCTGGAAGAACTCCAAACGTTGCGAAAGGAGGGGAAGGGAGGAAGCTTACCGTACGCAGACCGACGCCGTCGGTTCGGGTTTGAATACAATGGCATGGTGCTGCACGAATACTATTTTGGCAATCTCAAGGCGGGGGTAGCGGAACCCAAACAAACGAGTGACTTGGTCAAGACGTTAAGTGAACAATTTGGCTCATTCGGAGCTTGCAAAGAAGATTTTGCAAAAACCGGAGCCAGCCGCTCGATCGGCTGGGCGATCCTCTACTTCGACCCGGCAACGGAAACGCTTACGAATCAATTTGTGCAACTGCACGAAGACGGCAACGTCGCCGGCTTTGTGCCGCTCCTCGTCATGGATGTGTGGGAACACGCATACATGGTCGATCATGGTGCGGGCGGTCGGGGCGACTACATTTCGGCGTTCTTAAACAATATCAATTGGGATGTTGTCGAGAGACGGTTCGCCGAAGCGAAGGCTGGGAAGATTCCCAAACGCTTCTAGCCAATCAGTAAGACGTCCGTTCACACTGAGTCTTGCAAAGCCGGAACGGGCGTCACCGCAGCAAGTCCGCCACCCGCGTTCCTAACCAGCCTGCTTCTCGTTTTGTCCAATACAGTTCGTGCAGTTTCCAGGTAATCGATCCCGGCTGACCATTGCCAAGCCGTTCTCCATCGACTTTCGTGACCGGCATAATCCCTCCAGCCGTGGAACTGATAAACGCTTCATCCGCCGCGCGTAGCGCGGCGGCGGGATAATCGCCCGCCTCGAACTCAACGCCAATTTCTCTCGCAAGGTCCATCACCGTCATGCGCGTTATGCCTTCGAGCACGTTCAAGCGCGGCGTGAAGATTTTCCCGTTCTTGATAAAGAACACGTTAAAGCCGGGACCTTCAGCTACATAGCCGGCGGCCCCACATAACACGGCGGCATCGGCTCCAGCGTCGAGGGCTTCCAGCTGGCCTTTTGTTAGATCGCCCCAATGGAAATTTTTGAATTGCGCGGCGACCGCGTCGTCGGCAATGCGTTGGGTTTTCGCAATGTGAACGTGTAAGCCTTCTTTTTGCTTGTCCGGCGTGGCAATCCAAATGTAAGGAATCGCATAGGCAATGAACGTCGGCTTCGTCTGTCGCAAATCGCGGCTTCCTGGGGTGATGAACTGACCGCGAGTGGTCAACATTTCAACGTAGGAGTTTTGCAACCCGGCGCGATGGACACATTCAGCCAAGATCTGCTTGAGGTTCTCTCTGGCGTAGGGACAGGAGATACGCACTCCGGCGCACGAGCGCAGAAAACGAGCAATGTGATCGTCGAGCCGAAAAAACATACCTTTCCACGTCGACACCACGTCATACACGACATCACTCCGACTAAAGCCGAGATCAAAAACGGAAATTTTCGCTTCGTCCGCGGGAACGTATTTTCCTTCAAGGAATGCTACACCTTGCATGTATGGAGCCTCCTCATTTTCCGGGGCTTGAAGCACCCGATCTTTTCCCCTTTTAATATGGGAATTATGGCAAACTTGACACCATCCCTTCATGCAGGCTGCTTTTAGGTCACCTAGGACAGGCGGGGGTGCCACTGGCGGCTTGTCCGCCAGTGTGGCGGCTGGGCATGGGCAGCAAGCTGCCCGTGGCACCCGAATTTGGTCCTCTTTGAGGAGTCCGGTGTCAAGTAACGCATAGTCACCTTTAATATTGTCCTAGCAAAAGGAGCAGCACATGAGCACCACCCGCATTCTCTATGACGTTATCGACCGCATCGCCACCATTACTCTGAATCGCCCCGAAGTAATGAACGCGTTGGGCGGCGCGATGCGCGAAGACCTTCTGACCAGATTACAACAGGCGGAAGAAGATTCCGCCGTGCGGTGCGTTATCATTACCGGCGCGGGCAACGCGTTCTGTGCAGGCGGCGATATCGCGAGCATGGTGGAAATGCAATCCAAGAACGACGCCTCAATTATTCAGCAGCGTATGACGTTGGGGGGAAAAGTCGTGCAGTTCATCCGACAAACGCCCAAGCCCGTGATCGCCGCCATCAACGGTGCGGCTGCAGGCGCTGGCATGAACTTAGCGCTCGCATGCGACATGCGCTACGGTTCAGACCGGGCGCGATTCGCGGAAAGTTTCGTGAAGATTGGTCTGGCGCCTGATTGGGGCGGTCATTACTTGCTGACGCAGCTTGTCGGCACGAGCCGCGCGCTGGAACTGATCATGACGGGCGATCGTATTGACGCTGAAGAAGCCTTTCGTTTGGGCATCATTAACCGCATATTCCCGCACGACTCATTTCAGGAGGAAGTGCGTGCCTTCGCTAGAAGGTTAGCGGACGGTCCGGCTGAGACTTTGGCGCAGATCAAACGCGGCGTCTATATCGGCGCAACAGGAACATTAGCGGAAACTCTGGCGCACGAGGAGCAAGCGCAAAGCCGCGTTTTTCTGTCAGACGATGCGCGGGAAGGCATGCGGGCGTTTTTGGAAAAACGCCCGCCGCGCTTTGGACGGCAGGATTAGCGACGGAAGAGGATAAACGCTAACACCACACTTGAGACTGAGGTCACATAAAAAACCAGCGACTTAATATGAGTCGGCGCCCAAAACGGCAATTTTTGGTCCGCCGCCCAGTAGCCGCTTATCAGGCAGAGTACAAGGCTGCCCCATAGTCCGAGCAAAAGTAGTTGCTTCAATTCATAACTCCCGGGAGATGGGTTCTTGCTTCTGTCGTTATGTATTTCATCGTCAGCCTTTGTCCTACCGCAACACCGCGCTCGCCAACTGTTCTAACTCTTTCAGCACTCCATCACCATCAGTGTCTAGCCAAACGGTAGTGTGCGTCACACCGGATTGTTCGAGCATCGTGATCTCGTCTTTGGTTCTGAAGCGACCGGAGGAGCCAAACGCCAGCACTGCGATGGAACTCGGATCGCGCCCGGCGCGTTTCGCTAGTTCATTGAGGGTTTGTCGCCCCTCTTTGAGTTCACTAGGCTTAAAGCGCACTGGCATCCAACCGTCGCCCCACTCAACCACGCGTTGAAAGACATACTTAGATGTCCCCCCCATATAGATTGGTGGATGGGGTTTCTGCATCGGCTTAGGAAAGGATCTCACTTTAGGAAAGTTGTAGAACTTGCCGGAGTATTCGGACTCATCTTTTGTCCACAGTTCTTTCATCGCCAGGATGCCATCTTTGGTCTGCGCCCAACGATGCTCGAAGTCCCCACCCATAATTTCAGTTTCTTCTTTCAGCCAGCCCGCGCCAATGCCAAAAAGAAAACGGCCACCTGACAAACGATCGAGGGTAGCAACTTCTTTCGCAAGTAAAAGCGGATTCCGTTCCGGAATGAGACAGATGCCCGTACCAAGCTGGATCTTCGTCGTTACCGCCGACGCACGCGCTAACGCCACGAACGGGTCCATAATGCGACCGTAAGCGTCAGGAATAACGCCGTCACGCGACCCCGGATAGGGTGACGAAGTTTCAATGGGAATAACTGCGTGCTCGGGGACCCAAAATGAGGCAAACCCGAGGTCTTCAGCTTTTTTCGCCACGGCGGCGGGATCAGCGGATTTATCGGTTGCGAAGAGAAAGACACCTATCTTCATAACAGTTTCCTCCTTTTCAGTGACGAGTGAAAAGTACCGAGTACCGAGTGGGAAGTCAAAAGCACGGAGTCGTGCGCGCCGCCTCCCATCTCACGCCTCACGTTTCTCGTTTCCCTCCGTCCTCATTTGCAGCCCTACTGGCAATGATTCATCAAGGATGCGCGCCTGTTCTTTCGCTTCTAACGCCACGACTTCTCGCACTTGCTTCGCCCACCGTTCTCCAGACGACAACGGAGTTAACCGATCCGCCACGCGTTGCCGCAGTTCATCGTCGAGGTCGCGTGTACGATCCCCAGTACAGCGCGCCAATTGAACAATAAGGAATCCGACAGTTTCCGCTTTACGCCATTCACTACGCAGCAGGCGTTCGACCCACGCAGAGGCAGTGTCTTTCCGTACGACACAGTTCGCTGGACCATGGATGAGCGTACGAGCGCCAAGACGCGATAACGCCCATGCTTCTTGGTCAGAAGCTTTATTTTTCTCCACAAGCCGCACGAGTTCTTCTCCGAGATCAGCTTTCATCTCTGAGCTCAAGCGTTCACAGCTCCCCATCACTTGCCACATCTCGCGGATTTCTTGCGACCCAACTTTAGAGCGACCGGATTTAATTTTATTTTTGAGCTTCGGCAGCAACCACGGGGCAATATCGTTATACAAGACATTCTGTTGTTGCCGACTGAGTCCTCCAGCCACACGCTTCCAGAGATTCCACCACTCCGCCCGGCACTGCACGGCGTTACCATGCGACGGTCCGCGCGGATACATTTTCCATAACTGTTGCAAGCGCCATTCGTCGGTGGCGTGGCCAAATCCCGGGCGGAGACAAAAGCCCAAGAGATTGAGCCAACGGGCTTCGTGTTCTGCACTCTGCTCTCGTCCTTTTTGCTGTTCCCACAACATATCCCACAATTGGCGGATAGCGCTCAACGGCCAATTGTCCTTGCCGGTCCCAAGGGATTGCTCTAACTGGCGCGTCAAATTCTGCGGAGTCACGGACTCACTACCAGTGAAAGGCGCGGTGGAAAACACAGCTTGAATCAACCGCGCGGTTTCGGTAAGAACAGCTTCGTCCACAACATGTTCATCACTTACCGTCGCCGGCGTTGGAAGCGCAGCGACGTTGCCTTCTCCACGCAGTTGGAACTGGAGACGCCAGCGATGTTCCGTCTGCTTCGCCTCACACCACAACTCGAGCGTACCGACCTCGGTAAACTTTGCCGATACTTGCACGGGAATAGTCGTCGCACCAGTTTTCTTCCCGAACCGAAGGACGGTACGGATGGCGGGCAGGGTTGAAAGTTCCTCGACCGGCAATGAGAGTACGGCGCCGGGCTGATCAGTCATGCGCGTGCTGGACGCATACAAAGGAAAACTCACAGGCTGGTTGGCAAGAACGGCAAACTCCGGCTCGGAGAGGCGGACTTCCTCACCCTCTTCCATACCGTGCCGCACGAGACAGAGCACCGAGACGGTTCCTTCCACGCTATCGTCCCGCGGCGCGCCAAGGCCAATGTAGTACGCGCGAGCGCTGCCTCCGCCGATGCGCACTCCTTGTCCGCGACGGACAAGCCCGTAGTACGCGGCCCCATAGGCCACGGCCAACTCAAGACTGGTATTTGTCAGCACCGTTGGACGCCACGGCGTACCATTTTCCTCCGGGAACCAACTCGACAGAATCTCAACGATCCGTTCGCGAATTGCTAGCGGCGTCAGTGCGCCGCCGTTGAACAATACTGCATCTGGCCGCATAGTCGGAACAACCGCATCCGTCGCATGTTGGCGGAGGAACAACGCTAGATGTCTCGGTATTTCCGGTTCCATGGCATAGGGTAAGCCAAATTCTTGTAGTCCAGCCCGCGCGCCGCGCCGCGGTGTTGCCGCAAAATCAACGCGCGGGAAGAATCCGTCTAGTACAATCTTTTCAACTTCTTCTCGCGTCACGGCATCGGTGAGCGTTCCACCAATCACGGCACTGCCACGACCGGCAAGCGTCAAAGTCACATGCGGTCGATTGGGGTCGGCAAACAGATCTTCCTTCGCCACCCGACAGAGATGCGTTAGCGTATGCCAGCGCTGGGCGTCGAGACGCCCCCCTTTCACCAGGCGAGACTCCACTGATCGCGCCAGGGCGATGTCCATATTATCGCCGCCAAGCAACAAGTGTTCGCCTACAGCGCGGCGTTCAAGCTGGAGCTGCGTTTTTCCCTCCGTCACGGCAATCAAACTCAAGTCGGTTGTGCCGCCGCCTACGTCGCACACCAAAACCAGGCTGCCGGCGCGTAGCTGTGTCTGCCAGGAATCGGCATGAGCAACAAGCCAGGCGTAGAACGCGGCTTGCGGTTCTTCAAGCAGCGTCACCCGTGGCAGTCCTGCAAGTTCCGCCGCCTGCACAGTGAGTTCCCGCGCCACCTCATCGAATGAAGCCGGAATGGTGAGAATAACCTGCTGGGTCTCCAGGGCATATTGTTTCCCCATCCGGTTGCTCCACGCTTCACGAATATGTCGCAGATAACGGGCCGAAGCTTCAACCGGAGAGAGTTTTTTCATCTCCGGGGGGGCTCCCCAAGGAAGAATCGCCGCCGTGCGATCAACGTCAAGGTGGCACAGCCATGATTTCGCGGAAGAAATGAGCCGCCCTGGCACCCGCGCGCCCTGCACGCGAGCGAACTGCCCTACGGCGTAGTCGCGTTCACGGTCCCACGGAAGGGCAAGACTACCTGGAGGCAGCTCATGCGCTCCAGGCAAATAAAGAAACGAGGGCAGCGTTGGCTGAGGCGCAACCGTCGCCTCGCTCACGAGCTGCAGAATAGGAAAATGCTGGACAAGCGAGGAGCGCTCAGTATCGACATAGGCGACGGCGCAATTTGTCGTCCCCAGGTCAATACCGACGATATAACGAGACTGCATTTTAATGGGAGAAGTAGCAACAACTTCCATAACAAGTTTCAGTGTAGCGAAAAACTTGCGGCAAGTTGACGATAATGGATGCGGACTAACCAAAGCTGAGCGGAAACTGCGCCAATAAGCGCCAGAAACATATCCCACTGGGTATCCCAGGGATCTCCTTGCGTCCCAAGAAAGGCGCTCGCCGCCTCTCCTGTCGCAATTGCGGCCCCCCACTCGATCAGTTCATAGCTCGCGCTCACCGCTAAGCATACACAGGTTACCAGAAAAAACAGCCATTTTCCCGGATGCAGAGGGGAGAGACGCAGCAGGACTTCGCGCGTCAACATCGCGGGAATGAACCCTTGGGCCACATGGCCAATACGGTCATAGTGGTTTCGCGCAAAGCCAAAGGTCTCTTTCATCCAGTAACCGAGCGGGACCTCCGCGTATGTGTAATGCCCACCGAGCATGAGAATCAATGCATGCAGGAATAAAAGACGATACACCAGTGACGTAAGACGAAAACGAAAAAAAGTTGCTACTAAGACAGGGATGCCGATGAGAATAGGAGCAACTTCTAGCACCCAAGTGAAACGGTCATGAGGGTGTAGCCCTGACAGCAATAAGCAGGTCAGGGCGGCAAACAAGAGAAGAAGAGGCTCACTCGTCTTCACCGACAGTCCGTACATTGAACTCAAGTTTCCAGCGGTGCGTTTCATCCCGCGAGACGGCCCAAAGTTCAAGGGTGCCGACTTCCGTCACGTGGGTCTGCAATCGGACGGGAATTGTCACGCCTTCTTGACCAATCCAGGAGAGTGTCGTCTCCAGGGGAGTCAATTCCTCGATCTCCTCTCCTGGCTCTTCAACAAGTTGCCCGAGGTGATCTTCTCGCCGCGTGGTCGATCCGAGAAAGCGGAATTCCGCCGGTTCTCCGACAACCAACCCAAATTCTTGTCCCGGAATGTCTTCTTCCGTGCCTTCTTCCATGCCGAAGGGGACAACACACAACGCTTTCAGAGGCGCAGGAATGCCGGGCACGGCAGGCATCGACGTTTCGATGCCGATATAGTACGACCGTGCGGCGCCGCCGCGGATACGCACCCCTTTTCCACGTCGGGCAAGACCATAGTAAACTGCCCCACACGCAACAGCGTGGTCTAGATCCGTCCCTTCGAGCGTGCGCACCGCTCCTCCGTTTTCTTGTGACAACCATCCATTCAACACATCAATTAGACGCTGACGTAGCAGGCCGGATTTCATCACGCCGCCATTGAACAAGACCGCCGTGGGATGGGCGAATGTGTAGGCGCTTTGCTCGGGAGGACGTTGCTTGGTTAGAAATTTCGCCAGATGTCGCGTAACTCCGGGGTCCGCCGCGTAAGGTAACCCCATCTCTTGAAAGCCGACGCGCCGACCGGTTCTTGGCATATCGGTTGGCTCACAGCGAGGAAAGAACCCATCAATGAGAGTGGACTCCATCTCATTGTAAGTTAGTTCAGTTTTAATGGTTCCGCCGATGACGCTACTACCGCGACCAAGAATTGAGAGGGGTTGACTCTGTGGCGCATCTGGCTGAAGCAGAATCTCTTTAGCGGCGCGGCAATGCTGGCTCAATCCACGCATCTGCCAGGTATCGAGCTTCGTACCGTTCGCAGCAAGTCGCTGTTGCACGGCGTACGCGAGCGCCAGATCCATATTGTCGCCGCCGAGCAGAATATGTTCGCCAACCGCCACACGTTTCAGTTCGAGTTCTCCGCCTTCATCAGAAACCGCAATTAAGGTGAAGTCCGTCGTCCCTCCGCCCACATCGCACACCAAGATGGCATCGCCGACTTTGACCTGCTTGCGCCAGCGCTCGCCCGCACCGTGAATCCATGCATAAAAAGCAGCCTGTGGTTCTTCCAGCAAACGCAGAGAAGAAAATCCTGCTCGCTCTGCTGCTTGCACGGTCAATTCTCTGGCCGCCGCATCGAACGACGCAGGCACCGTAAGTAGGATATCTTGATTCTCCAGCGCGGACTCCGGCTGCTCTCGTGTCATCAAAAAATTCCAGGCATTACGTATGTGAAGCAGGTAGTGCGAAGCGACCTCTAGCGGAGACATCTTTTTGAGATCTTCAGCGCCGCCCCAGGGAAGAATCGGCGCCGTGCGATCCACACCGACGTGACAGAGCCAGGATTTAGCCGACGAGATGAGCCTTCCGGGCACTTCCGCGCCACGCGTACGCGCAAGCGTTCCTACCACAAAGGGCGGATTGTCAGCCCATGGCAATATCAGGCTGCCGCTAGGAAAATCACTGGCGCTCGGAAGATACAAAAACGAAGGCAACATTTCCCGCTCTTCCACATTTCCTGGCGTCACAAGTTGGGGAAGACGTAAGAGTTGAATGTCAGGATGATCGAAATCAGTGGTTTGTGTATCGATATAGGCAACAACACAGTTGGTTGTGCCAAGATCAATGCCTACGATGTAACGAGAATTAGTCATAAACAGCTATTAGCTGTCAGCTCTCAGCTGTCAGCTTTTCTGAAGATTAGAGACACACGTTAAAGGTCTTTGCTGTATTGTAAATTTTCCAGATCCGTCCACAATCCACTGTGATTCTCCGATCAGGCTGAGACCTGATCGCTGATTGCTGACGGCTTCTTATGGAATTTCCACTTCCGCCGGCGCAATAATTTGTGGATCTTGCCCGGCTGGTTGCGTAGGTAATTTCACTTTGCTTGCCCGCCAACCAGCATGCCGTAATGCGCCACGGAAAGGCGGCTCGCTACCCACGTTACCAATCAAACGAATGGCTGAGGGGTTAAAGTCTTTGGGAACAGTAATTTCATCCCCTTCTTGGGCGTTTAACACTCGCTCT
Organism: Binatia bacterium; assembly: GCA_050185455.1. Lineage (GTDB taxonomy): Bacteria > Desulfobacterota > Binatia > Bin18 > Bin18 > SYOC01. The sequence goes on along the minus strand of JBFWZL010000147.1, from coordinate 705 downwards.
AGTGTGATGTGTTCGGCCAACACTTCGCGACACTTCTGGTGAATGTCACGTACGGCAGCGCCAATCTGCGCGTCATCGTACGGTTGAATCTCCTCGCGGAGAAAGTCAACCAGGCGGCCTTCCCGTTGCAATAAAGCAAGCAGCTGCACAGCGGCCCCAGTCGTTGGTTTTGGCGGCGCAGGCAGCGGAGCTGTTTTCTTGGGTTCCGGTTGAGCGGAATCCGCTTCTGCCTTCGGCTGAATTTCTCCACCAGTCACAAGACTGGGAAGAAACGCCAATAACACTACTCCGACAAGCAACGGCGCGCCGATAAAATAATACGAACAATCGAACTGGGACGGACTTCCCATCAGAGCTAGAAGCCAGTCCGCACATTTTCCCGGTTCAATTTGTTGCAACACCCAGTAATTGCCTGCCGCTGATGCACCTGCGAGCAGCATAATCACAACATAGGCAAGCGGCTTTAACGTTGGTCGCACGACTTTGACTTCTCCTACCGAGCTTCTTTAGTCAGGGAGGTTATGAAGAGGGGGGCAACATTCTCCCTTCACTCTTTTCTGAACCATTCATCATTACGGTGCGCAAGTGCACCCTACGAGTGCGTCCCCCTACCCCTACCTATCTCCTGATCCACTGTACACAGTCGCGACAAAGAGGAACGGTTTGCATACTCAACTCTCCTCCGCCTGTTGACCAGCAGGAACT
>JBFWZL010000146.1:0-12508 GCA_050185455.1 Binatia bacterium | reverse complement strand
TAAATTGGGGATGTGGGGGTGGGAATTGGGTAAAAATAGGGCGCGCTATGCGCACCAACCGTACTCACTCGAGAATTTTTAATAAACTACTCAAGTCGCCTATAGTGAGATAATCGGTCGACTCTTGCCCTTGCGCGCGCCGATCGACAAAAACCGGTGTGAGCCCCGCTGCTTGGGCTCCTACGACGTCCGCCTCATAGTTATCGCCGATATGGATTGCGCTTTCCGCACCGACACCCACGTGAGTGAGGGCTTGCGCAAAAATTTCTCGCGCTGGCTTTGCCGCGCCAGCTCGTGTGGAGATCACGACCGAGTCAACGAATGGAGAGATGCCGAGACCATCTAGCAAACCAAGCAAGCGAGAGTCGAAGTTTGAGATGACTCCTATTGTGAAGCCACGTCTTTTCAGCTGTTCCAATGTAGCAAGGGTCTCTGGATAGAGCGCCCAGGTTTCCGCACGGGCAAAGAACTCGAACAATGCCTCAAAATAGTCATCGAATCGTGGGAAGGCGCCTAGAGTGGAAAAGACTTGATGGACTAGGTTGCGCCACCATTGTTTCTCCAATGTTGAGGTCCGTTCCACAGCAACGCCTGGGAACGCCATGGGTGGTGCAGCGGCAAAGGAGCGTCGAAATCCGGCTTCTAGATCCGTTACGGAGACATCCTTATCATACTCGCGCGCCAAGTTAGCGTAGATTGCTCCAACAGACCCGTTGACAGTGAACAGTGTCCCAGCGGCATCAAAGAAAATAGCTTGAATGTGGTGTGAAATCATACGTGATGTGCGTTGCGTGTCACATGATCCAATTCTCCAATGTTATTATACGTCACACGCAAGACGTTTCATGCTCGACGCTCTACAGCGTTCTCATAATCTCATCCATCGCCGCCAGTAATGCTTCGATATCACTGCGACTAGTATAGTAGTGAATTGACACACGCAGGCCGCCGACGCCCGAGCAATAGCGCACGGTGGGATAGATACGACGCTGCTCCAATTGCTGAGTGAGGCGGTGGACTTGTTCGGCGTCGGGAAACGGTTCACAAGTGATGATGCCGGAACGAAGCCGGTGTGCTTTCGGTGTCCATACCTTGAGGTTCCGACGCTGCAATTCTTCAATGAGGAAATCGCCAAGTCCAAGGATATGTTCTGTGACTGCCTGTGGAGCAAGCTTGTTGACGTAGCTGAGCGACTCTGCAAGCCCGGCGGTTCCTAACGTCTTAGGCATACCATGAATTTCAAATTGCCGGGCGTCAGGCGCAAGCGGTAGGGTGAGAAACGGCGTCAAACTCGGATCGCCAAGATAACGTACCCATCCTCCGGTCGGTTCGGCAAAAGCAAAAAGACCGTGAGCAAGTCCTGGCTGTACTTTGCCGAGAGTAGCTGTACGGACATAGAGGAGTCCGGTTCCGAACGGCGCATTCAGCCATTTCTGTGCGCCTGCAGCAAGAAAATCAACTTGCAATTGAGAAAGGTCAAGTGGAATCGCGCCGAGTTGTTGAATTGCATCGACTACGAGAAAACAATTGTGTTCTTTGGCGAGTTGAGAGAAGGCCGCGAGGTCCATACGTAAGCCGTTGATCCACTGCACGGAACTGACCAAGAGTACTCGGGTGCGGTTGTCGATCAGTTTGGCATAGTCATCAACTGTGACGACTCCATCACGATGATGAGCAACGCGAATCTCAATATCATGTCGTTGCTGGGAGTGCGCCGCGCTAATTGCCACCTGAGGGTATTCGAGATCACAGAGAACAAGATTATCTTCAGGAGAGAACGGAATTGCGGCTAACGCGATATTGAGCCCCATGGTGGTATCGTCAATGAACGCTATTTCCTGGGGAGTAGTGTGCAGCAGACGGGCAGCTTCTTCTTTGGCTCTGCCTGTTGGAGTACCGATAGCTTGATAATACGCCTTATAACCCATCTCCGCCGGGCCTTGGCCTAGCAAAGTGGTGGCGTGCTGTACGGCTGCAACTGCTAAGTGAGGAGGTAAGCCAATGCCTGCGGCATTCAGATAAACTTGTTGGGTTGACCCTGGGAAATCTGCTCGGATCGCCTCTACATTCAACATAGCGCTTCCCTTCGCTACTAGCTCGTTCGCTTTGCTGACTTTATGGCAGATGGCCTGCTCCCTACGGTCGCTCTATACGCTAATGATACATCACTCGTTCTTCTGAGGAGCGGATCTCTTCGATGAGACGCCGTACCGCCGCCCGCACCTTTCCTTCATTCTCACGGAGGCGATAGTCAAGGTCTCGCAGCTGTTGTGTCTCTCCGCGTTTGAGCCTGCGAAAGTAATCTAGCTGGATTTCCAGACGTTCCGCGAGTAAACGATCAGTTTCCGCGAGAGACATCAGACGCGCGCTTCCCTTTCCCAGTTCATCGGCGATGGTGAGAAGGCGGCTCAGCAGGCCGGTGTGGTAATTGGCGATGTCTGCCAAGAGAGAAGAGTCCCGGCGGATGGGCTTCAGGAAAAATGACTCGGCAAAAATCCGCATGGCTCCGGCAAGGTCGCCTTTTTCCAGTAACTCATCTCCTCGTTTGCAGCGGGTGCTGTAGCGACGCAAAGCGGATTGTTCAAATACACCTCCAAAAGAGGAGGAAATCGCGGAGAAGAGCAGGGAACACAAGTACCCGACAACTCCTATTCCCACGGCAAGGAGAACGACGCTAAAAATCATGGTCGGCCATGACGCAGAAGGCATAATTGAAGACATTCTACACTCCGTGTCGCGAAGAAAGCACAGCGGAGAGACAACGACAAGCCCCTTTTCTGAGCTGTTTCTCTCTTCCTACAAAAATGCAGCATTCTTTACTATTCATAGCTACGCTCATCCGCAGTTTCTACTCGGCGAAAGAAGCGGATCTCTACCCGACGGTTCGCCGCGCGGTGTTCCTCGGTATCATTGGCATAGAGAGGGCGGTAGTGGGCAAAGCCGCGCGTGGATATACGGGTTGGATCGATCGCTTTCTGTTCTAGCAGTGTTCGGGCGACCCGGCTTGCACGAGCGGCGGACAATTCCCAGTTCGAGGGAAATTCTGGGGTCGCAATGGGTCGATCATCTGTGTGCCCTGCAATTTCGATGTTGAGTTCCGTCCGTTCGAAGGCGAGCTCGGCAACTCGGGAGAAGAATGGGGTGACCGCCGCATTCAATGTTACTTGACCGGAAGGAAACGTAATGGTGTCGCTGAGCGAGATCACCAAGCCTTGCTCGGTGGACATAACGCCAACAGCGCGGTCAAGCCCTTGTTCATGGACATAGCGAGTAATTTCACTCTGTAACTCTCGCCACCCAGGGTTCGTCGGTAGCGTTTGGGAAACGGGTTGCGTGGAAAGAGTAGTTGCGGCTGCTAGTTCAAGAGAAGGCTCTGTGTGATCGTATGAGTGGGATACCGTTGGTTCCGGGTCTGGCGCGTCGCGGAATTGTATTGTCTCTTCTGAAGGCTCTTGCATGTTCTGATGTTGTGGAGGGGTTGTTTCTTGGGAACGCACAAGAAGTTGAAGGTGGCGTTTTTCCGACATGTGCCACAGAACGACAAAGCAAAGGAGGAGCAGCACTAAGTCGCTAAACGTAATGGCCCACCAATTATTTTCCTCCTCTGCAGGCGCGTGCCAGCGTCGTAAGGGAGTCGTCTTCTGAGGGGTGATACTACGTTGACGCTGCCGAACGGAATGACCTAAAGAGAACATACTCCCTCCTTATCGATGTAATACTGCTAGCCGCGGCTGTTCTTTCAGGACTGTACGCGGTTCGCTTCCCAAAAATTCTCCGTGCGTGGTAAGCAACGTGAATCGTTTCTGCACGACGGTAGGGGACTGATTACGAGCAATGAGCATGGCGCCTTCTACCGTCAGCCTCATGAGTAATTCTTGGTTTTGGATGAATGCTTGTAGCTTTGCCGCGAGGGGCAGGGCCAATGCGTTGGCAAATACTGCCCCATACAAGGTGGTGAGCACGGCAATGGCCAGGGCAGGCGCGAGTGCTTGCGGGTCCGGCTCCGCCGCTTGTCGGAGGAGGAGGACAAGACCAATCAGAGTGCCGACCATGCCGAACGAGGGTAGTAATTTCCCCACAGTTAACAGCACCTGGCGAGCAGTTTCATAGCGATTCATCAGCAAGAAAAATTCATGTTCAACTACAGCTTGCACATCGTCTTCATGCCGCATATCCACGATCATGTTCACGGCGCGTCGCAAGAGTGGATCGTGGAGTTCACTCTCATGACTTTCGAGAGCGCGTAACCCGCCGGTGTAATTGAGTTGAGCGAGTTGCACGATTTTGCGTGCGTGCGTTTCACGTGAATCCGCTGTTGTGGTAAGAACCGTGTGAATAATGGAGCCCAGCCCTCGCAAGGTCTCCCAAGAATAACTGAAGCACGTTGCCGCGAGGGTGCCGCCAAGCGTAATGAAGAGTGAGGGGAGGTCGAAGAAAGATAGCAATGTATCGCGAAGAACAAACACGATCGCTAACCCCACTATGCCAATAAGTAGCCGTTGAATGCGAACCATACCTGCCTCCAGTCTGACAACACGAAGCATTATCAGCACAAGCGGCGCCACCGCTTATGAGCGGAAAAAGCGGGCCAAACGGCAAAACAGAGCAGGAATTGCTATCTGAGTCCGGAAAATTTTTCCTGCTGGTTCTTTTTGACTGAACTTGTAGCTGTTCATGATCGAGGAAGAAGCAAACCCAGGGTACTGAAGCAGGCTGAGGTTTCAGTGTGGTTTCTCTTACCGTCCCCCTGTTACTTAGTGTACAATCTCCCTCATAATGATTCCGTTACGCGATGCAAACCCTTCACGTTCGTTCCCTGCTGTGACTATCGCACTCATTGTTGTCAACACGGCGGCGTTTTTCTATGAGCTTAAGCTTGGGCCGGCGTTGGACCACTTCATTTTAAGCTACGGCTTCGTCCCAGCGGTCTACTTCCACCAGGCTCACAACGAACCTTGGAATTTCCCTACGCGCTTCACGCCAATGATCTCGTCCATGTTTTTGCATGGCGGTTGGATGCACCTCATTGGCAATATGTGGACGCTGTGGATTTTTGGCGACAATGTAGAAGACCGTCTGGGAAGGAGCCGCTACTTACTATACTACCTCGTCTGTGGTGTTGCGGCTTGCTACTTTCACTATCTCACCGGTCCAAGTTCTCGGATACCGGTTGTTGGCGCAAGTGGCGCGATTGCGGGAGTCATGGGTGGTTATTTCGTCTTATTCCCGCACGCGCGCATCGTGACCTTGGTACCGATCTTTATCTTCCTGCAGGTGATGACTCTCCCTGCCGTGCTCTTCTTGGCTTTTTGGTTTTTCATCCAACTGCTGAACGGAATGGTCGCCAGCTCCGCGAGCTTTGGCGGTGGGGTAGCATGGTGGGCGCATGTCGGCGGTTTTGTCGCCGGGGCGTTGATGACGCTGCCGAATCGCAGAGGGCGACGCTATTATTACTGAGTCGAAAATGAAGTCAAAGAAGTATTTGGTGGCGCGGAGATAGGAGGCGGAAAAGGCGTTAACCCGTTTGCTGTCTGCCACGCCTCTAGATCCCGCAACGCCCGTTCCGCTAGTGCAGCTTTCTTTTCGCGGCCTCGCAGCTTGCGCGGGAGCGGCGGAAATAATCCATAGTTGGTGTTCATCGGCTGGAAGGCTTTGCGTTCATCGCTGGTTACATAGGCGAGCATTGATCCTAACGAGGTCGTGGGCGGAGCGACCAAGAGCGACCCACCTGAACCCATTCTGCCAGCATTAAGCCCGGCAAGTAGTCCAGCCGCGGCGGATTCCAGGTACCCTTCGACGCCGATCATTTGTCCGGCGAAAAATAGATCATCTCGTCCGCGAAATTGCAAAGTCGGTCGCAATAACCGCGGTGAGTCAATAAACGTGTTCCGATGTAAACTCCCAAGCCGAACGAACTGCGCATTTTCCAAGCCAGGAATCAAGCGAAACACACGTCGCTGTTCCGGATAGGTCATCTTCGTTTGAAATCCCACCATGCCCCATAACGTACCAGCTTTATCATCTTGACGGAGTTGCACGACGGCGTAAGGACGTTCACCCGTGCGCGGGTCAGTGAGTCCAACCGGTTTCATCGGACCAAAGGCAAGCGTGTCTTTGCCGCGGCGCGCCATCTCTTCGACTGGTAAACATCCTTCGAAATAGATACAGCGCTCAAAATCTTTCTCTAGCATCTTTTCAGCAGCAAGGATTTCATCAACCAAGCGATAATATTCAGCGCGCGTTAGCGGACAGTTCAAATAATCGTCACCGCCATGATCGTAACGCGAGGCGCGAAAGGCAATGTCAGTATTGATGGACTCTGCCGTAATGACTGGCGAGATGGCGTCGTAAAAATACAGATACTCGCTACCGAAGAGCGTATGTAATTGTTCAGAGAGCACAGGCGAGGTGAGCGGACCACTGGCAACAATGGTGACGCCCTGTGGCAACGTTTGGACTTCCTCCCTGTGGAGTCCGATAAGTGGATGCGATGTCAGCGCCTCGGTGATGTAACGCGAGAACGACTCTCGGTCGACTGCTAACGCCAGACCTGCAGGCACCCGGGTAGCATCCGCCGCCGCCATGACTAATGAGCCTAAGCGGCGCATTTCTTCTTTGAGCAGACCAATCGCTGCGTCGAGCGCCGCGCTCCGCAAGGAATTCGAGCAAACCAACTCGGCAAAGCCGTCGGTTTTATGCGCTTCGGTCGGGCGAACTGGACGCATCTCATAAAGGCGGACGGGAATGCCCTGACAGGCGAGTTGCCACGCCGCCTCGCTGCCGGCCAAGCCGCCGCCAATAACAGTTACAGGTTGCATGTATCTATACCAACGATACCAACGACTAAGGACTGAGTAATAAGGACTGAGGGCTGAGAGGAAGACAACGCGAAAGACCGCTCGCCCCTTCCTTACTCAGTCCTCAGCACTCGCTACTGTTTACCCTGCCTTTGCCACCGGTTCTATCTCCGCTTCCGCTTCAATCGCAGTGACTGATTCTTGATAGTCGCATTCTTCACGAAGGCAACGCCGAGTCGTGCCCGCGCGTTTTGTGGTTTTTTCCACAATAAACGGAGCTTGGCAACGTGGGCAGGGTTCAGGTACGGGACGGTCCCACAGGGCAAAGGTACACTGAGGGTATCGGCTACAACTATAGAACATTTTTCCACGGCGTGACCATTTCTGCAGAATGTCACCTTCGTTACAGTCTGGGCAAGTGACGCCTAAAGAGGCAGCTGGTTTGCCCATTTTGCGCACGTTTGTGCATTCCGGATAGCCTGAGCAGCCTAAAAATTTGCCGTACCTGCCAAACCGCACCTGCATGGGCTTGCCACATTTTTCGCAAGTTTCGTCCGTGAGCACTTGCTCCTTCTCCAGGGCGACGATCTTCCCTTGGTCATCGCGGGTGAAATTTCGTGTCGATTTGCATTCCGGGTATTTTGAACAGGCGAGAAATTCACCGTTACGACCCCATTTGATCATCATTTCACCGTCGCCGCAGACGTCACAAGCAAGACCGGTTGGCTCTCCGGACCCTTTGACATCACGCATCTCTTTTTCTGCGCGCTTCAGGTCAGAAGAAAACGGCTTATAAAAACGTTCAATCGCCTTCCGCCAATCTTCTTGTCCTTCCTCGATTTGATCAAGGACGCCTTCCATGCCTGCCGTGAACTCGACATTGAGAATGTCAGGGAAAGATTCGACGAGCAGGTCCGTGATGAGCATACCCAATTGTGTGGGTCGCAATCGACGTTGCTCATCTTCCTGGACATATTCTTTGCCGAGGATGGTGTCCATAATCGATGCGTAAGTCGACGGACGGCCAATGCCTTTTTCTTCGAGTTCTTTGATAAGTGTCGCTTGCGTGAATCGCGGCGGAGGTTGGGTAAAATGTTGGTTCGGCGTCAACTGCAGAAGCTTTAAAATATCGCCTTTACTCAGCGGTGGAAGCTGTTTCTCGTCATCGTCATCGTCATCGTTCGTCTTGTCGTCTCGACCTTCCATATAAACCCGGAGAAACCCATCAAACCGCAGCACCTGACCAGTAGCGCGAAACGTACATTGATTGGCAGCAATATCCACGCTCGTTTGCTCGAAGAGCGCTGGCGCCATCTGGCTAGCCATGAAGCGATTCCAGATGAGGGTATATAAATTGAGTTCCTCTCTACTGAGATAAGGGGCAACTTTCTCCGGCGAGTAGTCCAACGAGGTCGGACGAATCGCCTCGTGCGCCTCCTGGGCAGCTTTGGCAGAACGATAAATGTTTGGCTTCTCTGGAACATACTGTTCGCCGTATGTTGCCCGAAGATGATCACGAGCCGCGTTCATCATATCTGGAGAGATACGCGGAGAATCCGTGCGCATGTAAGTGATGAGGCCGACAGCTCCTTCGTCACCAAGCTCCACACCCATGTACAGGCGTTGTGCAATCCCCATTGTCCGAGCCGGAGAATACCCCAGTTTTCGTGAGGCCTCTTGTTGAAGCCGAGAGGTAATGAACGGTGGCGCTGGATTACGTCGGCGATCACGCTTCTCCACCTTCTCAACCGTCCAGGTTGCTCCCTCCAAGTGTTTGAGGATGTCTTTTGCCTCAGTTTCATTACTAATGCGAAATGTCTTGTTATCAATTCGTTTGTCGCCGACCTTCGCTAGGCGCGCTTCGAATTGGGGAGGAAGTTTTCCTTCAAGTGTGGCGATAATGGACCAATATTCTTCAGGAACAAACGCTTGGATCTCGCGTTCGCGCTCGGTGAGGACGCGGACCGCGACCGATTGCACGCGTCCCGCTGAGAGTCCACGGCGCACTTTCTTCCATAAGAGAGGGCTAATTTGGTAACCCACAAGCCGATCGAGTATGCGCCGGGCGATCTGGGCGTCATAACGCTCACGATTCAGGTCTGCCGGTTTCTTAACAGCCTCTTGGACGGCTTTCTTGGTAATCTCGTTGAGCAAGAGGCGATGAATTTTCTTGCCTTTTTTGTCGATTTTCTCCGCGATATGCCATGCAATTGCCTCTCCTTCTCGGTCTGGATCAGAAGCGAGATAGATATGCTCTTTGTCTTTAGCGGCTTTCCGGAGTTCTTCCACAATTTTCGATTTGCCTGGGATAACGTGATACTCAGCAGAGAAACCCTTCTCGACATCAACTCCAAGCTTGCTCTTGGGAAGATCCATGATGTGACCAACCGAGGCTTTGACTTGGTAGTCACGACCGAGGTACTTGCCGATCGTTTTGGCCTTAGCCGGCGATTCTACGATCACCAAATTCTTTGCCATTGTGTTTTCCTACTTCCTCACATGCCCTCTTCCTTCGCCGGTGAGGGCGAAGTGTGTGCCGGGGAGCTGTGTAATGACCCCTTTCAGTTCTAACCCTAATAATACTTCAAGCACACGTGCTGGAGTCAAGCCGCTTTTTGCAATCAGTGTATCCACAGGTAAGGGGTCATTTTCAAATATTCCAATTAATAAAACCTCATGTGGCTCTAGGGGGAACGTTGTTTGGGCTATGCGCGTTGAGGTGGTGGGTATCAATGCTGGAGCGATTTCTTGAAGAATATCTTCAATGTTTTCCACGAGTTTAGCGCCATCTTTAATTAATTTGTGCGGCCCTCGACTCCGTATCGAGGTAATCGCACCTGGCACTGCAAACACCTCACGATTTTGTTCCAACGCAAATCGAGCAGTAATCAGAGAACCACTATTTTCCGCGGCTTCGACCACAACTGTTCCCAACGTCAATCCGCTAATGACTCGATTTCTAAAGGGAAAATGGACAGCATCCGGCTTACTGCCAAGTGGAAACTCAGAAAGCAAAGCCCCATGTTCAGAAACCTCCATCGCCAACAAACGGTGTTCATTCGGATAAATTACATTGAGCCCAGAACCGAGCACGGCAAGTGTTCGTCCTTTCGCCTCAATCGTGGCGCGATGGGCTTCCGCATCAATGCCACGGGCAAGGCCACTGACAACAGTTATACCCTTTTCCGTTAGCCCTCGAGCCAAGTCGCGAGCGACTCCTCGACCATACGCGCTGGCAAACCGGGAACCGACGATTGCAATAGCGAGCCGATCTCCTGGAATGAGCGACCCGCGAACGTATAGAAAAGGCGGGGGATCGTGCAAGTGGGTCAGGTTTTCTGGATAATCGGCGTCAGCGCGAGTAACAAGTCGCACCCCGGTCTTGGTAATTTTTTGTAACTCCATGTCCACAACACGCCATTGGTCAAACGTGGAGATAGCACGCGCGACTTCTGCATGAGCTCCCGCAGCGGTCAGTTCGCTGAGTGAGGCTCGGAGAACCATCTGGGGCGAGCCGAAATGGGCGAGTAATTCGCGGAAAGTAACATTCCCTACTCCACGTACAGAGCGAAGAGCGAGCCAATAACGCCACTGTTCAGAAGGGAATAGCGATGTCGTTTGGGCATCCATTAGTAAAAGCGTTAACGATGATTGCACAACTCACGCCAGCTACGCAAACGCTTCCCCTCCCTTGCCCAACAGAGTCCCCAGCGTCTATAGAGTTCGTTAAGTCTGTTGAGTCTGACGAGCTCGTTGGGTTTCCGACCTCATAAACTTTATGGACACTATAGACTCTATACCTCTATGAACTCACTGAACGAATTTTAACCATGCCAACCATCGAACACGTACTCGAAGAAAAAACCACACAAGCCATTGCGGCAGTTTGCGGAGAGTCTGCACCCGCCCTCATCAACCCTACCGCCAATCCACAGTTCGGCGATTATCAAGCCAACGGCATCATGGCGGCGGCAAAAGCGCGCAAAATGAACCCCCGCGAGTTGGCGCAAAAAGTTGTTGCCCAGTTCACGCCAGCCGATATTCCAGCGACTTGGGAGATTGCCGGTCCAGGATTTATCAATTTCCGCTTGGACCCCGCCTGGCTTGAGCAGACAGTGCTGGCTGCGGCGCTTGATGAACGTCTCGGCGTGGAAGCCGTCGCCAAAATGGAAACGCTCGTAGTGGATTTTAGCGCCCCGAATATCGCCAAACCGATGCATGTCGGCCATATCCGCTCCACTATCATTGGGGATGCCCTGGCCCGAGTATTCCAATTTCTCGGACACCGAGTAGTTACGGACAATCATGTTGGTGATTGGGGAACGCAGTTTGGGATGTTAATTGTCGGCTATCGAACGCTCCTCGACAAAGAAGCGTTCGCACGCGATCCTCTCGCCGAGATGGAGCGCATCTATAAGGCAGTACAGGCGCAAGCTAAAGCTGACCCTAAAATTGCTATTCGTGCTCGCGAAGAGCTGGCAAAACTGCAGAAAGGCGACCCACAAAACACTACGCTCTGGCAGGAGTTCATGACCGTCTCGCGGCAAGCGTTTGAACGAGTTTATGCACGTTTGCACGTACGGTTCGATCATTGGCTAGGTGAGAGTTTTTATAATCCAATGCTGGACAAGGTTGTCCAATCTCTGCAGGAGCACGGGTTGGCGCGACCAAGCGAGGGCGCTATCTGTATCTTCTTCGATGAAGATCAGGAACTCGGCAGTACGCCTTTTCTCATTCAGAAGCAGGATGGGGCCTATCTCTACGCCACGACAGACTTAGCCACAATCAAATATCGCGCAGAGACCTTTCATCCTGATCGCATCATTTATGTTGTTGATAGTCGTCAGCAACTTCATTTCAAGCAATTGTTCGCCGCCGTGCGACGTTGGGGTTATGCGATGACTCTAGAACATGTCGGCTTCGGCACTATCCTGGGAGACGACGGAAAACCGATCAAAACGCGTGAAGGAGAACCGATCAAGCTAGAGGCGCTGCTGGATGAAGCGGAAGAACGCGCGTACGCCATCGCTCGTGATAAGAATCCGAGCTTGTCCGAAGAAGACTTAGCGCGGATCGCGCATGTCGTTGGCATTGGCGCCGTGAAGTATGCGGATCTCATGCAAAACCGCACGGCGGACTACCGTTTTAGCTGGGACAAGATGTTGGCGCTCGACGGCAACACCGCCCCTTATTTGCAATACGTCTACGCCCGTATCCGTTCGATCTTTCGCAGAGGAGAATTAGAACAGTGGCAGCCAACGCCGGATATGGCTGTGCATCTGCGCGAGCCTGAAGAATTGGATCTAGCGAAACAAATAATCCGCTTCGGCGATGCACTCTTGGAAGTTGAGCGGACCTACAAACCAAATATTCTCGCTAGTTTCTTGTATGATCTGGCGACTAAGTTCAATCTTTTTTACCAGGCGCAGGCGGTATTAAAAGCGCCGGAAGAGGTGCGGTGTACGCGTCTGCTGCTCTGCGATTTGACCGCGCGTTGCATACAAAAGGGGCTGGAATTGTTAGGCATCGAAACGTTGGAAGCGATGTAAAACATGCCACATGGTACGTGATGCGTGAAGAGTGGATGTTGAAGTCCCACGGAACACATATTACGAAAAGAGGAGCGACAATGCGTACCCTACACAAAACACCCGGCCCCGTGTCTCTTGTGTGTGAAGTCCAAGGCAGTGGCCCGTTAGTGGTGTTTCTTC
>JBFWZL010000145.1:0-12513 GCA_050185455.1 Binatia bacterium | reverse complement strand
CGCGGGTGAACGTATTGCCCTCCGATATGGAAACAATTCATGCGGCTCTTATCGCAGGTCTCGAAAATGGTTCGCTGCGACCAGTAATCGGCCAACAATTTTCTCTTGTTGACGCCCCTAAAGCGCACCATGCGGTAATCGAAACCACTGCGTATGGGAAGATTATACTCATTCCTTGAGTTGCAAATAACGGATCGAGAAGCGTCTTCACATGCGTGAAGATGGCAACTTCTGGACTCTGATGAGACGACTGTGGTATGAGCCGGATTTATGGCTCAATCAATCAAAGAGTGGCCAGAAGAAGATCGCCCACGGGAGAAACTTCTCGAAAAAGGACCGGAAGTACTGTCGAGCACGGAATTGCTAGCTATTATATTACGCACGGGCGACGCCAGTTCCGGCAACAGCGCGCTGGATCACGGCCGCTTATTGATGCACCGTTTTGACGAGTCGCTACGCAAGTTGGGTGAGGCCAGTGTTCAAGACCTCTGTTCGATCAAAGGGATCGGTCCTGCCAAGGCGGCGCAGATTAAAGCGGCGATAGAGATCGGGAAACGCTTTGCGCGGGAAGAAGTGAAGCAGAGCGACGCGTTCCGATCAAGCGCGGATGTTTTTCATTTTTATCGAGAGCAATTGGGTGGTCTTAAAAAAGAAGAATTTCACGTCTTGTTGTTGGACGCTAAGAACCGAATGATCAGGGATGTGCGTGTGTCGGAAGGGTCGCTCACTTCTTCTCTGGTACATCCACGAGAGGTATTCAATCCAGTGATCCGTGAATCAGCCGCCGCCGTTATTTTAATCCATAATCATCCAAGCGGTGATCCGGCTCCCAGCCAGGAAGACCTGCACATCACCCGTCGCTTACGGGAGATTGGCGAAGTCATGGGAGTGCGCGTCCTGGACCACATCATCGTGGGAAAAGGAAAGTACGTGAGCTTTGTCGACGACGGCTATTGGGAAAAGTGAAGACGTAAAACGTGAGGAATAATGAAATGTAAGGCGTGAGCATAAAATGTAAGGCGCGGAAAGAAAAGTGTGAAGGAGAAATATGGGATTGAATAGAAGCCTGATTGGGAAAGAATACCCTCCCCAAGACTACGGCGTGACCGAGGAAGCAATTAGGCGGTATGCCCGCGCCTACAATGAAGACAACCCTTGGTCTCTTGAGGCAGAGAGACCAGGAGGGATCATTGCCCCGCCAATGTTTGGTGTGGTGATGGGCTGGCTGCCAATCATGTTGGTGATGACTGATCCTGATCTAGAGGTTGATCTGTTACGGCTCCTCCATGGCGAGCAGGACATGTATTTTTACCGTACTGTTGCCCCTGGAGATATCGTCACGAGCACGGCCAAGATTCTTACAATTGAGGAGAAAGCGACCGGGGAATCCATTGTCGTTGAAGTACTGTCGACAACACAAAAAAATGAACGTCTCCAGCGTATGCTCTTTAAGGCGTTCATTCGTGGTAGGGGAAAAAGAGAAAGGGGCTTGGAGGACGCTGTTGCGGAAAAGCCTGCAGGAAAACCCCTCTTTTGTGTGTCGCAGACGATGGATAGGGATCAGACCTACCGCTATGCCCAGGCGTCTGGCGATCATAACCCCATTCATACGGATGAAAATATTGCCAAAATGGCAGGTTTGCCTGGCATCATCGTGCATGGACTCTGCACGATGGCGTTCACCTCGAAAATAATGATTGACCGACTTTGCGGGGGTGATCCGCGCCGTTTGAAGCGCCTGAGCGTGCGCTTTTCGCGACCAGTATTTCCTGGACAGACAATCACCACCGCAATCTGGCCGCTACCAGACCGCGATGGCGTGAAAGTGTATGCATACGAGACTGAGAATCCTGAAAGGCGAGCGGTTCTAAAGGACGGTATTGCTGAAATCGCGCCGGCCTAGAAGGGGACATCATCATCGGGCAGTGACCCGCCGCCAAAGTCGTCGAAACCTCCTCCGGCTCCGCTTTCGGCTTGTACGCCTCGTCCACCACCACCACCGCCAAGGAATTGTACGCGCTGCGCCACAACTTCGGTGATATACCGTTTATTCCCTTCTTTATCATCGTAGCTGCGAGAGCGGATTGAGCCCTCAAGGTATACCTGGCGGCCTTTGGCGAGGTACTGGCCACAGTTCTCCGCTTGTTTTCCCCACACGACGATATTGTGCCATTCGGTTCTTTCTTGGCGCTGTCCTCCCTGGTCAGTCCACGTATCCGTGGTGGCAACGGGGAACTTTGCTACTGCCTGCCCGCCCGGGGTGTACCGCACCTCCGGATCTTTGCCTAAATTACCGACGAGAATCACTTTGTTGACAGAAGCCATGTTGGGCTCCTCCTTGTCGGCACCCTAACAACCCAGCCTTGATTTTTCAAGACGATAATAGCTGTCGACTACAAGTCGTCACGTTTTGAAGTCTTAAAGTCTGCTTTGACCCTGACGACCTGACGACTTCACGGATTCGCGAATGCGTTGCTGAACGCCGCCCGCTTCCGTATACTCGGGCGAGTCTCAATGGAGATACATCATGAAGCTGCACGCACGCCTGCATATTGCCTTTCCTGTAAAATTCTTTTTCCTTCTCGTTACTCTTACAAATGCTATAGCTGAATCCGAAGATCTCGCAAAATATGGTCCTTTTGTAGCCACAAGCCGCCAAGGCATGGTAGTCACGGCGGGAGATCAGGCGAGTGAAGCCGGTATCGAGATGTTGCGCCGCGGTGGTAATGTTGTGGACGCAACGGTCGCCGCGTCTTTCGCCATTAGCGTTATTAGACCGCAGTCCACTGGGATTGGTGGTGGTGGATTTTTTCTACTGTATCTCGCCAAGAGTCAAGAGACGGTCGTTGTTGATTTCCGTGAACGTGCGCCTCTACGCGCCACGCGCGATATGTTCTTGCGAGACGGCAAGGCTGTTCCAGAGCTGAGCCGGAATGGTCCACTTGCCGTAGCCGTTCCTGGCGTTGTCGCTGGTCTGGTGGAAATCCAAAAACAATACGGGACGATGCCGCTCAAAGAAGTGATAGCTCCGGCTATTCATCTGGCCGAGGACGGGTTTCCAGTCTACCCGCAGCTTGCGGGAGCTATTGCCTATCGCGCCAAACTCCTTGGCGACTCTCCGGCAACACGCGCTATTTACTACCGAGAAGACAAGCCTTTGCGCGAAGGAGAGCTGCTCATCCAAAAAGACCTTGCCCATACGCTTCGAGAGATTGCCGAGACGGGAAAAGATGCGTTTTATAAAGGGCGCGTGGCCAAGGCGATCGTCGATGAAATGAAAGTTCGCGGAGGTCTTATCACGCAGGAAGATTTGGACATGTACAAAGTGATTCACCGCACCCCTTTAGTCACCACATTTCAAGGCGCACAGGTTCACGCCATGTCGCCGCCTAGCTCCGGAGGCGTCCTCATTGGGCAAATGCTGAACGTGCTATCCGGCTTCCCGCTACAAGAAATTGGTTTCCATACACCTAAAGCGATCCATCTACTGACGGAAACCATGCGCCTCGCGTTTCGCGACCGGGCTCGGTATCTCGGAGATCCGGATTTCTTTCAAGTTCCTGTGACAATGCTGTCCTCAGACGATTATGCCAAGAGTCAGCGCGCCCAGATTGATCTCACGAAAGCCACGCCCAGTGCGTCGCTTCCCGAAGCGCGGCCAGGAAAAATCGAATCCACCAGCACAACCCATATTTCCGCGATTGATAAAGACGGGAATGCCGTGGCGACAACGCAAACGGTCAACCTCTATTTCGGCAGCGGCGTCATGGCTCCGGGCACTGGAGTCATGTTGAATGATGAAATGGATGATTTTAGCGCTCAAGAGAGCAAGCCGAATGCCTTTGGGTTACTAGGCGAGAACGAAGCCAACGCGGTTGCGCCGCGGAAAACGCCGTTAAGCAGCATGAGCCCGACGATCGTTACCCACAACGGTAAAGTCATACTCGTGACAGGCAGTCCTGGAGGATCACGAATTATTAGCGCCACGCTACAAGTTTTGCTCAACGTATTAGCATACAATATGTCGTTACCGGAGGCGATGTTCGCGCCGCGCATCCATCATCAGTGGTTTCCTGATCAACTTCTTGTTGAAGTCCAAAAAGGCAGTCAACCTGAAGGATTAGTCAACGCCTTAACTCAACTTGGACACAAGGTCACAGTTGTGGAGGATACTGGTGACGGGCGGACGCCGTTTGGGAATGTGCAAGCTCTGCACGTTGAGGTATCTTCTGGCGTGATTACTGGAGTTTCTGATCCCCGTGGAGAAGGAAGACCGCGCGGCTTATAGCATATGGCGTATAGCTCGCCCCCTGCGGTCACTCTATGGCAGATGGCTCGTTCGCTACGCTCACTCTATGGCAAGGCTTCTTTTGCTCTATAGGGCACGCTCTACGCGTTAGCCATAGTAGAGAAGCGAGCGCACAGTGAGCGGGGTATAGGCGAATAGCCATCTATGCGAAAGGAAAGACAATATGTCTAGAAACACTGATTACTACCAGATTGAAGAGCTGTTGAGCGAAGAAGAACGCATGGTGCGCGACGTTGCACGCCGATTCGTCGATGAAGAGTTTCTTCCACGCGTCAAGCAATGTTTCCGTGATGGGACGTTTCCCATGGAACTCGTGCCTCGCTTGGGTCAGCTTGGTTTCTTAGGAATTACGTTGCCCACTCAATATGGCTGTGCTGGCCTCAACAGTGTGGCGTACGGTTTGGTGAGTCAGGAGCTAGAGCGTGGTGATAGCGGACTGCGTTCGTTTGCCAGCGTGCAGTCCTCCCTTGTCATGTATCCCATCTATACGTTTGGTTCGGAAGCACAAAAAAATTTCTGGCTGCCGCGCTTGGCGCGCGCCGAGGCGATTGGCTGTTTTGGGCTCACCGAACCTGACTTTGGCTCAAACCCCGGCGGCATGATGACTCGTGCCCGTCGAGAAAAGGACGGCTTCGTGATCAACGGCACGAAACGGTGGATTACCAACGGTTCCGTCTCGGACGTGGCGGTCGTGTGGGCAAAGCTGGAGGAAAACGGAAAAGATACGATCTGTGGTTTCTTGATGGAGAAGGAGCGGAAAGGGTTTATTCGTCAGGATATCGAAGGAAAATTCAGCATGCGTGCTTCGATCACCTCGGAGTTGATCTTTGAAGATTGCTGGATCCCTGAAGAAAACTTGATGCCGGGAACAGGTGGGATCAAATCCCCGCTGATGTGTTTGACGCAGGCGCGCTACGGCATTTCCTGGGGCGCGATTGGCGCGGCGATCGCTTGTTACGACTGTGCCGTAGATTACGCAAAGAACCGCGTCATGTTCTCTCGTCCGATTGGCGGCTATCAACTTGTCCAGTCCAAACTGGTGTGGATGCTGACCGAGATCACCAAAGCGCAACTGCTGGCGCTGCGGTTAGGAAGACTCAAGGATTCAGGAAAAATGCGTCCTGAGCATGTGAGCATGGCGAAAATGAATAATGTCTCCATGGCGTTACATACCTCGCGTTTGGCGCGCGACATCCTGGGCGGCAACGGCATAATCGACGACTACCCTGTCATTCGCCACATGTTGAACTTAGAGACGGTGAATACCTACGAAGGTACGGAGGATATCCACCGACTGACACTTGGGCGGGATATAACTGGGTTGAATGCCTTTGAGTAACAAAGAAGTCTTCCATGCCGCGCCGTTCAGAATAGCCCTCGGATGATGCTTTCCAAATACGACACGGAATCCTTTGAATTCACCATTGGCGCGCGTCGCCTCACTCTCCTGCGAGTGAAAAATCTTGAACGTTATGTGGATCGTGAAGCGCTGCTTCGTGACGATACTGAAGAGCCGCCATACTGGGCGCATTTGTGGACGGGAGCAACCACGTTAGCAAAATACATTGAGGAGCGAGTTGACTGTAAAGATCTCTACGTGCTTGATCTCGGATGTGGTCTCGGATTGACCGGCATTGTTGCAGGGATCAAAGGTGGACAGGTCACGTTCGCAGATAAAGAGCAGGATGCTCTCGCTTTTGCGACTACCAATGCGCGAATGAACAATTGCCCGCCTTTTGAAACACGGGTGCTCGACTTCACGCAAGATGAGCAAGGCAATCATGGAAAGATGGACCAGCGGTTTTCCCTCATCCTAGGAGCGGAGATTTTGTATGATCGACCGACGTTTCCCGCGTTAGTGTCGTTTTTGACTCGCCATCTGGCGCCGAACGGGCTCGCATTATTCGCGGATGCTCGACGAACCAATACCGAGGAATTTTACCACCAGTTACAGTATGCCGGATTTCAATGGGTACAAGAAGAAAAGAAAGAGCGAGAAGGAACTCTTCCGCTCGTCGTGGACATTGTCTCAATCAGTCGGAATAGCGATGGTGACGAATCGTATAATCCATAAAGTTTTCGCCCTCCTCCGCCAAGCTGCGCCGTCTTGGTCCGCGCCAGTCGTGACGCAAATGGCGACACTGTCACGAGATCCGTACCAAGTGCTCATTGCCTGTCTCTTGAGTTTGCGTACGAAGGACGAAACTACTGGTCCGGCGGCGCGACGTTTGTTTGCCCTAGCTGATACGCCTCAGAAGATGTTGACGTTGACACCGGCGCAGATCGAGAAGGCAATCTATCCCGTAGGTTTCTACAAAACTAAAGCACAGACCGTGCTCGATATCTCACGCGAACTTGTAGAGAAATATACAGGCCGCGTGCCGGATGAGATCGACGCATTGTTGAAGTTCAAAGGCGTAGGGCGCAAGACCGCGAACCTTGTCATCACGCAGGGGTTTCAGAAATCAGGAATCTGCGTGGACACCCATGTACATCGCATATCAAACCGTTGGGGATATGTAGAAACGAACAATCCTGAAGAAACCGAAATGGTGCTCCGCGCAAAGCTCCCACAAGAATACTGGATTGAGATCAACGACCTGCTCGTGGCAATGGGGCAAACCATTTGCCACCCCACCTCACCGAAGTGCAGCCTCTGTCCAATTGAAAAATATTGCGCGAAGATCGGTGTGGTGCGTAGTAGATAGACCGAAGTTCCAATGAAGCCTCGGAAAGAAACGACTGAATAATTGGGGAGAGGAGAAAAAGTATGCAAATCAAAGCTGCAGTGTTCCGCACGCCACACCAACCACTGACTATTGAAACTGTGGAGATTGACGCGCCGGGTCCACATGAAGTCCTGATCCAAACTGTCGCGAGCGGCGTGTGCCACAGCGACCTTCATGCCTTGCATGGCAACTTACCAGTGCGCACCCCTGGTATCCTCGGTCATGAGCCTGCTGGGATTACCGAAGCAGTAGGCAGTGAGGTCACGACGGTCAAGCCAGGTGATCATATTATCGCTTGCACCTCGATGTATTGTGGAACCTGTACCCAATGCCTGTCGGGGTGGACTCATCTCTGTAGTAACCGCGCTGCCTGTCTGCGGCCCAAGGGATCGCAGCCACGGCTGTCCCAAAACGGCTCTCCTGTTGCGCAGTTTGCTGATCTCGCCTCGTTTGCTGAAAAGATGTTGTTGCATGAACGGGCAGTGGTCAAGGTTGCTGACGATATCCCACTCGACCGCGCTGCGTTGCTCGGCTGCGCCGTAACCACCGGAGTGGGTGCCGCCTTAAATACCGCACAGGTAACGCCGGGGTCTTCGGTGGCCGTCTTTGGCGCGGGGGGCATCGGCATTTCTATTATTCAAGGAGCACGGATCGCAGGCGCGCGGCAGATCATCGCTGTTGATCTTCTCGACCACAAACTGGAGACGGCCAAACATTTCGGCGCGACTCATACCATTAACGCTTCTACCGGCGATCCGGTTAAAGAGATTAAGCGACTCAGCGACGGTGGGGTCGACTTCGCGTTCGAGGCCGTGGGCAATAAGAAGTTGGCTGAACAATGCTTATATGCATTAGCTCCGCGCGGACTCGCAACATTGGTCGGCGCCATGCCGCCAGGAGAAAAAGTCGAGCTGAACGCCGGCCACTTCTTCGTTGAAAAACGCGTGCAAGGCTGCTTCATGGGGTCCAACCACTTCCAACTCGACATGCCCAAATATCTGGAGTTGTACCGGCAAGGTCGGCTGAACCTCGATGATATGATCAGCCGCCGTGGTCGACTGGAAGATGTCAACGAAGCCTTCCGCGCCATGGAAGCTGGAGAGGTGACTCGAACAGTGCTCATGTTCAGCTGAGAAGCTTACTAGGAACACGTCTCAAACCAGCGTGCAGCGTGTTCCTCTGTCGACTGTAAAAAAAGGAAGGGAACATCATGGCGGCAATCGAACTTTACGAAGCAATGAGGACTTTGCGTGCAGTGCGGCGGCTGCGCCCCGACCCAATTCCAAATGACGTGCTCCGTCGGGTTTTGGAAGCGGCGACCTGGGCGCCAACCGGCGGCAATCGTCAGGCCTGGCGTATCATTGTGGTCAAAGACCCTGTGCGTAAACAACGCCTGGGTGAATTGTACAAAAAGATCACGGTCCCGTTTATTCAATCGTACGCGGGGAGGTTCGCCAATCTTCCTGAAGACGAGCGCGTCAAAGGTGAAAAAATGTTGCGGTCCGGTCTCTACCTAGCTGAGCATTTTGGCGAGGCTCCAGTACTGTGTATTGTGTGTTTTCATCCCGACGGACTGGCGGTGACCGACGCCGAGCTGGATCGTGTATCTGTTGTTGGTGGCGGGTCGATTTATCCAGCCGTGCAGAATCTGTTGCTCGCCTGTCGCGCCGAAGGGTTGGGGTGTGTACTCACAACGCTACTATGTAAAGCTGAACCTGAAGTGAGGGAATTGCTGGCGATCCCGCAGCCTTGGGGCACGGCAGCCGCCGTGCCGGTCGGCTATCCCCAGCTGCGTGGGCACGGTCCGATCTCGCGCCGTTCGGTCGAGGAAATGGCTTTTGTTGACACGTGGGAGCAGCCGTTTGCATAAGGCATCGTTATGACTACCTCTCCCGTTGAGGTTTCGGATTAGATTACTTCTCCCAAGTCTCGTCACAGTGCAGGCGCGTCAACAGGATGCGTTTAATTTTCCATGCGCCTGCCTCCTTGACATAGTCCTCTTCGTAGTGACCGTAACCTTTCAGCGTGGAGCTGGGAAACCGGAGATAATCAAACATCGCCCAGATTCCGGTCGCGGTGGTTGGGCTGGTCACTTCAATCTCAGGCATATGCCCATGATGCATAGACACAACATTGGCCAGGAGTGAGCTAATTTTTGTCACGAGGTTTTCTCGTCCCTCACACCGTAAAGCTGTTGATTCTTCGCCTTGGCCGCCGCGCGGCGCACCGTGATAGATCGCCGTGACATCCTCAGTAAATAATTCGCGCCATTCGTCCCATCGTTTCTGATCCATGAGACGAAAGTAGCGGGCTTTTACTTTCTTGATCTCTTCAATCTCTTCGAGTTTACTGAATTCCATGCGCTCCTCAAAAAGGCTCAGGGATGATTCGATAGGGGCACGGCGCGCCGTGCCCCTATGATGGCTGAGGAAATCTGCGTGCCTATACTCGCGCTTCTTGCTCGGTACTCTTTGATGACGAGAAGGTGACTTCGCCAATTTCCGAGCCGCTCAAGACCACGAGGAGAACCGTTTCTTCATCGCCGACGTTGAGAAACCCTTCCCTTGTATGCGCGGGGAAAGAGATGGTGTCCCATAGACCGAGCGTGGCCTCATTCTCTCCTTTTTCACCCCAGAAGAATTTGCATTGGCCGGAGAGGACTACGAACACTTCCGGCTTGGGATGACTATGAAGCGGGGCGCCTTTCCCTGGGCTTACTTTGTTAACCGCCATGGTAAAGCCATGCTCCCCCTCGATAGCCGGTGCGGTTTTGCCCGCTCGCCCGATCAGGGCATAGCCTTGGGCTCCGTCCGGTTTGTAGTTCTTAATGAAACTCGCATAGTCGATAGGCTCGAGGTCTTGGTAATGCGCAATGCGGTTCTCCATGCCTCCGTTCGTTTTGCTGCTCATACGGTCCCTCCTTATAAAAGTTATGGATAACAAAAGTTGTCACGGACGACGACGGCGCCCATTTTTTTGTTGTATCTCAATCTCCGGACTGCGCAAGACTTGCGACTTCACACGTCATGACTATGAGATCGCGTGTGCGTCCAACACGGTCAATCACGAAGTCAGATAAGAGCGCCTCCTGCTGAAAACCAAGACGCTTTACTGTGGCAATGGCTCCTTGTTGATCAGGCGTCATATGGGCAACGATCTTTCTCAAACCCATGTCATGGGCAATGGCAAAAATCTCCGCCGCCAGCGCCCGCCCGAGTCCTTTCGAGCGATAGGCTGGACCAACTTGGACACGGAGTTCGCCGAGGTGGCGCTGCCAGGCAACCTCGTTGTGATGCATACTGGCGTATCCCACGATCTCAGTGTGTCTTTCCGCAAGTACGGTCACCGTCAACCCGGCTTTGATATTTTGCCCCCAGAGCATGACGACAAGCGCCTTGGTAATATCCGTCGGCAGAAACAGCAAATCATCCTCAGGTAAAGAGCGCGCAAAGAGAACGATACGGTTGGTATCTCCTGGGGTCATCAAACGCATGTTCAGAGTTGCACCACCTTCAAGGGGGATGGTGCGAGGATATGGACGCTGTATCCTAGGTCTCTCTTCCTCCATAACCAGCTCCTTTTTATGAGAGATTCAGATGACAGTATGGCAAAACTCTCCGCTCTGGGCTATGGGCTTGAGTGAAGACCAATCGCAACATAACCAAGAGAAAAGAAAAGCGTCTCCTTCGTGCGAAGCTTGCGCGTGCTCTCTAATTTGGTCTATAGATGAGCGAAATAGCTGCTTTTCACCAAGGAAAATACGGACCAGCAATGGTCCTTACCACGCTGAATCAGAAGGAGGGAACCAGGAATGGCTGACTTCGATCTTCACATTAAGGGAGGCACGGTGGTCGATGGTACGCGAGCACCACGCTACCGAGCCGATGTTTGGATTAAGGACGGGAAAGTTGCCCAAATTGGCGGGCGATCACCCGGCTTCGCGAAACGAACCATTGATGCTGACGGGTTGATCGTCGCCCCTGGATTTGTTGATCTCCATACACACTATGACGCCCAGGTCCGCTGGGATCCGTATTGTACGATCTCCGGGTGGCATGGCGTGACCTCAATCGTATTAGGTAACTGTGGCTTCGGCTTCGCTCCAGTAAAGCCTGACTTTCGTGACCGCTCGATGTTGACAATGACACGGACAGAGGCGATCCCCTATGTTTCGATGGAAGCCGGAATGAATTGGGACTGGGAAACTATTCCACAATACTTAGACTCCCTTGACCGTGCTCCGAAAGGCATCAATTGCATCCAGTACATGCCTACTGCCTCGCTCATGACTTATGTCATGGGGCTAGAGGCGGCGAAAACTCGTCCGGCAACGGAACCGGAACGCGCTGAAATGCGCCGCCTGCTTGCCGAGGGCATGGATGCGGGATTATGTGGCTTTTCCATTCAGCGCCTTGGTCGCCATTCGGGTCAGGCTGATTACGACGGCTCACCGATGGTCACCGACACCATGATCGATGAAGACATTCTGAATCTGGCTCGCGTGCTACGTGAACGTGACGAGGGCTTCATTCAAATTACCCAGGCGACCGGCCATATCAAAGAGGACCTTGCATTCTTGGAGAAGCTGGCGGAGGCGGCACAGCGGCCGGTTCTACACAATGCAATCGCCGCCAGCAAACGCGATCCCGACCCGCACCGTAAGAGTCTGGCGTGGCTGGAGCGCATGCGCGCCAAAGGGTTGCCGATCTTTGGCCAGGGGGCCACGGTGCGTAGCGGTTTTGCGTTCACGCTGGAGCACTGGAATCTCTATGACGTGTCGGCGGCCTGGCGCGACATGTTGACGGGCACGAAGGAAGAACGCGCCGCGAAGATGCGCAACCCGGAGATGCGCGCCGCCGCCAAAAGCGAAAAAGCGATGTATGCTCTGGACAAAAATGCCGCCGGGATCGGCGGCCGCCTACCTCGCTTGCTCGTGCAGTCGGTCGCGAACAAACCGGAATTGGAAAAATACGTTGGCAAATCGCTCAGCGAGATTGCTAAGGAAGAAGACAAGCACCCGGTCGACGTGATGATCGATCTCTCACTCGCAACCGATCTCAAGGCGGAATTTCTCCAACCCGAACCGGAATTCAACGCCGAATTCAACGCCGAGATCATCACCAACTCCATGTACACATTTCCTGGAGTATCGGATGGCGGCGCGCATACTAAATTCTTTACCGGTGGCGCTTTCACCACCGATTTCCTGCGTTGGTTGGTGCGCGATGAGCAGAAAATCACGCTGGAGGAAGCCCACTACCGCCTATCAGCGTTACCATCCCATGCGGCCGGGTTCCGTGATCGCGGCGTGCTGCGTGAAGGCGCCTGGGCCGATGTGGTGGTATATGATCTGAACGGGCTTGGCGTCGAGCCGGACTGGATTGGTGAGATCGTGCACGATCTGCCCGGCGGTGAATGGCGGAGAGTGCAACGAGCCAAAGGTTACCATGCCATTATCGTCAATGGCGAGACGAC
>JBFWZL010000144.1:0-12535 GCA_050185455.1 Binatia bacterium | reverse complement strand
GCATTCCGCCTCATTCGGGAATGTTATACGGAGCTCGATCGCCCGCCGGGCGTTCCGCTTGCTCGCTGGGACGACGCGTTTAAGAAAGCAAATTTCGTCGGGTTGGAAGAGTACTTCGCGAACGAGTGGCGACTCTGGACCATCGATTTTTTCTCGAATTCTGACAATCCAGGAGACCCCGGCAATCACGACCCGCTGTGGACGGCGTGGTTCTATGTGAAAAGCGCGATGAAACTCATCATCCGCCTCCTTGAGTCGCTGCCTGGCGCAGGACTGGATCTCGCCCGCTTTGTGCTGGAAGGCGCTGAAGCAATGGCGCACGATGCCAGGCATCACACCCCGGATCAGCATGCTGATCTGCTGAAGCGTCTTGAAGAGTTTCTCGACCGGTTGCGCAAGGATTTGCAAGAACGGAGTAAGACGGATGTCGAGATCTGGCGACTTTGGTGTGTCATTGAACTCTCCGCGGCGAACGTCCGTGGGATCATCGCGGATCGCTTATTGATAGACGGCTTCGACGCAATTGACGCCTACGACTATAGACAATGGCTCAAGAAGCATGGAGCCCCAGCTGACGTTGTCGACCACTCCGCTGTCCTGCGAGGCCTGTATGATCTGGTTTTTGCCTATCAGGATGGGGATCCTTCACAACCGATATTTGCCGCTGGACAAGCATTGCGTTCAGTCTGCCGTATTTTCTTTACCTATAAAGGCGCCATCTTCTGGAAAATGCAGGCAGGGATGGGAGATGTCGTCTTTGCTCCGCTCTACGAAGTCCTTAAAAAACGCGGTGTGCAATTCCGTTTCTTCCATCGGGTGACAAACCTCCGTCTTTCTGAAGATAAGAAGTCGATTGCCGCTATCGACATGGCTCGCCAAGTAACTCTTATTGATGAAGCCAAAGGGTATCAGCCACTCGTCGACGTTAACGGTCTCCCCTGTTGGCTGGCCGAGCCTTTGTATGACCAACTCCGCGAAGGTGCGGAACTGCGCGAGAAGAGCCGAGAGAGCCTAAAGACTTACGGCTATAATCTTTACAATCTCGAATCATTCTGGACGAAGTGGCAAGATGTGGGACGCTGCACCCTGAAAGCCAGCGAAGACTTCGACCGTGTCGTGCTGGGCATTTCCCTTGCCGCGTTGCCCTACATCAGTCAAGAACTCATGAACAACAAAGACAATCTCAAATGGAAGGATATGGTGGAAAATATAAGAACCGTCCAAACCCAAGCCTTCCAAATCTGGCTTTCAGAAGACATGGAACAGGTAGGTTGGGTTTTGCCACAAATCGATCTCTCTGGCTATGTCGAGCCATTTGATACCTGGGCTGATATGCGCCAGCTCATTACACGAGAGAGCTGGCCACCCGAACAACAACCAAAAGGCATTGCCTATTTTTGTAACGCCATGCCAACGCCGCCGACCATTCCTCCAGCCGACGATCATCACTTTCCGATCCAGCAAGGAAATAGCGTCAAGGAGAAGGCGATTCGGTTTTTGTCTCATGATGTTGGCGTTTTGTGGCCAAAGGCGGTCCAGGCCACCGATTTCCGTTGGGATTTGCTTATCGGAGGAGGCGCTAGAGTCGGAGAAGAACGCTTTGCTTCGCAGTTCTGGCGGGCAAATATTGACCCTACAGAACGTTATGTTCAGTCAGTTCCAAAGAGTAATCAATATCGTCTTAAGACTAATGAAACAGGCTACCTCAATCTGTACATCGTGGGAGACTGGATTGATTGTGGGTTCAACGCGGGTTGCATCGAGGCCACTGTTATGGCGGGGATGGAAGCATCTCATGCGATTTGCGGCTCGCCCAAACTCGAAGAAATTAGTGGCTACAATCACCCCTAGGGCCGAAGGCCCTGAAGAGTCGTTGCGAAAACGCACCAGTAGATCTGGTTCCGCAACAACGACCAATCTCTATAGAACCCACCGCTTTCCTGTGGCAATTATCAGCCACGCCGTGTGGCCATGCCTTCGGTCCTGCCTCAGCCGAAACTGTCCTCGAAGTTGTTCGGAGAAATCAAGGCGGCGGCGGTTACTCTTGAGCCGGTTGGAGGCCTCCCAAAGCCTTCGGGCGAGATGTACCTCCGTGGATCCTTGTAAGAAAAAGCGCGGAAAATTCCGCGCGGAGAGTCGCTCGAAGCTTGGCGGAATCGAGATCTCACCTCACACAAATATTCTCGAATGAGAAGGGCCACTTTTACTCACGAACAGTTACCCAGTGGATAGCGGCTTGACAGTCTCCCCAATTGTTCGCCTCTTGCCCTCTCCCATAGCGCTCAATATTGCTTCAGCGCGCAGCGTTATTGCCGGGAGCGGTCAAGATCCGAACGAAGCGGGGAGGAGAAGTGCGGTTTCCACAAGCGAGGTGTGAGCAGGTGCATGTCAAGGGCGGGATGAGTAGCGATACGCTGGAGCACCTCCACAAGGTAGATATAGGGATCGACGCCCTGCGCGGTTTTGGTGAACGGGTTGGCAGGCAGCAAAACCTGCTTCCCGAGTGGACGCTCGGGCCGGGCAAAGAACGCGTCCACAACTGGCGTGACGTGCTCGGCTTGGGATGAAGTCGAGCTTAGAAAATATGCTCTGGTTTCGGGGTAGGCAGCTTATGCCAGTACACGCTCCGTCGTGCGAAAATGTAGTTTAGCGACTCGTCCTAATGCCTCCGTTCCATGCCTGTGGATAAATTCTCGTCCGGCAGTAATAACCCGATCACTTGCTCCCTTTGGGAGAGTGACTCCGTAATGAGTGCTCAAGTCCTGCAGGCGACGCAGAAATTCAGCTCTCGCGATGATCGAAGCCGCCGCCACGGCGATTTCTTCTTCGGCTCGCGGCTTTTGAATCAGTTTCACTGTTCGCCCCTTAGCCATTAGAGCATTGTTCAGAAAGCGTTCATCGCCGAACTGATCGGCAACGACGCGATCACAGGAAACTTTCTCTAACAGATTTTCAATTGTACGGGCGTGTCCCCAGGCGAGTAGTTTATTCAAATTTTTGAAAGAGGCGTGCAAACTGTTGTAACGCTCCGGACCGATCGCCACGACGGTAAAAGGGCAAAGGTTGCGAATCTGCATGGCGAGGTCCGCTGCTTTTTTGTCGGAAACCGCTTTGCTGTCGCGTACCCCTGCCCATCTCAGTTGCTCTTCCTGGTCCGGAGAGACATAGACTCCAGCAATGACGAGCGGGCCAAAGTAGTCGCCTTTGCCGGACTCATCGATACCAATCTGACCGGAGGCGACATTCATAGGCATTCAGGCGCGCGCAGAGCAGAGGCTGGCGCGCGCGGTTCGTCGAGAATCACCACTATGTTTCCTTGGATTTGCAGTCGATTTTCAGCATACAGCTGGATGGCTTGCGGATAAATGCGATGTTCCTGGACAAGAATTCGCGTGCTCAGAATTTCTTCGGTATCCTCAGGATACACTGGGACGGCAGCCTGAATGATGATCGGCCCGTGGTCTGTTTCCTCATCGACAAAATGAACGGTGGCTCCGGCAATCCGTACCCCACGTTCTAACGCTTGTTTTTGCGCATGGATTCCAGGGAACGCTGGCAGAAGGGAAGGGTGGATATTCATGATGCGCTGATGAAAGGCCCGAACAAAAAAGGGTGAGAGTAAACGCATGAATCCCGCTAAGACGATGAGTTCTACGTCATGAACTTGTAAGGTCTGGACCAAGCTTGCCTCAAATTCCTCACGTGAAGAGAAATCTTTGTGTGAAAGAATTGATGTGGGGATTCCATGTGCCCGCGCACGCTCAAGACCGTAGGCCTCCGCACGATTACTGATGACGACCTTGATGGTGGCGGTTAGCTCTCCTTGCTGTATCGCATCGATAATTGCCTGGAGATTCGTGCCGCTGCCAGAAATGAGGATGCCGATGGGGAGAGGAGAAGTCATAGGCAAAAAGTTGAAAGTCAAAAGTTAAATAAGGTGGAGGATCTGATACTCAGGACTGGTTACTCGGTATGTGGTACTTTTTTCTCGTTCCTCGGTATTGGCTACTGAATGTCGATACTCGTTACTGAATGACCGCTCGCGCCAGGGTAAAAACATCGATGGCCGTTGCGCCGCCGCGACGTAATACGCGCGCACACTCGTTGACTGTTGCTCCGGAGGTGTAGACATCGTCTATAAGCAACACACAGGTGTCTTGTAACCGTTCCGGATCGCTGACCGTAAACGCCCCTCGTACATTGTTCTTCCGTTCTTTCTCACTGAGCTGCGTTTGTGGAGTCGTTGAGCGGGTGCGTTCCAGCAGAAAGGGGTCTACCGCAATCTTTTCCTTTTCCCCGATTGCTTGTGCAAGGAGCAATGACTGGTTAAACCCACGCCAGCGTAGTCGCCCGATATGAAGGGGCACGGGAACGATTATATTATAGGACCGCGCTACAAAAGGATTATATGAAGCCCCGATTCCAGCAAGCATTTTGCCTACGTTGAGGCGGCGGTGATATTTAAAATGCTGAATTGCGTCACTCAAAGGTTGGGGTGTGAGGTCGTTGGTTCGGTAAAACGCCCAAGCTCTAGCTTGACGAAACGAAGGAAGTTGGGTCTGGCAGCGATGACAAAGATGGTCAGGTCCGAAAGTGGTGGTAAAAGGCAGACCGCAGCATGCGCACAGAGGGGACTCGATAGGGCGAATGCATTGCTGGCAAGCCGTGCAGAAACTCGCCTCATGCGTGAGCTCCACTCTACAGCTGAGACAGCGATACGGGTACAACAGGGTCAAAAGGTCTGAGAGAACAGAGTACACTCGCTCCTATATAACTGTCTGGTTAAAGGATCGCAATTCTGTCCGGCGTTGAAGATTTTTCTGGTTTTTGCCGATAATCCGGACATGAAACAGTTTTTCCAAGGACTTGTCTTGGGCAGTTTGCTCATGTATTTGTACCTCAACTTCGGCTCGGGCTTTCTCCAAGGGTTTTACCACTGATTTTTATCTTGCGCAGTACGAAACGCACTGCATTTTCCCTAGAGTGAGCGGACAACACCTTTCCCAACGTTTGTAGTCTTCTGAGGCACTACGTTGTTGCTGAGAGCGCGCTGAAGGTAAGAAAGGAGCTCTGGTCATGGCGACAGAGGGAAGTGCGGAAGGCAGGAAGCAGCGACCGATTATTGAATTTTTGCATCTCCCAACTGCTTCAGGGGAGAAGCCGTATTTAGCTGGATATCGTTGTCAAACCTGTGGCGCAACTTATCTTGGCGAAAATCGAGTTGGATGCAGCAAATGCACGTCAACTGAACCGCTCAAAGAGGTTCGTCTGAGTGACCGAGGGTCGTTGTACGTCTACTCTATTGTCCACCAGTCCGTTCCTGGAATCCCCGTTCCTTATGTTTCCGCGATAGTTGATCTTCCTGAGGGCGTTAGTGTCCGATGTAATCTCATTGACGTTGAGCCTGACCCGGTAAAAATACAATTTGGTATGCCGGTGGAAATGGTAACGCGGAAGGTGCGTGAGCGGAAAGAGAAAAATGTGGAAGGGAAGGAGGAAACGATTGACATCATTGCTTTCTTCTTCAAGCCCAGTCAGAATTGACGGTGTCGCAACGAACTGCAAAGGAGGCGACTTATGAGAGATGTGTATGTACTCGGCGTAGGCATGATCAAGTTCGGCCGGTACCCGGATAAAGATGTTCCGCAGCTCGGCGCTGATGCGGCGGTCTTGGCGCTCAAGGACGCCGGCATGACGATCAAGGATGTCGAGATGTTCGTCTGCGGCAATCTGTTCCAAGCAAACGCCATGAATGCACAGCGCATCTTGCAACAGATCGGGCAGACTGGCATTCCGGCTCTCAATGTCTCGAATGCCTGTGCGACTGGTTCGACGGCAGTTCGTGAAGCGTACATTGGCGTTGCCTCAGGTATGTATGATGTGACAATGGCTGTTGGTGTCGAGCAAATGGGTAAGATGGGTCTCCTAGGGGGTGGCGCTCGTAGCGGCGGAGAAAGTGTTGAAGGCGTGCTCGGTAGTGGTCTGATGCCTGCTGTATTTGGACAGGCCGGTGTGGAACATATGCGCAAATATGGGACCACGGCTGAGCAGTTCGCCAAGGTGTCGGTGAAGAACCATAAGCATTCCGTACATAATGCTTTGTCCCAATATCAGATCGAAGTGAGTCTGGGCGATGTTATGAAAGGACGTATGGTAGCCTATCCGAATACGCTCTATATGTGTTGCCCAACTGGTGACGGCGCCGCCGCGGCTATTCTTGTATCGGCAGAAAAGGCCAAACAATTTACCGCGAAACCTATCAAAGTGGCTTGCTCTATCTTGACTTCCGACCCCTACACTGAGCGTGATTTGACCATGCCTGATGTCAACACGCTCACTAAGAACGCAGCAAAACAAGCCTATGAAAAAGCCGGTCTCGGCCCAAAAGATCTCGATCTTGTTGAGCTGCACGATTGTTTTGCAACGGCGGAGCTCCTTCACTATGAAAATCTTGGACTGTGTGGTGAAGGTGAGGCCGGTCGTATGATTGACGAGAATCGCACGATGATCGGCGGTGACATTCCGGTGAACGCGAGCGGCGGCTTGTTATCGAAAGGACATCCGCTAGGGGCGACTGGAGTGGCGAACATTTATGAAATTGTGACCCACCTGCGAGGGCAGGCTGGCGCGCGACAAGTCGAAGGCGCTAAGGTTGGCCTCGCTCATGTCATTGGGCTAGGCTCTGCCTGCACCATTCATATTTTAACTGCCTAAATACCGTTACGCTTTTTGACTGACAGGCGGGGGCTGGCTTCTTCTCAAGCCAACCCCCGCTGTGTTTAGAGGTCATAATGGCCACAATAGCCAGTCATCAAAGGAACAGAGAGCCATGGAACTGCCAATAGTCAAACGGCTCAAAAAAGACCTTGAAGAGCTGTACCACGAACTCAATGTCCGTATCCCAAAAGATCTCCAAGAAGCCGCGGCGCACGGCGATCTGAGCGAGAACGCTGAATATGAGGCCGCAAGAGCCCGACAGGATTTCGTGCGCGCGCGCATTGCACAGTTCGAAGAGCGCATGCGGCAACTTTCTCTCTACAATCTTTCTAGTATTCCCAGAGACGTGATTGCCTATGGCAGCCGTGTCAAACTTGAAGATATCGATGATGGGGTGATGACCGAATATCGGATTGTGTTTCCTGAAGAAGTCGATCCTGCCGCTGGTCATATTTCGCTCCACTCGCCCATTGGGCAAGCGTTATTGCGGAAGGCCGTGGGAGATGAGGTTGAGGTTGTGACTCCTGAAGGAAAGCGAACCTACCATGTCGTTGAGTTATTGACCTTGCACGAACTAACCGGGGAGGTTGAATCGTAGTTTCAGATGGACTGCCCCTTGCGCCTGGGAGATAGATTGTCTAGTGTGGGAGTGGGATGAGAAGAAAAGTGGGCGGATAGCCCACTTTTTTTTTAAAGAATGCGGGTTGCGCTCCAAGAGATCATTCAGCAGTTTGAAAACCTCGCCGCCCCCATGGTGGAAGAGGAAGGACTGGAAATTTGGGCTGCTGATCTTCGCCAAGAGGGCGGTCGTTGGATTCTACGGCTCATGCTTGAGCGAGAAGGGGGCGCATCGCTGGATGACCTCACGAGAATCCATCGCGAGCTGAGCGATTTGTTGGACGTCCATGACTTGGTGCCTTGGCGTTATACCCTGGAAGTTTCTACTCCTGGGATAAATCGGCCTCTTGTCCGGCCAGATCATTATCGACGTTATCTGGGACAACGAGTGCGTATCCAGACGAAGAGTATGCAAAGTGGACGACGAATGTTTGTAGGATTGCTGGATCAAGTGGAGGATAATCGCGTTTGCATTATTGATGGAGACGTTGGCCAAGTATGGATTCCTCTAGCCGACGTGCGAAAGGCGACAACTGAGTACGAATTCCCCCCGGTCGGGGTGAAAAGAAAAGGGACACCTCGCTAAGTGAGAGGAAAGGCATATGCAGTCAGACCTCAACCGCGTCATTGAACAAGTAAGTAAAGAAAAAGGCATGGATCGCAGTGTTATTGTCGAGGCGTTGGAGAGCGCGATGCTCTCGGCTGCGAAACGGACATTTGGTCAGAAACGCATCGAAGCGAAGTTCAATCCGGACATTGGCGAGGTAGAGCTATTTGAGATCAAAACGGTCGTTGAGAAAATCGCTAATGCTGATACAGAGATCGACCTGGAAACCGCGCGAAGAACAATTGATTCGGAAGCGGAAATCGATGATGAATTGCTTAGTAAGCTTCCTGCCGCCGCCTTTGGTCGCATTGCTGCGCAAGTGGCGAAGCAGAGCGTAATCCAAAAAGTACGAGAAGCCGAACGTGAGCAAATCTATAACGATTTTATCAAACGAAAAAGTGAGATTGTCTCAGGAATTGTGCAGCGAGTTGAAAAAAAGAATATTATTGTCAATCTTGGACGAACGGATTCTTTGCTGCCGGAAAAAGAACAAATCCCCTGGGAACGATATCGACAGGGTGATCGCATTCGGGCTTATATCCTAGATGTGGAAATGACGCACAAGGGACCGCAGATTATTCTTTCCCGCACCCACCCAGGGTTTCTCATTAAGCTTTTTGAACAAGAAGCTCCTGAAGTGTATGAAGGGATTATTGAAATCAAAGGCGCGGCGCGTGAACCCGGGAGTAGAGCAAAAATTGCTGTATATTCCACCGATCCCGATGTAGATCCTGTCGGCGCTTGTGTGGGTATGAAAGGGACGCGGGTACAAGCCGTTGTGCAGGAGTTACGTGGAGAACGTGTCGATATCGTACCGTGGACTCCGGACTTCGCGGAGTATGTGTGCCGAGCCTTGCAACCGGCGAAAGTCTCGAAAATCATCCTGGACGAAGATGAGCATGCGATGGAAGTTATTGTTCCGGATGACCAACTCTCGCTGGCGATAGGAAAGAAAGGCCAGAATGTACGACTGGCTTCGCGCCTTACTGGTTGGAAACTCGATGTGCGATCGGAAGCCGAAGTTGAACTCGAACATACCCGGTCTTTAGAGCAACTGACTTCAATTGCCGGCATCAGTAATATGTCTGCGGAACTGTTGTATCAAAATGGATTCAAATCCCTGGAGGATATCGCGGCGGCGGATCTTGACGCGCTGCTCGATGTTGAGGGTATTGGGGCGGAAAAGGCCACTGCGATACTGCAAGCGACGCGTGAATATCTGGAGGCGGCTAAGGCGGGAAAAGCGACCGGTAGGGGAGATTCTGTGAGCAAATCTTCTGAGGAGGAGGAGCCGCCCGACGCAGTGCAGGAGCAGGTATGAGAAAAACAATACCGATCCGCACTTGTGTTGGCTGCGGGGGACGAGATCTTCAAAGTCAGTTGTTACGCTTTTTTCTCGAAGGGAATGAGCTGTTAGTTGCTGGTTTTGGTCATGGTCGCGGCGGATATCTGCATCCTCGCCGTAGCTGTGTCCAGGCTTTTACGAAGACGCGATCTGGGTTCGTACGTTCACTACGGGCTGTTGTGTCGCAAGAAATACGGGCGCGTTTTATCACGCAAATCGAAAGCAGCGCCGCGTTATTATCATAAGAGGTGAGGTTCTATGCCACGAAAGCGCGTTCATGAGCTGGCGAAGGAGTTGGGAATGGATACCCGACAATTGCTCGCCAAGCTCGAGGAGCTAGGCATTCACGGAAAGAAAGCGCAGAGCACGCTCACTGAACACGAAATCGCCCTCGTGCACCCCGATATGTCTCAACCAGAAGCCCAGCCTGTTGTTGGACAAGAGCGACTTGTCGCTGAACGAGTTGTCACTGAAATGGATCAGGGCGGTGATCATATGGTCACTGCACGGGAAGAGGTTCGAGAAAGTCGTATCAGTTCGACCACCATCCGCCGACGAGCGACACGCACCGTTTTGGAAGAGACTCCCGCCGCGGAATTACCACACGAGGAACAGGTAGCGGCTCCCGTCCCCGAACCCTTTGTGCCTCCGCTAGCCGCTGTGCCCTTTGAACTCCCAGTTGTTGAACCAGTAGCGATTGTGCCTGAGACGCCGACTGAAGCTATCGCTCCCGTTGTATCTGCTGTATCTGCTCCCGAGTCTGCTGTTGCGCCGACTCCACTAGAAGAGCCTCAGATCTCTGTCAGAATGCGAGAAGAAATGCCTCTCCCGTCAGAAGGAGCACCACCTTCTACCCCTATAGTATTACGTGATAAAGTCCCAGCTCAACCTGAACCTCCCCCCCCACAAGAGGACTCTGTAATTCCTCCATCTCAGGTTCCAAAGCCAGCCGTGCAGAAGCCTGTGCCATCACCGCCTCCTGTGAAGGTTTCTCCTCCCCTGGCTGCTTCGCCCGAGGCGTCTGCTCGGACACGGATTCTTGGACGTATTGATTTGGGAAAATTGAAAGAAGCTGCTGAGTCCCGTCCTCCTGAGGTTCGAGTGCGGCCTCAAGCCCCAAGTCCCTCAGTAAGTACGCCTGCTCACGTGTTGCGTGAATCCGCTCCCGAGACCGGAGGAGCGCCTATCGATAGTGGGGCCAAACGCCCGAAGAAGCGTAAAGTGATCCGTAAGACTGAGACCGCAGAGGCTCCAGAGCGAGATCTGAAAATTACGCGAGGCACAAGAAAAAAGCGTATTCAAATTCCTGGAAAAGAGCAACGCCAAACTGAGATTACGATTCCCCGGGCAAGTAAACGTGTCATTCGCATTTCTGAAGTGGTTACAGTTGGCGACCTTGCTCGAACTATGGGGATCAAGGCTGGCGAGGTCATTAAAAAGCTCATGAGTCTTGGCGTGATGGCGACAATTAACCAGACCCTTGATGCAGAGACAGCCGCGCTCGTCTCTGCTGATTTCGATTATACTGTAGAAAATGTGGCGTTTGACGTCGACGCCGCACTCGAAGTGGGTCATGAAACGGAGGAAGGGGGAGGAGACCTTGAGCCTCGACCTCCGGTCGTTACTATTATGGGACACGTGGACCATGGGAAAACGTCCCTTCTCGATGCGATCCGTAAAACAAATGTGACAGCACGAGAGCACGGAGGCATCACCCAACACATCGGCGCCTATAGTGTGGATGTCAATGGTCGACACGTCACGTTTCTAGATACTCCTGGACACGAAGCGTTTACTGCGATGCGCGCGCGCGGCGCTAAGGTGACGGACTTGGTGATTTTGGTAGTGGCTGCCGATGATGGCGTTATGCCGCAGACGGTAGAGGCCATTAACCATGCGCGCGCGGCGCATGTCCCGGTAATTGTCGCAGTCAATAAAATAGATAGACCAGAGGCCGATGTCGAGCGTGTCAAACGTGAATTGATGAACCACGGGTTAGTGTCTGAGGAATACGGCGGTGATACGATTTTCGCCCCGGTATCTGCGAAGACGGCGGAAGGCATTCCGCATCTCTTGGAGATGATCCTTCTACAAGCTGATGTCATGGAACTGCGCGCTCATCCAAATAAACTTGCGCGTGGCACGATTGTCGAAGCAAAACTCGACCGTGGGCGTGGACCTGTGGCGACCGTGTTAGTGCAGGAAGGCGTGCTGAAAGTGGGAGATACGTTTGTTTGCGGTTCTGAATATGGCCGTATTCGCGCTATGGTTGATAGTTGGGGGGAGCGCACGGAACAGGCGTCTCCTTCCGTCCCGGTGGAAATTTTAGGCCTGACTGGAGTACCGGAAGCTGGAGATCCATTTGTTGTCCTGACTGATGAGGCAAAGGCCCGTCAGGTGGCTGAGCATCGGCGAACAAAACGACGCGACACGGAACTCACGCGGAGTAGTAACCGGACGACTCTCGAAGCCTTTTACCAGCAGGCGCAAGCCGGAGAAGTAAAAGAACTCCGTGTGATTGTAAAAGCTGACGTGCAAGGGTCGGTGGAAGCGGTCAGCGATTCTCTCACGCGACTGTCCACGAACGAAGTCAAACTTACAGTCTTGCACACCTCGGTTGGCGGCATTTCAGAATCTGACGTGTTGTTAGCTTCCGCTTCGAAGGGGATCGTTATTGGATTTAACGTCCGAGCTGAAGGGAAAGCGGTACAGCTTGCCGAACGTGAAGGAGTGGAGATCCGGCTCTACAGCATCATTTATGAAGTCATTGAAGATATCCGAGCGGCGCTTGAAGGCATGCTGGAGCCGACGTACAAAGAAAAACCGCTGGGACGAGCCGAGGTTCGTCAAGTTTTTACGATCTCTCGACTCGGTTTAGTAGCTGGTTGTCTGGTGACGGAAGGGAAGATTGTGCGTGGCGCCCATGCGCGTCTTCTCCGTAATCGTTCCGTCGTACATGAGGGACGCATCGGCAGTCTGCGTCGGTTCAAAGATGATGTACGTGAAGTCGCGGTCGGCACTGAGTGCGGGATCGGTTTCGAGCACTTTGAAGGCATGCAAGCCGGTGACATGATCGAAGCGTACGAATTAGAGCAGGTATTGCGCCGTCTTGAAACCCGACCGCACCCTGAGGCTGAAAGGCGAGCCGGCTGAGTCTTGTTCTCTGGATGGAAGTGGTGTTGGTTGTCGGTGTGTTGCAACTGACGATCTACATTTCGGTGAGCCACTCATTGAAAGAGAAGCGCGGC
>JBFWZL010000143.1:0-12553 GCA_050185455.1 Binatia bacterium | reverse complement strand
CTTGTAAATTACCACGCGCTACCGTGCCTGCAACAAGAGGCCGAGCGGAACGGCCATCAGCAAAGAAAGGGTCTGCTCTATAGGTCTTAAACTTCGGCTGGTCATGCATGTCCTGACGGCATCCCATCGTTAACACAAGACAACCGAGAATGACTCCCTTCAACACAGCTTTTCTCATAGGAATAGACACTCTATTCTTCGACCTCGGAGACTTGATATGGATGCAGCTCCTCCATGAACGTTTTCGTCCCTTCACTATTGAACTTCGGGTCCGTCGCTTCGATACATAGGAAGAAACGATCATTCGCAGCAAGAGCAAATCGTTCGACATTAAAGACTGGATGATACGGCATGGGAAGACCATTGAGGGCTAACATCCCAATGCCTCCGGTTAGACCGGCAAGCAGAATTGTCAGCTCAAAAGCAACCGGAACAAACGCGGGCCAGCTTGCGTACGGCTTTCCGCCAACCATCACAGGATAATCAATGGCCGACACCCAATACTGGAGCGCAAATCCGAGCACCAAACCAGTCAACCCGCCAATCAGCACCAAGAGAGGAATCCGCGTTTTCGGGAGAGCCAATGCTTCATCCATTCCATGAATGGGGAATGGAGAATATGCGTCCAGGTTACGATATCCGGCTTCGCGCGCACGACGTGCGGCAGCGAGGAGTTCCTCAGGTGAAGTAAACTCGGCCATGATGCCATACGGTGTGGAGGTTGCCGTGGATTGTGTGCTCATGCCGCAACCTCCTCTGTGTCATGTTTTTTGCCATTCCCATGCTTGTTTTCAAATAAGAGTCCTTTGACCTCCGCAATCGAGATGGAAGGGGCAACTCGCACGAACAGAATCATCATGAAAACGAAGAAACCGATCGTTCCAGTAAACAAACCCCAGTCCCAGATCGTAGGATGGTACATGCCCCACGAGGAAGGCAAAAAATCGCGGTGCAAACTTGTCACCACAATAACGAAACGCTCCAGCCACATCCCAATGTTGATCGACATTGAGATCCAAAACAGTATGGAGATATTAGCCCTAACACTGCGGAACCATAGCAACTGGGGGAAAAGCACGTTAAAGAAAATCAGCGACCAGTACGACCACCAGTACGGGCCAAACATACGGTTCTGAATCATGAAACCTTCATAAGTATTTGCGCTGTAATACCCCATGAACGCTTCCAGACTATATCCGTACGCGACGAATAACCCAGTCGCCAGCATGACTTTTGCCATGCAATCGATATGTCGCATGGTAATAAAGTCTTCCAGCTTCCATACTGTGCGTAAGGGAATGCCAAGCGTAAAAACCATCGCAAATCCGGCATAGATGGCGCCAGCGACAAAGTATGGGGGAAAGATTGTGGCGTGCCATCCAGGAATGACCGACACTGCGAAGTCCAAACTAACGATGGAATGCACGGAAACCACTAAAGGCGTCGAGATTCCAGCAAGGAGAAGATAAGCGATCTCGTAGCGCTGCCAATGGCGGGCTGAACCACGCCACCCCATGGATAGCATGCCATAGATCACTTGCCCTATTCTGCTCTGCGCTCGTTCACGCATCGCCGCAAAATCGGGAATTAATCCAATAAACCAGAATACGGCGGAAATTGTAAAATAGGTGGACACCGCGAACACGTCCCAAATGAGCGGGCTACGGAATTGCGGCCACACTCCCATAGTGTTGGGATATGGAAACAGCCAATATGCCGCCAGCCACGGTCTCCCAGTATGCAGCAACGGAAACATACCCGCGCACATCACGGCAAAGATGGTCATGGTTTCCGCGAACCGGTTAATCGAGGTGCGCCACTTTTGGTTGAGCAGCAAAAGAACAGCAGAAATCAGGGTCCCCGCATGGCCGATACCGATCCACCACACGAAGTTGATGATCGCGAAACCCCACCCAATCGGAATCGTGACTCCCCAGATACCCGTTCCGATCAGCAGTAAAACAGTAGCAGAGAGTCCGAGAATATTGACGAAGAGAAACGCGACGATAAACCAAAAATACCAAAATGCGGGGACTTTCCCCGAGAAGATCACATCGCTGATCTTCTCGTTAATCGACCGGTATGAATGTCCCGGCGCAATCAGCGGATGAACGACATCCTCGGGATTGTGTTTTTCAGGAACGGAATGCGCTACACTAGCCATTCTCAATCTCCGGATTAGAGTTCCTCAACCGCGCGAGGTAGGTCGTGCGGGGCCTGGTATTCAGGTCCGTTAGCAATCCGTAATTCAACGGGGTTGTTTTGAGTTTGGCGACTTGACTCTCTTTATCGTTAATGTCACCAAAGACAATCGCCTCCGCAGGACACGCGGCTTGACAAGCAGTCACAATGTCGCCTTCGCGGATTGAGCGATCTTCCTTCTCCGCAGTAATGCGTGCGTTGTTAATCCGTTGTACACAATAAGTGCACTTCTCCATAACGCCACGGCTACGAATCGAGACGTTCGGGTTACGCTGCAATTTCAGGGTAGGGGAATCCCAATCTTGGAACAAAAGAAAATTAAATCGACGCACTTTGTAGGGACAATTGTTTGAACAATAACGAGTACCCACACAACGATTGTACACCATATCGTTGAGGCCCTCTTTATTATGCACCGTAGCGCCGACGGGGCAGACGGGTTCGCAAGGAGCGTTTTCACACTGCATGCACGGCACTGGCTGATGGTAGATCTCAGGATTGTCAGGATCGCCGCCGTAATAACGATCAACGCGAATCCAATGCATCTCGCGTCCGATAATGACCTGCTCTTTCCCAACGATGGGGATATTGTTCTCGGACTGACAAGCGGTAACACAGGCTCCACAACCAACACAGGCGCTTGTATCGATCGTCATTCCCCAGGCGTGGCCATCGTATTTTACTTCGGGGTACAATGACAATTCGCGCGGAGGATCGTGCGCCATCTCCTGTACAAAGTGCGGATGTTGCTTGAAGTTTTCCAACGTGCCGCTCCGGACGATATTGCGGCCTTCCATACTTTGGTGATCTTGCGTGCACGCGAGCGGATAGTGCTCACCTGTTCTCTTAATCGTGATGCCAGTCCCAAACCACGGAGCGTCAGAGGTGCGTAAAGCATACGCATTAAACCCCATGCCTCCCCCTACTCGACCGGCATGCGTCCGACCGTATCCCAAGTGGACGGTCACCGTATTCTCCGGCTGTCCGGGGAGAATCCACACCGAGGCGCG
The DNA here is from genome assembly GCA_050185455.1 of Binatia bacterium. GTDB lineage: Bacteria > Desulfobacterota > Binatia > Bin18 > Bin18 > SYOC01. Next base: position 9,341 of record JBFWZL010000143.1, on the reverse strand, counting down.
CACCGTCCTCTCCTTATAATGGAGGTCGACTGCTTCCATGCTAGAGAGATTGAGTCGTTCGGCAGTCGCCGGGCTGAGCAAGGCCGCATTATCCCAGGTCAGCCGAGTGATCTGTTTAGGCAGTTCTTGTAACCAACCATTATTAGCGAAACGTCCATCCCAAATAGACGGATCGGGACGAAAAATGACTTCCATTGCCTCTGCAGGAAAGGCGGTATTCTGCGCTTCCGCATCTAAACGGGACCAATCGCCACTCGCAAGCGATACGGCTTTAGGAGGGAAAGTTGTCCCTTCCACCACCCCGTCATGCAGCGTTTTTCTCCAGAAACGTTCAAAATCGCTTCCAGAATATTGGCTCTCCCAATACTTACGTACAATGTCGTAGCCGGCGGCATCGGGTTGGCCCATGAGAGCAGCCAACACCTCATGAAATGATTTACTGACATACAAAGGGGCGATAAGCGGCTGAATAATCGTCGCTGTTCCATCATACGCACGCGCATCGCTCCACGCCTCCAGCGTATGCGATTCAGGGATATGCCAGTGACAAAGCGCCGCCGTTTCATCTTCATGAGAGCTGCAATGCACGCGCAGTTTTACTTTCTCAAGCGCAGAGCCAAAAGCCAAATCTACAGGGGCGGTATATACCGGGTTGCCGCCTAGAATGACAAGCAGCTCGACTTTTCCGGCCTCCATGTCTTGAACAAGCTCACGCAAAGAGTCGAGCTGATTTGCAGGACGACTTTGCACGGGCTCTGTATAGACGACAGTTTTCCCAACATTCCCTAGAGAGTGATTCATGGCGTGCGCGAGGGCGTGCACGGCGGACGGTTGGTGCTCTCCCGCAACAACGAGACTCGCCCCGGGGTGCTTCTGTAAGTCGCGCACAAGGGCAGCAATCCATTTCGCGGCTTTCGTCTCGCTATTCCAATTTCCGGATTTTATGTTAGCGAGTCCCATCTCTTTCGCCACTGTTCGCGCGAAGGCTTCAATCTCACTAGAGCGTAGAGATAAGCGGTGGTCCGCCATGGATCCGGTAATGGACGGCGCACTCTCCGCCATGTAGAGACGGTTCATCTTCCCATGCTCGTCTCGGACCTTCCTCTTGGCGGAAAATTCTCGCGTGTATCGCACGCTTCCTGGCATGCCAAAAAGAAAATCAGCGTCAAGCGAAAGAATGACCTCGGCTTTCTCAAAACGATACTGAGGATCAACGTTTTCGCCAAAGGCGACACGAGTTCCCGCATGGACGGCGTCACGATTGACCGGTTCGTATTGATGCCAACGAGCTTCAGGGAAATCCTTCAGCAAGGTCTCTAGCTGGAACGCCAGTGTCGGCGAGGTTACCGTTTCCGTCAGTATACGAAGGCCAGCGCCGTTTTTCGCACGCTGCGCGTCAATCGCCCCCTTGACGTCGGAGAGGAAAGCGTCCCACTCACTCACACGGCGCGCTTTTGTAACAACTTGAGAACGATCGGGATCGTATAGCGCCAAGACTGCTGCTTGAGTGAAGGCATCCGTTGACCCGAGACTCCCGGGATGCTGAGGATTCCCCTCGATTTTTGTTGGTCGTCCGGTATGGCTCTCCACTAACACACCAGTCGCTACCCCACCCAGCAGTACTGCGGTGGCGTAGAATTGGGACTTCCCGGGCAATAGCGATTCTGGTGGTTTCGTGTAAGGAACAATGAGCTCTTCGGGCTGCTTCGTGCAGGCGCTTAACCCTGCTAACGCGAGCGAGGCCCCCATGAGCTGCAAAAATCCTCTGCGACTTAACGAATCAATCCACACCGGCGCGTGTCGGGGGAATTCGTTTTCGAGAATCTCCTGGAACTCTTTGGTCTCGGCAAGTTCCGCGAGACTGCGCCAGTATTGTGGTCCGCTGCTTTCCGCAAGGCGCGTGCGGATTGCAGGGAGATTGAGTGGCATCTTTGACGTTGATGTTGTTGTCATCGGTGGCAAATTGAGCAGTTAGTCATTTTGCTCTTATCGATGTGATATTCCGTGATGAGCGATTCTCCAAGAGCGAGTTGATCACTCGGCGGCTGCCAATCCATGCGAAAAACGTACTCGCGCGGGCGAATAAACTTCTCAGGCTGGCGGTGACATTCAATACACCATTCCATGTTGAGCGAATTTACTTTCCACATAAGCGGCATTTGATCAACCTGCCCATGACAGGTGACGCATCCGACGCCTTTTTTCACATGGATGCTATGATTGAAATAGACGAAATCGGGAAGATCATGAATGCGAACCCATTTGATCGCTTTGTCCGTACGCCAACTTTCCCGGATGGGCTCGAGAATAGGGGCTTCAGTCCAGATTTGTGAATGGCAGGTCATGCAGGTTTTCACTGCTGGGATACCCGCGAACGCGGTCTGTTCCACGGAAGCATGGCAATAGCGACAATCGATCCCGAGTCCGCTCACATGGTGCTTATGACTGAATGGAACGGTTTGTTCTTTTATCACCCCAACATCAGTCACCCACGGGGACCGGGGGATGACCACCATGAGGAGTGTTAACAATACACCTGCCAGGAGAGCACCACCAACGATGCTAGATTTTGCGAGAACGTTGGTGCTCCGACGAAATATCTGAGCCATCGAAACGCCTTCTTGTTATCTTCTAATATCTAGGAGATAGCGCACTATCGTGTCGCCCTATTAACTACAGAAAACGAAAAAAAACGCTAGAGCCGGAATGGCAGGGCCGCATTATGTTTTCTTCCAGTTTCACTCTCAGCTTTTCTCTCTTTCTTCACTCTCTCCGTCTCATTTTCACGATATCTCAGAGAGTTATGCTACTTACGGCGCAAAAGGGGCGATTCATTCTCCGCCAAAATCAATTAGGGGCCATGAGATTACGTAGAAGGAAAAATCATACTGTGTTCACCTTCTACTTAGGCCGACTACTACATATCGGATTAGTCAGATAGGTCACTAACACAGGCAGATTAACGGCTTACCAGCTCCCACCGTTCTCCCTCAGAGCGCTCGGGCGATTATACAGAAAGACCACACGCCTGGCAAATCGCTGCAGTGTAGTGCTTGTCGTCGTCTACCTCGATTACAGCGCCCTCCTTACCAGAGAGTTTTTAAGAACAATTTTCTCTGGGGTTTTCAGGACCCACAAACCTGGACGGTGTTCCTTAAACTTCGCAGACGCCGTAAGCGCGCGCATATGATTCGTTCGGATTAGGATTTTTCCTCTCCCCTGAAGTTCTTAGAGGTAAGAAAGGTTATTAACGATTTTCTCAATTGTACGATAAGGCGCGCCCAAATAACGATAAATTCGAGGCCTGTTTTTTGCTCTCCCCTTAGGAAGGAGAGAAACGCCTATGGGGGCACAGGACGTCCAACAAGAGCGGGATTCCGCTCAGAAACGACAATTCATCACACATCTGCTGCGCGATGTACAGGCGCTCGAAGCCATGATTGAGGCCAACATGATCGAGACCGGGGTGCGCAGGATCGGAGCGGAACAAGAATTATTCCTCATCGACCGGACGTGGCGTCCTGCCCCTGTCGCTTTGGAAGTTCTTGCAGCGCTTGAAGATCAGCATTTCACTACCGAACTCGGGCGCTTCAACCTTGAGATCAATCTCGATCCTCTTTCCTTCGCGGACAATTGCTTAAGCCATCTAGAACAAGATCTTCATGAACTCTTGCAGAAGCTCCGCACTGTGGCGCACCGTCAAGGAGTCGAGGCGACTTTGACAGGTATTTTGCCTACTCTGCGCAAATCCGATCTGACGCTGGCGAACATGACCCCCAAACCACGCTACTTCGCGCTCAACGACGCCATGAATCAGCTGCGCGGCGGCGCCTATGAGTTTCGCCTTAAAGGTATGGACGAACTCATCGTCAAACACGATTCCGTCATGTTGGAATCGTGTTGCACCAGCTTTCAGGTGCATTACCAGGTTGGGGCGGAAGAGTTTCCACTTTTATACAATCTTGCCCAAGCCGTGACCGCGCCGCTACTCGCGGCGGCGGCTAACGCCCCTTTGTTATTTGGCCGCCGCCTCTGGCGCGAAACACGTATTCCGTTATTTCAACAAGCAGTAGATACCCGCAGCGCAAGCCATCATCTTCGTGAACGCTCGCCGCGAGTCAGCTTTGGCCAGCAGTGGGTACAGCAGTCCGTCGTGGAATTATTCAAAGAAGACCTCGCACGTTTTCGGGTGCTTCTTGGGACAGCGATTCAAGAAGACTCACTCGCGGCGCTCCGACAAGGCCTCATCCCCACCTTGCAAGCGTTACGCACGCATAACGGCACGGTCTACCGCTGGAACCGCGCGTGCTTCGGGTTCAGCGACGGGAAGCCGCATTTGCGGATTGAGAATCGCGTGTTACCCTCAGGACCGACTGTTCTTGACGAAGTCGCTAATGCGGCATTTCTCTTGGGCCTGCTCAGCGGCGGGCCCGCGGTCTACGGCGATATCACGAAGAAGTTAGCGTTTCATGACGCGGAAACGAATTTCTTGGCCGCCGCGCAAGTCGGATTGGACGCGCAGTTTACGTGGCTCGACGGACAGAGCGTGCTCGCCCGTGAACTCATTCAGCAAGAATTGTTGCCTGTCGCGCGAGAAGGATTGCGCACCGCAGGGATTACACCTCCCGACATCACTCGCTATTTGGATGTAATTTCGGCGCGCGTCGCTTCAAGACGGACTGGCGCGCAGTGGCTCTTGCACTCCTTAGCGGAAATGCACAACGCGGAAACGAAGGATGCACGTCTCAGCGCGCTCACCGCCGCAACAGTACACCGACAATGGGAGGGCAAACCAGTGCATGAGTGGTCGCTCGCTCACATAGAAGAAGGTCAGACAAAAACCTTGGGGGATCTGCGCATCGAAGAATTCATGACCACGGATTTGTTTACGGTTCATCCAGCTGAACCGCTGGCGCTGGTCGTCAACCTCATGGATTGGAAACACATTCGCCATATTCCAGTTGAAGACGAACAGGGAAAGCTCGTGGGTCTTGTGTCGTGGTTGGAAATTGTTCGTTATGCCGGACGCGGCGACGGCCCACAGGAGCCTTCTCCTATCGCGGTTGAGGCCGTTATGCAAAAGACGCCGGTGACAGTCGCTCCCGAAACCTCCGTGCTGGACGCCATTACACTCATGCGAAAGGAACGCTTGGATTATCTGCTGGTGGTCAAAGAAGACACGCTCGTAGGAATCGTCACAGAACGCGACATTTTGAACATCACCGCTCATCTTTTACAGCACTCGCCGGTTCTTTCTCATGGCGCTTGAGCTATCGCCCTCACCGGCTGATATTCCGCGCGAGTTGGGCGGTTACGGGGGAACGACGCCGGGTCCTCTCGTGATTTGCATCGGCGGCATGCACGGCAACGAACCAGCCGGGATATTCGCCGCCCGTCGCGTGCTGCAGACTTTACAGACCACCCAACCCGTTTTCCGTGGAGAATTCATCGCCTTGAGCGGGAATCGCACCGCTCTTGCTCAACACTGCCGTTATATCTCTCAGGATTTTAATCGCCTGTGGACGGCGGCGCGAATGAGCAGCCTCCATCGCTCTCCAGCCCCTGCTCCGCAAAATCCGGAGGAGACGGAGCAGCAAGAACTATTAGCCGCCATTGAATCGGCGCTCGCGCGACGACGTGGTCCCGTTATTTTTCTTGACCTCCATACAACTTCGGCAGACGGTGTGGCGTTCACGGTTATTAGCGACACGATCCTCAATCGCCGCCTGGCGTTAAGCATTCCCGCCCCAGTCATTCTTGGCTTGGAAGAATGTCTCGACGGCACGACACTCAACTATATCAACAATCTCGGTTATATCGCCGTAGGGTTCGAGGGGGGACAGCATGAGGCTCCAACCTCCATCGAGCATCACGAGGCGGCAATCTGGACGATCCTCCAAACGGCGGGCTGCCTGCGTGCAAAAGATGCGCCCCAAGCTCAAACATTACGCGAGCAACTAGCGCGCAACACGAAAAACGCGCCGCGTATTGTCGAGGTTCGTTATCGTCACGCGGTTCAAGAAGACGACCAGTTTGTTATGGAGCCCGGGTTCGTTAATTTCCATCCAGTGAAACGCGGCCAACTGCTCGCGCGCAGTCGGCGTGGAGACATTCGCGCGGGCGAGACTGGATTCATCCTCATGCCGCTTTACCAGAATCAAGGGGCTGACGGATTTTTCCTTGTCCGAACGGTAAAACCCTTCTGGATGCAAGTCGCATTTTGGCTACGTCGCCTCCGTCTTGAACGGGTGCTTCCCTGGTTGCCAGGTATTCACCGACACCCGACTCTGCCAGACACCCTCTTGGTCAACTCACATATCACCCGCTGGTTCGTGATAGAATTGTTGCATCTCCTGGGCTTCCGCAAACAGCGGGTAGAGGGAGAGCTGCTTGTCGTGAGCCGGAGGCCGCACGACGCGTTTTCTTTCGAGGAATAGTAGCCATACTCTCTCTAGAAAGGTCTTCAACTATGTCGTCGCATCTTCCTGAAAGAATCAAAACTTTAGAGACTCATCTGCCAATCTGGGATCGTTTTTTCACCGTCGCGCCGCTGGTGCTGATTGGCACTAAAGAGGCCGAAGGATACGATCTCGCGCCAAAGCACATGGTTACGCCCATGGGATGGGAAAACTACTTCGGTTTCGTCTGCTCGCCTCGTCACCGCACCTACCAGAATATCGCTCGCGAACGTGTCTTTACTGTGAGTTATCCGCGACCAACGCAATTAGTCTTGACAAGCTTGGCCGCAGCCCCTCGTTGCGATGACGACGCCAAGCCTAGCTTGCTGGCATTACCGACGTTCCCGGCAAGTAAAGTGGATGGAGTTTTCGTTACGGACGCCTACCTGTTCTTTGAATGCGAATTACATCAAATTGTCAACGGGTTTGGCGCGAACAGCCTGATTACTGGACGCATCATTGCCGCCCATGCAGACGAAGAGATCCTCCGCACTTCGGATCGCGACGATCAGGACGTACTGCAAGCGGCCCCACTTTTGGCTTATGTGTCGCCGGGACGCATCGCTCAGATTCGTAACACGTTCTCCTTCCCCTTCCCTCTCGACTTCTCGCGGTAGGAGGACCACGTCATGACGTCAGCACCTGCAGCTCAGGAAATCACGCAGTATCTTCGTCAGCAGCTCCCTCACATGTTGACCTTTGTCCAACAATTAGCGCGCGTAGAGTCTCCATCCACCGCACCGGATTCACAGCACGCGGTGTTGGCGCCAATCGCCGACTCTCTTAGAGAACTGCAGTACGCCGTGCATACGCTTCCCGGTAAACAGACTGGCGGCCATTTATATGCGCGCGCACGCCTACGAACGAAACGACAGCCGATACAACTGCTTGTAGGACATTGCGACACCGTGTGGCCGCTCGACACCTTGACATCAATGCCGCTGGAAATGGGGGAAGGTGTCCTCCGCGGTCCCGGCGTTTATGACATGAAAGCCGGACTCGTGCAGATGGTGTACGCATTGCAAGCCCTCCACGAACTGCGACTTGAACCTGTGGTGGCTCCGGTTGTCTTCATCAACTCTGACGAAGAAATAGGCAGCCACGAGTCTACCCCACACATTCGCCGCCTGGCGCAGATTGCCGATCGGGCGTTCGTGCTGGAGCCTTCTCTCGGTTTGGATGGAAAACTCAAGACCTCCCGCAAAGGCGTTGGTAGGTTCACGGTTACGGTCAAAGGCAAAGCGTCTCATGCGGGCTTGAACCCCGATGCGGGGGCAAGCGCCATTCTCGAGCTTTCTTATGTTATCCAGAAACTATTTGCTTTGAATGATCCGAATAGGGGCACCTCCGTCAATGTCGGCGTCATCGATGGAGGCCTACGCCCGAATGTGATCGCTCCTGAAAGTCGCGCCATGATTGATGTCCGTGTGCGAACTCAGGAAGACGCAAAGCGCATTGAGGAGAGCATTCATACCCTGCAGCCAGCGACGCCAGGCATTACCCTTGAAATTACAGGGCGCATCGGGCGCCAACCGATGGAGCCCACACCACGTAATCAACGGCTCTGGGAAACGGCAAGACAAATCGGACGCTCAATCAATCTGGAGTTGGCGGAAGGAGCCGCCGGCGGCGCTTCAGATGGAAACACGACGAGCCTGTACACGGCGACACTCGATGGACTCGGCGCAGTTGGCGATGGAGCGCATGCGCAGCATGAATTTATTTACTACGACAAGATGGCGGAACGGAGCGCACTCTTGGCGTTATTGCTACTGGCGCCGCCGTTAGCAGCAACCGACTCGTAAATAAGGAGGGACTTACATGGCGGCACGTTATTTCTTCGCTTCTCTTACCCGGATTTCCAATCTGCTAAACATTCCATTCTCCCTCAAACGGCTTCCGCAAAATCAATGGGCGACCGGCGATTACGTGGTTGGTGAGGTCAATCCTCATCATCGCGGTCTCTCTTCCATCGAGCTCGCCAACGGGCGGATGATCGAAGTCACCGATGGTGATCAAATCGTCGGCGCCTTCGGCCAACGCTGCGCCACTCTCGAAGCGGTAGGCGACTGGAAGGCAATCGGCGCAGATCTGCAAATGGAGGCGCTCACCTCAGCCGGACTCTTCGGCAAAGTCACTTCGAAATCCGCGTTTCTGCCGACCCTTCTCTCTCTCACCTACAAAGGTCACGTAACCGTTTCCGACAAGAAAGTCAGTATGCGGGATTTTGTCCCGGTCCTGCCCGAGCGTCCGTTCACACTGCCAATCGTTTTGATCGTCGGCACCTCCATGTCCGCTGGAAAAACCAGCTCTGCCAGAATCATCGTCCGGCTGCTCAAAGAAGCCGGACTGAAAGTTATTGGGGCGAAGTTGACGGGCGCCGGACGGTATCGGGACGTGCTCAGTGTGCGCGATGCTGGAGCCGATTGGATATTCGATTTCGTTGATGTAGGGCTGCCATCAACCGTTTGCCCACCGGAAGAATATCGGCAAGCGCTCCGCCAACTGCTCACGCGGATGATGGGAGTTGATGCGGATGTTGTCGTCGCCGAAGCTGGAGCCTCGCCTCTTGAGCCCTACAACGGCGCTACGGCGATCGAAGAGATCGAGCCGAATGTCCGCTGCATGGTGCTCTGCGCGTCAGACCCGTACGGCGTGGTCGGCGTCTCGGCGGCATTCAAAAAACAGCCGCACCTTGTCTCCGGCGCAGCAGCGAATACCGAAGCCGGCATCCAACTTGTTGAAAAACTCTCCGGTATGAAAGCATTGGACTTGTTGGATAAAAGATCGTTGCCGCAGTTACGGACGATTCTTAAAGAAACGTTGGGATTCTAAAACCCAGAAAGACAAGAAGAAGCAACGCTAAGGGCGCTTCAGAAAAGC
>JBFWZL010000142.1:0-12589 GCA_050185455.1 Binatia bacterium | reverse complement strand
CTGCACGGGAGTAACCCGCGGCGTTCTGGGGCAAGCAGTGAGCGAGGGTTGCGTAACCGTCGCCGCGTTGGCTGAACGAACGGGCGCCTCACGGGTATGCGGATCATGTCGGCCATTACTCGCGCACCTCGTAGGCGAGGTTTCGACGCTGTCGTCCATATCCTACTGGAAGGGATTGCTGTGGGGATCTCTCGTCTCGCTGTGCTTGACGTTCTTTTTTGTCCTGCTTCATCCCGTTCCCTTTGCGACAAGCGTGCAAAATGGATGGAAGTGGGAAACATTGTGGAGCGAGGGGGGATGGAAGCAGTGTAGCGGGTACACGATGCTCGCGCTCGCGGTGCTTGGACTCGTACTGTCCGTGCGAAAACGGTGGAGCGGCTTTGCTTTCGGGGATTTTACGTGCTGGCGAGTTTTTCACGTTATTACAGGGATACTTGTGCTCGCGACCCTCTGCGCCCACACCGGCTTCAGTGTAGGAAAGAACGCTAATTTTCTGCTCATGAGTAATTTTCTCGGTCTCGTCGGCCTCGGCTCTCTCGCTGGAGCAATCACAGCTTTGGAACCGCGGATGGCTAATAATCTGGGACGCAGACTTCGTCTCTGGTGGACACAAGGACATGTACTACTGTTCTGGCCCTTTCTCGTTTTGTTGGGGTTTCACATTTTCTCGGTCTATTATTTCTGAGTCACTGCATATGACCTTGAACGATGCGAAGGCATGAAGTGTTGCGCTGGCTCGGTTGGGGAGCAGCGCCCATAACGATTGGTGTGTATTTAACCATGACGATTTTAGGCAATGATAAGACTATGTTCCTGCCGGGGATGACCACATCAGGACATTACCAGATCGAGCAAGCCTGTCAGGTTTGTCACACTCCATTCAAGGGCGTCACGCAAGAAGCGTGTCTCTCCTGTCACGGGGCTGAACTCAAAGCCGCCAATGACTCTCACCCGAAAAGCAAGTTCACCGATCCCCGCAACGCTGACCGTGTCACCATTCTCGACGCACGTCAGTGCATCACTTGTCATCAAGAGCACAGGCCAACACAAACACGAGCGATGGGAGTGACCCTCGCCAATGATTATTGTTTTTACTGTCATGTTGACGTCGCCAAGGATCGACCTAGTCACGCCAATCTTGGTTTCGCAACCTGCGCCAGCGCCGGCTGTCACAATTTCCATGACAACACGGCGCTCTATGAAGACTTTTTGCTGAAGCATCGCCGCGAACCGCCGCTTCTTCCCCAAGGTGCGGTTCCTGCGCGGCAGCTCGGTACGGCCGACCATCCGTACGCGACCAGATCTCTGCTTCCTCTTATAGTTAATGAACAGAATGCTCCGGCGGACGTCGTCGTCGCTTCACAACTATTGGATGATTGGGCTAATACCGCGCACGCACGCGCCCGTGTCAATTGTCTGGACTGTCACCAAGATAAGCAAGCGCCGGCCCCATCCGGCTGGACCAACAAAGTGAGTCACCAGGCGTGTCAACGCTGCCATACAAACGAAGTCGACGGCTTTCTCGCCGGCAAACATGGCATGCGTCTCGCGCAAGATCTCTCGCCCATGAAACCAGAAATGGCGCGTCAACCTATGAACCCCACGGCGCATGGAAAAGAGTTAGGCTGCACCTCTTGCCATGCCGCGCATCGGTTTGACACCCACTCTGCCGCAGTGGAAGCCTGCCTCTCCTGTCATAACGACGAGCATAGTCGCGTGTATAAGGATTCGCCGCACTTCCGCCTGTGGAGTGAAGAACTGCGCGGCCAACAACCGCGCGGCGCGGGGGTCTCTTGCGCGACGTGCCATCTCCCTCGTGAGATTCACAAAGAGGAAGGCGTTGAAACTGTACGTACGCAACACAATCAGAACCTGAATTTGCGACCAAATGAGAAAATGATCCGCAGTGTCTGTCTCTATTGCCACGGCTTGGACTTCAGTCTGGACGCCTTAGCTGATGCGACACTAGTGGAACGTAACTTTTCCGGCCAACCCACACTCCATGTGAAAAGTGTGGAGATGACGGAGCAACGCGCCGCCAACGCTCGTTAATACAAAGAAGGAGAACTTCGTATGCTGCTGGTCCGCTCTCTGCTCAGTTTCATCATTGCCTCTGTCGCCCTCGCCGTGAGCCTTGTAGGTTGTAGCAATGACACGAAAACCTCGACTATCTCTCCGCAGACAATGGCTGATGCTTTACACACCGTGCTTGAAACCGATCGTACGGTGTATACGCGCTTGATCGTGAATCGCCTCACGCTGGAGGAGAAAGTTATCAAAGCCAGTGAACATTGGAAAGACGAAAAGGCGCTCGTCCTTCCCGCTCAGATGTTCCGAGCCGGCGCCGAGATGGTGCAAGAGAAGGGCGCGAACTTTAGCTACGCGCTACTCTCCCTCTGGCCGGTCAACAAACAGAACTCACCAAAGACGGACGCGGAAAAGGCCGGGTTGCAGTACGTTATCGATAATCCGGAGAAAAACTATTACGCCGAGGAAATGCTGGGCGGCAAGCCGTACTTTACTGCGGTGTACGCCGACGTTGCCGTGGCCAAGGCATGTATCACTTGTCACAACGCTCACAAGGACAGTCCGCGAACCGACTTCAAAATGGGCGACGTCATGGGCGGCGTGGTCGTTCGCATCCCAGTAGGCTCGTAAAGGCGGGGAGACCGTCAACCGGTTCTATAGAAAAGGCGGCGCGGAAATGCCTGCGAGAGGAAGAAATCCCGCCCTCAGCGATAAACGATAAAGAAGTCAAGGCAGCCGTTGCCTATATGGTGGCGCAAAGTCGGTAACAATGCGTACAGACAGATCGTACAGACATGACGCTCTCCTTCGGTTATCATCAGCCGGAAAGCGTTATGAAGAAACTCAAAGAATCCCTCGCATTTCTGGCGAACTTTTCGTGGCTCCACATCTGGCAATTTGGCCTCAATATAGGCGTATTGTTTGCCGCCCTCGTCATGGGGCTTTTGGTGACCCGCCGTGCGTTTTTTATTGCGGCGCTGATTCCTCTCGCGTTTGTTCCTTTTTCTTATGCTCGGGTGCGACTACAAGCTTTTCTCGACCAACTGCTGAGCGGGCAGGCTTCCACAAGAAAATTACTTTTCGTTCTGATCAGTCTTGGCGTCACGTGTGATGTGATAATGATTGCCCAACTCTTAACCGCAAGAGCTGGAAATCCTAATCCTTTTCTGTATGGTCCAGGCATTGCGTGGGTTGGCGCAATTTGGTTTAGCGCCCACGGGCTCTTGTTTCTCGGTTACATGATGGTCAAGCCCATTCAATGGCTTATCCACCTGGTGAATCAAGCTCTGCAACTTCATTCCACAACCGCTCCGGATACTTTGGCTTCTTCGGAACGTCGGCAATTTCTCCAACAGATGGGCGTACTAGGCGCAGGCGCGCCATTTTTTGTCTCGTTCTCGAACATCAAACTTTCGTACGACTTCCGCGTGGAAGAACGCGAGCTCACTATCCCGCAGTGGCCACAAGCCCTCGACGGTCTCCGTATTGCCCACCTCTCCGATATCCACGTCGGCGGCTCGATGAATCAGATGCGGCTGCTACGCATGGCAACACTCACCAATGAGGCCCGGCCCGATCTTGTCATGCATACTGGCGACTTCCTCACTCACCGCACCGGGAACTTTGATGCGCCGCTCTACGAAGCGCTCGCGCGGATTCACGCCCCCTACGGACAGTGGGCATGCCTGGGAAATCACGATTTCGACGCGCCGGAACGGTTAGTACAGCGCCTCGACCAAGCTGGAGTCACCGTGCTGCGCAATGCGGTGACGACGCTATTCGTACAAGGTCAGCCCTTGGAAATAGCCGGGTTGGATTACCTCTTTGGACAGAACGAAAGGAAAGAGCGTTACTCACAACTTCTACGCCCGTGGAGCCCACGCCCTAAGGTTCCCCGCATCCTTTTGAACCACGACCCTCGGGCATTCGCCGCCCTTCCGTCACAGTGCGCCGACCTGGTGTTGTCCGGGCACACACACGGCGGCCATGTCGGCGTGCAACTCGGACGCGACACCGCGCTTACGGTTGTTGGACTCCTGGGCATTCCTGATCAAGGTGTCTTTCGGCGTCCGGACATGACTTTATATGTCACTCGCTGTGTTGGCTTCTATGGCTATCCCATGCGGTTGGGTATTCCACCGGAGATCGCCCTGCTGACGATTCGCACGCCCAAGCCGACGTCTAGGTCGTGACTGAACGCAACACCGCCACCCGCTAGGGAAACAACTGGGCGGTCATCATTCCTTCTTTACTCTGTCGGATCTTGCTCCAGCGATTAGCGCGCCTCTTCTTCAGAGTCCACTTCCAGGATCATAATGCCGACCCCCGCGGGATCTATATTCACAGCCCTACCAGCCAAAACCACTTTCCCTTCCTTTGGCAATGCCGGTAGCCGCTCAAAGGGAACCTGTAGGATCTTCTTCTCCATTGCCGTTCATGAAGCTTGATCGGGAAGCCGGGGCAAAAGCGGAGGCCCCAGCATCAGGCGTACACCGCAGGATTAAATGCTTCCTTGCTTATCTTGCCAATGACTCACTCGTGCCTGAGCGTGAGCGTCCGAATGCCGCGACGTTGGCTGACTGGATTCGCCACTGCAAAAGTACAGGTCTCTACGAACAGGAGAAATTGCTCTATCAGCAGGAAGGAAGTGCTCATACCGGCGGATAATCTGCGAGAAGCCGAAGGGCTCCCGGCCTCGATCCGCGAACAAATAAAAATCACTTCCGTACAAAGTATAGATGAGGTGTTGTCCGCGGCCCTGCTGACAAACTAGAAGCGGAATTACGTTCATGCAAAAAGCGTCATCAAAGATCTTTTCGCTCTCAGTCCCCCATCCTTGACGCACGGTGTCATTTCGAAGGTACGGATCATACTGGCTTCGCTGCGCTCCCTTCAGCGTCACAATGAAAGCAAGTGTCAACAAAACTAGCAGGTGTCTGCTTCCTGAGCACCACTTCAACCTATGTCCGAGGACAGAAGCAAAAAAATTCTAGATTTTTCGATGGATAGAAAGGCTCTACCCTCTGGCACGTTTCCTGCTCTCTTATAAAGACACCAGCGCACAGGGCTCAAGGCCCAGGAGAGGAGGCTACCCCTCCTTACCTCCTCTCCCTAGCAGAAAGGGGCGGTGATTCCCTCTCTCCGCCCCACCTTCCTCATACTCTGCTCTTCTTTCCAAGCTCGCAGCTAAGATGCATTACTCATCATAAGGCGGTATTGAACTCACTCTCATCAAAACTGACTGTCCTTATCGAGTGTAAAGAAGACACCTCACACATCTTCCGGACTCCTCTAGCCTGCTGTTCCAGAAGCAAACTGTCTGTCAGGCGCCGCTTTTGCCGTCACCGCCGGTCGTTCTTCCAATAGCGCAGGAGCACGGTAAGGAAAGAAAAGTTTTCTCTTACCAAGAATTTACCTTTTATCCCGTCTTTGTTCACTGGGTTGGCCCTAAAATTGCCCTTCTCTTCCTCCACTCTTCGAACGAGCAGAGTGAAGACAGGAGACAAGGCACGATGGCGCAAGCACGAGGCGAACGACTGGTGGTCATTGGCAACGGCATGGCAGGCGCGCGAGTCGTTGAAGAAATTCTGCAACGAGATGCGCAGCGGTTTGCCATTACCATGTTCGGGGCCGAACCGTACGGTAATTACAATCGCATTCTCCTGTCAAACGTGCTCAACGGTTCACAGCGCCTGGAGGACATCTTCCTCAATCCACTGCTCTGGTACAGCGAACGCAACATTACGCTACATGCCGGGGTCAAAGCTACATTGATCGACCGCGCACATCGCGTTGTCATAGGAAAACCAATGCGCCGCGTGGCTCTGCCGTATGGTATGGACGGTTGTGATCAATCGGCGACCGCCCTCGAAGAACCATACGATAAGGTTATTATCGCTACCGGCTCACGCCCGTTTCTCCCGCCTATGGAAGGCATGGACAAACCCGGTGTGTTCCAATTTCGCACGGTTGATGATTGTGGACAGATCGCCTCGTACGCGAAGCAGTGTAAACGCGCGGCGGTCATCGGTGGAGGTTTATTAGGCCTCGAAGCAGCCCGAGGATTGCTCACGCATGGGGTCGAAGTCACCGTGCTGGAAGCAGCGCCGCAACTCATGCCGGCGCAGCTCGACGCCGAGGCGGCCGCTCTGCTTAAAACTACTATGGAGCAGATGGGCGTCCAGGTTTTCTTGGAAAAAATTTCGACTCACATCTTAGGCGAGGAATGCGTTACTGGCCTCCGATTCAAAGACGGCGCGACGCTTGAGACGGACATGGTAGTTGTAAGCACTGGTATTCGACCGATTTGTGAGATCGCTAAGGATTCGGGACTTACCGTCGAGCGAGGAATCGTCTGTGACGATCAGATGCGCACGAACGATCCTGACATTTTCGCGGTCGGTGAGTGCGTCCAACATCGTGGCGTTATCTATGGGCTCGTCGACCCCATCTGGGACCAAGCCGCCACGCTCGCAGACGTGATTACCGAAAAAAATCCTCACGCCGTTTACCTAGGCTCCAAACTGGCGACAAAACTCAAAGTTATGGGCGTGCAGCTCGCCTCCATGGGAGCAACACAAGCAACCCGACCAGAAGATGAAATTGTCGTCTACCGTGAACCCTCGCGCGGCGTCTACAAAAAGATGGTGATCCGAGACAATAAGCTCGCGGGAGCCATTCTCCTCGGTGAAACCGATACGGCTGGCGTGCTGACGCAAATGTTCACCTTGGAAACCGTGCTGTCGGAGCGGCGCGCTGATCTTCTCTTCAGCACCTCTAGTGGGGCGCCGGTTCTGTCCGTCTTTGATCTTCCCGACCATGCACAGATTTGTAACTGTAACGGCGTCTCCAAGGGTTGCATCAAGGAAGCAATTCAAATCGGTAAATGTAAATCCGTCACGCAAGTCGGCGTACACACGAAAGCCGGAACTGGTTGTGGCAGCTGTAAAAGTCTGGTCATGCAATTACTGGAAGTGTACGCCGGTGAGATCAAAGAAGATCCCAGTGAACATTACTACGTGCCCGGGGTGCCTCTCACAAAATCGGAACTCATCGCCGCCATTAAAGCGAAAGGTTTGAAAAGCGTCAGCGCTGTGTTCCGTGAACTTGCAGGAGGAAAAGAAGACCCTGGAAGTAAGGTAGGTTTGGCCTCGTTGCTCAAATCCCTCTGGCCGAATGAGTATGAGGACGAACGCGATGCCCGGTTTATCAACGACCGCGTGCACGCCAACATTCAACGCGACGGCACGTTTAGCGTCGTGCCGCGCATCTATGGCGGCGTCACCTCAGCCGCTGAACTCAAAAAGATTGCTGAAGTCGCGGAAAAGTATCAAGCCAAGATGGTGAAGATCACCGGTGGTCAACGGATTGATCTGCTCGGTTTCAAAAAAGAAGATCTGCCTCACGTCTGGCGTGAGCTTGGCATGCCGAGTGGACACGCCTACACCAAAGCGTTTCGTACCTGTAAAAGTTGCGTCGGCACGGATTTTTGCCGCTACGGTCTGGGCGATTCCATCGCATTGGCGCAGAAGATTGAGCGACGTTTTCAGGGCGTTGAGTCCCCTCACAAAATGAAGCTCGCCACCGCCGGCTGCCCACGCAACTGTTCCGAAGCCTACGTGAAAGATCTTGGCGCGGTCGCAATCGAGGGCGGTCAGTGGGAAATCTACATTGGCGGCGCCGCAGGCGGCTCGGTCCGCAAAGGCGACCTCCTATGCACGGTCAGCTCGCATGAAGAAGTGCTCAAGTACATGGGCCGTTTCATGCAATACTACCGTGAGCACGGCAAATATCTTGAACGAAGTTACGGTTTCGTCCAACGGCTAGGCATCGAGAAACTGCGCGATATTCTCGTACACGATACCGAAGGCATCGGCGCACAACTCGATGCTGAGATCGAAGCCGCGGTCGCCGCGTATAGAGATCCGTGGGCGACCGACGCCGTAACTCCTGTCCACGAGAGTCAGTTCGCTAACCCGATTCAAGTCGATATCCAGGAGCGTGGAGTACGAGTATGAACACGGAGATCACTTCCTGCGAAGAACGCGCGGAGGGACGTTGGCGCAACGGCAAAACAAGCTGGCGTACAGTTGACCTTGGCCCGGTCGACTTTCTCCCTCTAGGGGAGGGACGTGCTTACGTTGTTAACGGGCTGATGATCGCGGTCTTTCGCCAGCGCGATGGGCGCTTGTTCGCCACGGACAACTCTTGTCCACACCGAGGCGGACCGCTCGCGGATGGCATCATTGGCGCCGGCAAACTCATCTGTCCGCTCCACGCCTGGAAATTCGATCTTGAGACCGGCCATTGCGCAGCTGAAAACATGACGATTCACACCTACCCTGTGCACGAGGTCGACGGACACATCATCGTTGATCTTCCATAGCCATGTCAGAGACTGCTGCCTCCACAATCAAAACAGTCTGTCCCTACTGTGGCGTAGGCTGTGGCATGTTGTTGCAAGTAGAGAACAAGCGCGTTGTCAAAGTCAGTGGTGATAAAACTCATCCCGCCAATTTCGGACGATTGTGTGCAAAAGGTCTCACCTGCGCCGAGGCAATCCATGTTCCCGGTCGACTCGAAACAGCCTATCTGAGAACCGAGAGGAGGCAAGATGTAACTCCAGTCGATATCGACAGCGCTATTACCTTCACCGCACGGAAGCTGCGCGCCATTATCGACCAATATGGACCAGACTCCGTGGCGTTCTATGTCTCCGGTCAGATGTCTACCGAAGCGCAGTACGTGGTCAACAAGTTGAGCAAAGGTTTCATTGGCACGAACAACATCGACTCGAATTCTCGTCTGTGCATGTCGAGCGCTGCAACCGGCTACAAACAATCGCTGGGCGCTGACGGTCCGCCCGGCTCTTATCAAGACATTGAGCAGAGCCATTGTTTTTTCATCATCGGCTCGAACATGGCCGATTGTCACCCGATTCTCTTCCTCCGAGTAGTGGACCAATGTAAAAAATCCGGCGCTAAGTTGATCGTCGTCGATCCACGTCGCACCAGCACCGCGGACAAGGCCGATTTATATTTACAGATCAAGCCAGGGACGGATCTCGCGCTGCTCAATGGTTTGTTACACCTCCTTGTCAAAAACGGTCATATCGACAAGGCTTTTATCGCCAACCAGACGGAAGGGTGGGACGAACTCGTATCCCTCGTAGAGGAATACCCGCCAGGTAAAGTTACTGACATCACTGGACTGGCCGAAGAGGATATTCGTCAAGCCGCGCGGTGGATCGGTGAAGCGCCAGAATGGATGAGCTTTTGGGCCATGGGGCTCAACCAGAGCACTCATGGTACCTGGCAGACAAACGCTATCTGTAACCTTCATCTTGCGACTGGAAAGATCTGCCGGCCAGGCAGCGGTCCGTTTTCGCTCACCGGACAACCAAACGCCATGGGCGGACGAGAAATGGGCTATCTCGGTCACGGGTTGCCGGGCCAACGCACGGTGGAGCGAAGAGCTGATCGTCTCTTTATAGAACAACTGTGGCGTGTTGCGCCTGGAACGATCAAACCGCAACCAGGGCTTGATGCTGTCTCTCTTTTTCGCCGACTCGCCGAGGGTGAGGTCAAAGCCGTTTGGATGATTTGTACGAACCCGGTCGCGTCAATGCCAAACCGCCAACAGGTCGTCGACGGTCTTAAGCGAGCAGAGTTCGTTATTTCACAAGACGCGTTTCGTGAAACCGAAACGAACCGTTATGCGGACGTTCTTCTACCTGGCGCGCTCTGGGCCGAAGCGGAAGGCGTGATGATCAATTCGGAACGCAATCTCACCTTGATGGCAAAGGCCGTCGAGCCACCGGGGCAAGCCTTACCGGACTGGCAGATCATCACGCGCGTCGCCCGCGGAATGGGATTTGCGGACGGTTTTTCTTACGAGAGCGCCGCCGAGGTGTTTGACGAATTACGCTCGACGTGGAATCCACAGACCGGGTACGACCTCCGCGGCGTGGATTATCACCGCTTACGCCGGGAACCCGTACAATGGCCTTGTCCACCCCAAGCGCCCTCACGAAATCCTATTCGCTACCATTACGCCGACAGCGAGCAAAGACTAGTATTCCCTACTGCATCTGGTAAGGCGCAATTCCTTGCCCACCCCTATTCACCGCCAGCCGAACCGCCCGACGAGGAGTATCCTTTCATACTCAACACCGGACGGCTTCCCCATCACTGGCATACCTTGACCAAGACCGGCAAAATAGCCGCGCTCAACAAACTAAATCCCTATCCCTTACTCGAAATCCACCAAGATGACGCCAAAAGACTTGATCTTAAAGCGGGTGATAGGGTTAGAGTATGTTCTCGTCGTGGGCACGCAATCTATCCGGTCACAGTGACGGACCGCGTATCGGCTCAGCACTGTTTCGTGCCTTTTCACTGGAATGATCTTTTTGGTGACAATCTGGCCATCAACGCGGTTACTAACGATGCCGTTGACGAAACTTCCCTGCAACCTGAATTGAAGTATTGCGCGGTAGAGTTAAAAAAAATCCTCGTGCAACAAGAAAAAGCCGAGAGTCCCTCAGTCCGTGCTCTCACACCCTCCCCCTTTTCTCTCTCTCCCCAGGTTGAAGCGCTACGGACACTCCTGGGTGTAGCCGAGCCTCTTCCTGTTCAGCTTCAACCACAGGAATCGCAATATCTCAACGGATTCCTGACCGGCGTACAACTACAACCCTTACACTCTCCGGGAAACATTCCGGTCGTACCGGACACAGCACCGCTCCTCCCTGAGCGACGCATTTGGGTGAATGGCTTGTTAGCAGGAATGTTTAGCCGCATCCCGGTCGACGTTGTCAGTACAGCCTCGCACGTATCGCTCGACGCGTTGTCGAAAACCGTCACAATCCTGTATGCTTCGCAAACCGGCAACGCGGAAAGCCTTGCCAACGTTCTCGGTCAACGTTTACGCGAAACAGGTTGGGGCCTAAGACAGTTTTGTATGGCGGACTACCCCAGGGCGGAGTTGTCCACGGAACGGCTTCTCCTGATCGTCACCAGCACCTATGGCGATGGAGAAACACCGGACAATGGGAGGTCATTCTGGGAATTTTTGCAGCATGCTTCGGTCCCAGCCTTACCCCATCTACGCTATGCCGTGCTTGGGTTGGGAGATTCCAACTATACGCAGTTCTGTCAGTGTGGAAAAAATTTCGACGCCCGCTTTGCCGCTCTGGGCGCGCAACCACTCGTGCTAAGAACGGACTGTGACAGCGAGTTTGACACCGCGGCAAACCAGTGGATTGAAACCGTGGTCGCGGCGCTCGCCTCGGAGGCTCCTTCCGTATTTTCGAGCGGCACCACAATGGTTTCTCCCTCGGCGTTACCCTTCCAATCACAAACGGCAAACGCAACCTACAGGAGAACCGATCCGTTTCCTGCTCGCTTACTTGTCAATCGCCGCCTCAATAGCGAGCGTTCACGCAAGGAAACCCGACATTATGAATTCTCGTTAACAGGTTCCGATTTAACCTATGAAGCCGGAGACGTGCTGGGAATATGGCCGACGAACTGCCCAGAACTCGTCGAGGAAATCCTTTCTCGTCTACGCCTCAATCCGGAAACCGTTGTCACAGTGGAAGGAGTTGGAGAGGTGTCCCTGGCGGCAGCTCTATCACGTCACTTTGAGATAGTGTGCCTCTCGCGCACCGTTCTTAACGCCGTGGCGGAACAGAGCCGCGACGCCGCATTACAGCGTTTGTTGGGAGAAGGCCACCAAGCCGAACTCAAGCGCTTTTCTTGGGGGCTACAGTTCGCCGACCTTTTGCATAAATATCCTTCAGTGCATTTTGACGCTCCCGAACTGCTTGAAGTACTCAAGCGCATACAGCCGCGGTTATATTCGCTCTCTTCCAGTCCCAAGGCGCATCCCGGCCAAGCCCATCTGACAGTGCGCACGATTCGTTACACATGTGCTGGACAGATGCGCAAAGGAGCCGCCTCTACCTTTCTCGCTGATCGTATAGGAACAAATCCTACCCCAGTGTTTATCCGTCGATCCCCATATTTTCACCCACCAGCCGTTCCGGATACGCCGATGATTATGATTGGCCCCGGCACGGGCATCGCTCCGTTTCGTGGATTTCTTTACGAACGACTTCTTTCCGGCGCGCAGGGGCGAAACTGGCTTTTTTTCGGCGAACAACACGAAGCGAGTGATTTTTACTATCGTGACGAACTTACAGAGTTTCAACGAATAGGCATTCTGACGCGTCTCGATGTCGCTTTCTCGCGAGACCAAGCCGAGAAAGTCTATGTACAACATCGCCTTCTTGAACAGGGAAAGACGGTTTGGGCGTGGCTCCAAGATGGAGCAGCGCTATATGTCTGTGGAGACGCTGCTCACATGGCAAGAGATGTGGAGTACGCGCTTCACCGTGTCGCCATAGAGCACGGCGGTTTGTCAGAAGATAACGCACGCGCCTATTGGCAACGACTCTCGACGGAAAAACGTTATCTCCGCGATGTGTATTGATATAGGATTCGCTAGCGCTACCGATACAAGTGCAAAAGCAAGAAAGGATCTTTTATGCCAGCCCATG
>JBFWZL010000141.1:0-12608 GCA_050185455.1 Binatia bacterium | reverse complement strand
CGGCGTGCTCCGTGGCTACTCGAATCACGCTCCTTGAAGCAGCAGGAAAAAGGACTTTCCTCACTAAAGGCACTACTCTGGCAAAACCAGCAGTAAAGCTCCCTACGGAAGAGAGTTGCTGAAAGAAAAGTAGGAAAGAAATTACTAATGCCGGGAGCGAGAGTCGAACTCGCACGCCCTTTAGGGGCGGTGGATTTTGAGAGCACCCGGAGTGACAAACACCGTTAACCAACAGCAACCAAGCGCTAAGAATATCAAAGGCTTAGCGCTTTCGTCTTTGCTCTTGGTTTCTTTTGTTTCATGATGGTTGCTGTTAACATCGGGACAAAATCGGGACAATTTTCTGTAGAGTAAGAAACGATGTCCGTGAGTTTAGAAAAGACTTTCAATCTCAAAAATTATCCCTACCCGCCTTTATCCTGGAAGGTATTGAAGCTGCCGACACCAGAAAAGATGGCAGAGCTGAAGTGGATAGGGATAAAGGGGTAACATTGACTATCCTACGTATTTAGTGGTGAGAGGGAATTTATAGGACTAGATTCCGACTGCAGCGTTCAACGCTGCCTCCGCCCTTCCACATGTCCGCCAGAGTTCAGGAACAATGTGACACAGCTGTTCGACGTGAGAGTGCAATCTTTCTATCTCATCGTGCTCCAATGATTGGAATGCAAGTTCCGCGACCCACTCGCCTACAAATTCGCACCAGTCTGTCAGTTCTGAATGAGCCGCCGCTGCAATGAGGCCAATCCTCATGGCCTCTTCGGTGGATAACCTGCGTCCCGGTTCGTGCCTGCATTTACGTGTTAGGACTCTTAATTCTTCAGCGAGTTCGCTACTCCTCGTTATTGCGGCTACGGCGGCTAATCCGCTCAAGACAGCGAATAGTTGCTCTTTATTGTCTGCCTGTCTTAGCTGGTATTTCACTGTGCGCAACGCCTTGGCGGCAAGCTGCGCGAAGCCCCGGATTGCATCCGGGCTACGGACAAAGGAGAATTTCACTGTGCGCAACGCCTTGGCGGCAAGCTGCGCGTGATGTGAGTCAAGACGGAATATCAGAGCTGAGTTCACGAGTGCTGCAAACGAACTCGGTTGGAGAACCTCTGTGTCTAGTCGTGCTTCAATCTCCTTCAAAATCTCTGTCGGTGGTTCAATCTGTGATTCAAGACCACCCTCCAACGGGCCGGGAAGAAAGGGGAATGGGAACTTGATGAGAGAGTGAATGCCTTCGGGACCATTGCCAAACAGTAACTCTCGCAAAGCTGGGGTCTCAATCTTCGAATCGTTCTGCTGCGCAGCGCTGACAATTCGACGTATGAACTCAGCCTTCAGTTGACGTGAGGACACATAGTCGGGGAGCCAGGGCGGTTCCCGCCGAAGGTCCGTCATAGTTTGAAGGTAGAAGAGTTGCCCTCCGACTTGCAGCGCCCATTTCATGAGCTTCGCAATGTCTACGGGAAATTTAATGCACCGCTCTATTAGTGAGGCTTGCGCAATTGATGCTAACCGACGCCAGAACGGTGGTTTTCCTCTCAAAATTCTTGTCCGAGAAAGCTCACCTTCCACAAGCACAATTAGAGCGGACAAGAGGTGCAATCGACCTTGTTCATCGTCCGCCTTGTCGTCTCGTATTTGTTCAATGATACTCTGAAGGTAGGGGCCAATTTTTGGCCGCTTGTCCAAAATTGACAGGCCGATCTCAATCGCTCCGATTTGCGAGATTCTATCTCCTTTCTCCCGGAGCCACTCGTATGCTTGAAGAAGATCCGTTTCCTCAAGTTGATCGGCCTTGATCACCGACGGGATCGAAGAGTGAGACGATAGCAATAAAGCAAGCAAGAATCCGTCATAGGCTCGCCAAGACATCAGTTGATGAATATGCTCTCGTACGCCTGCATGTGTATACTCTGTAATGTTTTGGCTCTGCCGGTACTCGTCCACCAAACGAGCAAAATATCGCTCCGAGCGTGGAACAAGTGTAGAAAGGTTACTTGTTCCTTTTTCTATCTCCGCGCTGACCCGAGCTGCTACCCGAATCGGTGTCTCCTCCATGTCTATATGGAGTGCGTTTACTTCATCATCTATCAATGCGCGGAAGGCGAGAATTGCACGCCATTCGCTAGCTGTCTACTCTGGCAGGTGTACGTCATTTGCTTTCCGGTCAAAGCTACGTATTCTCTCTGCTTGTCCAGGAGACAGCTCTGAAAAATCGGGGAGAAGAAGGCGGCGCTCTCCCTGCGATAAAGTCACGCGACGCTCGTTCTCCCCCTCAATGAATTCCAGTCGCCACTCTACTCCTGTCGTATCTTTCAAAGTCAGCGGCGCACTACTATCTGCCAAGAGCTCTCTGATACCGTTAAACAGCTTTGATCGCTGCACCGATACTCCGCTATCACCAAAGGAAATCTGTCCGTCTGTCGTGAGTCCATAGCTGTTTCGAAAAATGAGATCCGAAATCAGCGATTCGCGAATCGATGGCGGGAACTGTTGCAAGGCGGCTAACGCCAGAGCTGAGCGTTCGGATGATCGGGCATCCATTATTGGGGCTCCTTTGATGAGTATATCTCGACAAGCCGTGCAATGAGTTCTTTCGTTCTGTCGATTAACAACGAATAGAATTCTGGCTCTTCCTGACTAATCGTGGTTAAAATTCGCTCATCGACCCATCGTAAATACTTTTCCGTGACCCCAGTGTCGGTTTTCGGTGGAGCTGCAAGCAAATACAGAATTGGGCCGCTAAAGCCGTAATTTACGATCCACTGGTCACCAGCGCCACCGAAGCACTGCGCCCACCCACATAAATCTACAAGGTCTAGTAACCATTCAGATCGTGCAATTGCTGTGGTTTCATCAACTTCGGGACACCACTGAGCCTTCAGTACAGACATGAATGTTTGTACGAAGCCATCGAACCAACGTGCTTCCTTCGGGAGCTGAAGAAAAGGACGCATTCGTATCCGCAAAAGATTTTCACGGATAGCCTTTAATTCTGCCGTTTCCACAAGACGGCCACCAACGACTTCGGCAGCGGAGAGGTAAAGGTCAAGCTCATCTTTAGTGACTGGTACGAAGAGGTAATTCGCACGACGCAACCCTATTCGGTAATTAAGCGAGGCGTGGTCATAAATCAGGCGGCACGCAAGAGGGCTTTGATGCCCACACCAACCGAATGCTGGTGCTGATGTTGATAGAGCAGGACGACTTGATAGAGCAACACGGCCCCGAGGGCCAAGAGTTGGCAGCGGCGCAAGCCTTTGACGGGCATCTGGCCGCCCCACGCAAAGAGGTTCTTGAACAGGCCGTTGAATGGTTCGATCGCTTGGGAGCGCAGTTTGTGAAAGATGCGGCGGACTTCAACTCCGTCATCGGTATGGGGATAAGCGCCTCGGTGCGTTGCCCCCAATTCTCGGTTGTGACGACCACCCTCGGTGCGCAACTCGGGAGTATTGTAATGTTGATCGCCCAAGACATAGCGGACTTCAGCGGGCAACTGGGTGAACAGCAACGGCGCAATCTCACTATCAGCGACATTCGCAACGGTAAACTCAGCAGCCAACGGAAGCCACACACTGCCAATCGACACAGCCAAATGCAACTTCCAGCCATACCACCAGCCATGCCAGCCCGACTTGCGCCAATGCGCTTCGGTATCAATCGAGGAATGCGGGACGAGGCCAGCCTCCCGATCTTTCTCGTGCCACACGCCACCGTGCGCCCGTATCGCTGTGCTATCACAGGCTGCCCCGTGCCCTTGTTGGGTCCAGGGAGTGAGCAGCGTCACCAAGTGGCGTCCGAGCCGTCCAATCAGGCCCGGCAAGGTCGGGGGCAGTGCCGCCAAGCGTCGTTCCCACGTTCGGCGTGTCGGGCACTCGCCATTCTCGGTCAGCAGGGGGCGCAGTTGGGTCACGAGCGGATCATCTTGTTGCAGAAAGGCCAGCAGCGCCCAGGCGGTGTACAACCGGCCAATGATCATGACTATCAACGCTTTGACGAGCAACTGATCGGAGTAGGTTTGGGGGCGGCCTCGTTTCCGCTGCGCAGGCGGTGGGGGAAACGGCAAGGCATCGACCAAGTGCACCAAGCTGACAAGAATGCTGTCGCCGCTTATCATTCTCAGTACCTCCTCGGCTTTGAGTTGGGTACTGAAATGTTGGGGAGGTAGGCGCATGCCGGCAAGTCCGGCATGCGCTCTTCTCGTCAATGCAATAACTTATGATTTATGACCACGGCTCAGTTAAGCGATTGCTCAAGACTGATACTGCCCTTCGAGTGGAGGACATCGAGCAAATCGAGAGTGGTCAAAATAGGGTAATAACATATTTGACTCACCGATTCCCTCAGATCAGCACAAAGCCTCTGGAAAATGCTTCGCCAGCCTCTGTGCAGAGCCGTTGTGCAGAGGCCAAGACCAGGTTGCGGAAGAGATTTTCACCCTGCGTGAGGCCCCGAGCTTATGTGCAGCATATACTGGCGAGAGCAGATCGATTTATAGAAAAGGCGAAATTAAGAGCCGAGCGACAGAGGAAGTATATGACAAGGAGACAAAAACAGAACAGAAAAGAGAAGCTACAAGAGAGAAAAGAGCAATTACTCGTCCAGA
The DNA here is from genome assembly GCA_050185455.1 of Binatia bacterium. Taxonomy (GTDB): domain Bacteria; phylum Desulfobacterota; class Binatia; order Bin18; family Bin18; genus SYOC01. The sequence continues at coordinate 8,011 of JBFWZL010000141.1, read as the reverse complement.
ATGAAGCAATTTGACAAAGATAAAAATGAAGGCAACCGAGGCGAACGATCTCCTCTCAAGCAAAAGACTCAGGAATGTCGACTACCCGGGTCTTCTCGGCTTAAACACTTCTCATCGATGTTGATGGCGCTCACGTTGCAAACGGCAGCCTCATGGCACCGATTACTCTCCGCCTTCAAATTCGGCATTCTTAAATCGCAGCACGTTGCAGTTCTCCTTCACCGCACGCTGCAATCCATCGTCGAAGCCAGCCTGAGACTCTGCTTGAATCTCGATGGCGATCTTTACCTTTACGCCAGGGCGTGAGGTGAACTGCAACACGACCTCATCCACAAGATCCGAGAATTGCTTTTTGGCCTGGATAGGGTCCAGTTCTACGGCGCCGTAGAACCGGCGTTTAGGCGCTGAGCGCGCCACATTGCTGCTGGGGATGCTATCGAGTTTTCCAGTTTCTGGTTCATGAGATAGATCGTTGCCGGGTTCAGGGCGACCAGTTGGATAAATAACTTTCTGTTTAGCGGTTTCTTCGGCTACACGCTGTGCTTCCGCATAGGCCGAGGCAGTGTTTGGCTCAATCAGTAACAAGGCGCTATCGAGGGCGATTATTGTTGCTGCTCCAAAATTGAAGCCCTGGTATTTATCTCCCTCCTTTGCGTAGGCGAGTCCAAAGAAATCGCGGCTTCCGGCGCCAACTTCGACCGTCTTGCGGAACACGGCTTCATCATGAAGGCGCGATAAGTAGAGGTACTGACAGGTCTTCTGCCACACATCCAATGCGCTCACTTCCATGATGTCCGCTTTCCAGAACCACGTCTTGAGCATGTTAGCCAAATGAGTTGGAGCCCATTCGTTGATCAACAGCTCGTTGTCTTTGAGGACACGAGCAATTTCCTGCGTGAGATCCGAGGCGCTAGAGTTGACCTGGAAGTGCTCCCATTGAATCTCCGAAATACCTTTGCCGGGGCGTGCTTCTTGCACCGGCGTCAGCAACCATTTGTAGGTCTCGCGGATCATCCGCTGTAGGGCATCCCTCGCTTGCGACAGCGCCGCTTCGGCGTTCTTTGCCATCAGATTATCGAGCACGATCCGGTTTTCACGATAGTCATTGACGATCGACTGCCACGCCAGCACCGAGCGCACCTGATCTTTTAGACGGTTCACGCTGTCATACTCGGCGGCAAGAAAAATTAAGCGGTTCTGTTTTTGGCGGGGTTGGTCTCCTCTTTGTTTGAGGATTGCTTCAGCTGCTGGTCGCCACAACCGCTCTTCTTGTCGAGAGAATGGCGCCTCCGGCGTCAGCACTACTAAACGCAATGACCAGTCATCCGGTACGTCACCGCTTGGCGTAAAAATGTGGATACCTCCGAACACGCCCGTCGCAAAACTTTTCTGCAATCGTTCGCGGATGGCGGGAAAGACATCGTCTTTATCCTGGAACCGTCGTTTACGCTCCTCCATTTCACGCCGCAAATTCGGGCGGGTATCAAACCAGAAACGGTTATTGGCGCTGTTGAGATAGTGCAAACGGTCGGTAAGGCGACGCAAGGCATCTTTGAATACGCCAGTCTGTTGTCCGGGTTGCGCACAGCCAAGGACGACACGCTCCACCTCAAGCCCGCGCACCATCTGATTGGTCGTCGTGGGCGCACTACCACGGAACAGGGTGCGTGCGGCGCGACGACACGCCTGTACGGCGCCCAGGCGTGTATCGCGACTTTCAATGTCCGTAGTCTCAGCGCGATCGCCATCAATGTCACGTTCTAGTACCGGGTCCCAGCCCTGGGGCAAGTAATAAATCACCTCGTTGCGGGTGTCAGCGTCGTAGAGCGGCAGACTACCGGGCATAATCAACAAGTCATTGTTTCCATCTTTCCATAGCCGATAAATCACCTTGGCCATCAGCTTGAGCACGCCGCGCGTACGTTGGAAGCTTTCGAGCGTCGACCAGTCTTCATAGAGTCGATCGAACACTTCCGGATGGATCGGATACGCCTGCTCTAGCCGCTCGTAGTAGCGGCTTTCCTGCGTTTCATGCGGTACGTCGGCGCCATTGGCGATGTAAAAATCAGCATAGGCGCGACACACTGCCGCGGCGGCCCGATTATCGTTCATTGAAGCGAATAAGCGGCGCCGGACGATCTCGAAGGCTTCTTCGGTGGCGACGGGTTTCCAAAGAGCCTGCACCCGCGCAAAATAGTGCTCCAGCGTGCGTAGGGCGTTGATGCCGCGCTGGCTTCCGGCTTCTTTATCCGATTCCGGCAATGAGGCTAGTAATACCGCCGTCGGCACAGCCTTGAGCGCTTCAGTAAGGGCCTGGACGAAGGATAGGTTGGAATCGTAGGTGCCGCCAGCGAACGACTTGCCAGCCTCGAACTGACGGACATAACCCACTAGCTCGTCCATGAGGATGACGCAGGGCGCATAGGCGGCAAGGAGCTGCGTCAACACTTCCTTACCGGGCGACGTCCCGCTTTCGTCGGCTTCCTTGACCCGTGCGTAAGCGTCTTCTTTGCCGAGCTGCCACGCCAGCTCGCCCCATAAGGTGCGAACGGTGATCCGGCCTCGCTTCTGCGGCATGTGCGGGGCCAGTTTGTTGCCGTCCAGTACGACCACCTGAGCCTTGGGTAATTCAGCCACCCCTGCACTATCCAAAATCGGCGGGATGCCGGGAAGATCGCTGGCTGGCGCTTCACCTTTAGCGAGGTGATACACGGCCAACATGGTGTGCGTCTTCCCACCACCAAAGGCAGTTTGGAGTTGGATAACTGGATCGCCTCCGCGTCCGACGAGACGCCGCACGACAGAATCCAGCAACAACCGCATGCCCTCGGTAATAAAGGTGCGTTGGAAAAACAGCGCTGGGTTCTGGTACTCCGCCGTCGCGTTACGATCGTGCACGCGCGACAGATCCGCCGCAAACTCGGCTTGCTGGAAAGTACCCTTCAGTACATCTTCGTGTGGGACGGCGACCTCGCGCCAGGGTTTCAACATGGTTAGCTCCTTTACGTCACCGACCAAGCCACGTTTTCAAGACGTCCGATTTCCACAACCTCGGGATGAGGGTCAATTGCCTTGAGCAATTGTCTCAGCCGCTGCTTGACCTTTGCCGGATCAATGGCGCGTGGGAATAATTTTGAATGCTGTGCTGGTTGTTCGAGATGCAACACCACGCGAATCCGGCTGCAGGCCAGCGCCATACCAGACAACTCTTGTTCCCCTGCATCATTGGCGTTCACGCGAGCCGCCACCAGAGCGGCGAGGCTGTCTCGCACTTTACACGCCACCTCGTCCATCAAATCGAGTGTCTTGGCGCGCGGATGCTGGCGATAGTCCTTGACTTCGATAGCCCACAGACAGTGATTCGGATCAATCGCCAGCATGTCGATTGCTTTCGCTCCACCACATACGCTTTGAAACTGATTGCGATAAAAACTCCACTCATCGAACTTGGTGGCCTGCCAATCGTTGGGAAACTGAAACGTTAAGGCGCCTTCGCTGATCGACGGCATAACCCTATGCCTCCGTCTCCAGATAACGGTCGGACTGGTGGAGTTCTTCATTGAGCGCGGCAATCGCGCCGATATCGTCTAGGCTCTTGCCCTGCTGCACGTCGACGCCATTGTCGCCAAATTGCAAACCAAAGAATTGCGCATCAACGCCTTTGACCTCCGGGTTTTGCAACTGGATATGGAACTCGCGCAGTAAGAACAGGCTGTGCGTGGCGACAAAGATCTGCACTCCGCCGTGGCAGAGATGGAGAATGGCGAGGGCTACTTCCTTGATCAGCTTCGGGTTCAGGTTCGTCTCTGGCTCATCCCAAAATAGGTAGCCCTTATCAAGCAAAGTTCCGGTAGCGATCAGCTGCGCGAGCATGGCGAGCTTTCTTAGGCCCTCCGCCACCAACGGCATCTCCATGCGGCCCTGACCGGGGATGTTTAGATAGAAGCGGCCGTTCTTGTCCAACTCGACCTCCCCACCCATTGCCTTCTCAAGGGGGGCAAGTAATGCCTTCACTCGTTTTTCACGCGAGCCGCGCAACGCCGGTGCTCCAAGCAACACGCAGGTATCCCGCCAGGTTTCCTCGAACTCCAGATAACGATTCTCGTAAACGGAAACAAAGCCGGGATAAATCGTCAACAGTTCTCGCGTCGGCAGAAAGACCGGAGGTTTCTCTACCCAAGCAGTCGGAAGGCGGTCAATATCCACTTCCGACTTGCTCGACGTGGCAAAACTAAATTTGCTATTAAGGCGAGAGTCGTCAAACTTGAATTGCAACTCGCAACGCTCGCGTCCTTGTTTCCGACGCGCCAGCCGCCCAAGGGATTCAGGGCGGAGCACTGTCGCCAGTTTCTCCGCCAATTTCGTTTGCAGCATAGCTTTGGTGGGAGATGACGCCGTCGGTTTGCGGCCTTCCTCGGCGCTAGCCGCTAGCACGGTATACGCCACCTTCAGCAGATGCGACTTGCCAGAGCCATTTTCTCCGACAAACACATTGAGTTGTGGGCTGAACCGGAGGTTGGCGGTAGCAAAGACCGTAAGGTTTTTAATATCCAGCGACTTCAACATGGGGTTCCTTGGAAGTCTATTTCAATTTGCTGTCCGGCTGGTTTGACCTGCTGTGAAGCGGTTTCGATGGATTGCCAGGATGTAATCAACTCATTGTAGGCACGAGCCTCTTCAGCCCAGCTTTTGCGTTCACAGAGGGTATACAGACGATAGGCCAGCTGGCGGATGGACTCTGTACGCGTGGGCATCTTGGCGAGTAGGCTGCCGGAGACGGATTCGTCGCCGGTTTGCAAGGCGCGGATCAAGTGATGGAGCGCTTCCCATACCGGCGTGCGCTTGTCGTTTTCAGGTGACCAATCGCTGGGATATTCCGCATAGCGCAGCAGACGCACCACACCTTTGCCGGAAGAAAGCACGCCTGCATCGGCTACACCACTGACACTGGTGCCTTTGGCGCGGGCGAGCACGTCGGCTTCGCCAAACTTACCTTCACTCCACCCGTTGGTCTCGAACCAGTGCAGGCAGAACTGCGTGTCATGGTCAAAATCATCTTCGGCAAGAAAGCGGTTAATGAGCTGTAGTGCGGTACGCACGCTCATCGGCGTACCATCGGCTTCGAGCACGGCGGCGTACTTCGAGAAGATAGCCATGCCCGGGCCGATAATCGCTTGCGATAGATCAACCGGCGCCACCGGCGAATTGACCCCGCCACGCGTCATTTCATCCAGCGCCTCAGGCAATGCGGCATTGAGTTCACGGAGGAACTCGCGGCGAGAGATGATGGTGGCAGATGAGTCGCGCTGGCGGCAGACAAGGACAATGCTAGAGGCAAGGGCGTTGGTACCCACGCCAATGGTTCGCCCTTCACGCTCAGTACGCATCGGCCAGGTACCAGTAAGAGCGAAACCTGCTTTGAGGACCGCCTCCAAAAAGGTTTCCCAGCCAGTTGAGGCAGTGCCATTGGTCGAAGAATCGGACTGTTTGAAAGCATAATAGATGGTGACGGGAAAGGCCGGATGTGCCTGCTCTACTAGCCTGTGCATGGCGCGAGTCATGCCGTCCATGAAGAAGGCTTCCGCCGCTTCTTTGCTGCCGTGCCGGTACGGGGTTGCTACCAGTTCTTCAGCTTTGGGCACGGCCAGCGTGGCGAATAGACCGGGGAACATAGACCTCAACGAGCGCCGTAACCAGACGTAGAAGAAATCGGAAAGATCAGCATATCCAATATTCTCGTAATAGGGCGGATCAGTAGAAACGATCTTCTCGGAGGAAATGCTCTGGCTGGCAGCATTGGCTTGTCTTGACGCTCCTGATTTAATTCGGTCAGGAAGCCACGTCAGGACCTTGACCAACCACGTCTCAAAATTGTCTGAGAAATTCCCTGATGAGGTGCTAAAAGGGTTTCCTTCTGCATAGTCCCACGTCATCGGCAAAGCCTGTCGGCCGAAAGTGAAACGAATGTCCTCTTTCTTTTCACCAGGGTTCCACGCACAGAGAGTGCTCGATGCGTTGGAATAACGCGATACCGCAATACCCAAATACATCGCCACCGCATCGGCATAAGCGGTCGCGCCCCTGCCGCCAGCATCCAGTCCTTTTCCATCGTCAGACATGCCGGCAGCCAAAGCATCCAACCTCACCCTTTCGCGAGCTTCTTGGACCAGATCGGAGAAAGTAGTCAAGGATATCAGTTGTCGGCGTGTGAAGAGATCCGCAGGTGTATTTAACCCGAAGTTTCTACACCAAACGTCTCGTGGATTAGGTGCTAATTCAACGGTTAATCCAGCACTACTATTGGGTTCAGGGATTATCTCAGGAACCATTCCATACTTTGCTGGCAGATATACGCGACCATTTTTCTTGTCACAAACAATAGCCGTTTGAACAGCGCCGAGTCCCATTTTTGTTGCTTGCTCAGCCGTGTAGTTTCGTGTTGTTACCGTCTTACAGTTAATGCATTCGAAAATGCCAGACATACCTCGCTTGAAGCCCTTCTTAGGATCTCCAAGGTGAATTGGACTCTGAGTTGTAATATCGAAACTCAATCCAAAGCCTTCCTGAAACTTAGGCGCTAGGTATGTTTCTTTTCCTGTTTTGGAAGACAAAATGAACGATGATAAAAGAGGCATCTCGCAGCCACACGCGGGATTAGGACATTTAACGGTCCTTGTCCATAACCAAGCAATCACTGTCAGTTTCTGTCCTACCAGCGGTTTGAGGTCAGGTCGCTCTTTGGCCATGTCGGCGGTGATTTCGATCTGCGGATAGAGGTGACCAATACGCTTGAAGGCTTCGTCGCGCATCCACTGGCCGTAGTAGCGAACATCTTCAGCAAGGCCTTGCGCGCCTTTCCATTCCCGTACAAAGAGGTCGTCATTCCCGCGAAAGCGGGAATCCAGTTTAGTTTCTGGATTCCGGGCCTCCGCTACGCTACGCCTGGAATGACGGAGGTAAGAAACTGGCGATCTACCCGCAAACTTGGGTGGAATTTCGATCATCGCCTTGTTGATCAAGACCGCGACCGGATTCAGATCAGAGGCATACGCTTCCAAGCCAAGACGCTGGGCTTCCAGGGGAATGGAACCGCCACCAGCAAAGGGGTCATGAAACGCTGGGAGCTTCTCCGGATTGAACAGCTCTGCTGCTTGCGGATGATTCTTGTTCAGGGCGCAGGTCTCGCGCCAGCTTTTCCAAATTTCCTTTCGCGCCTCCTCCAAGACCGTTTCGTTGTTGGTATTCTCCCATTGCACCAACTTCTTGATGATCTCGAATAGCCGCTCGCGTTCTTTGGCGGCATCTTTCTTATTGACGCCGCGCCCAAGGCTGCGCTCGTATCCTGGATCATTCACCATCTGCGCAAACAACACTGCCCGCGCCGCCGCTAAGGGTCGCCGCGCCCACCAGAGGTGTAGTGTGGAAGGGTGACCGTGACGGATCGATTTCTCGCGGGCTGCAGCTACGTTGATGTCGTCTAGCGGCAGAGCGACTTCGATGAGCTTTCTGGGAGATTTCATCGTCATGATTCTCCCCGCGCTCCATACAGCACCTTGCCCTCTGTGAGAATCTTGTCTTTCAGCGCCTCCTGAGCGAGTTGGTCCCAATGTAGGATGTCGAGCGTGTACACCAACGGCAAATCCTCCAGTTCATTCCACAGCCGCGAAAACTCGCGCTGGCTCATACGGGGCGCGATGACGGCAAGATCAATGTCCGAGCCCGGTTTCGCAAACCCGGTGGCGCGGGAGCCAAATAGCAACACCCGCTCGATCGTGGGGTAACGGGCAAACACCGCCTGCAATTCCGCCAGCACGCCTCGCGACAGTCCATTTGTCAGTTCGGTTGTGGTTGCCATGATTCCGCTGCTTTGGTCAGTTGTTGAAACAAGCGCAGCCCGTCACGCATAACGTAGTCGTATACACTGCCAGCCAGTTTCTCGTCATATGTGTGACTGGTGAGATTGCGCATTCTTTGCAACTCCGACCACTCATCGCCGTCGCTAATCAAACCA
>JBFWZL010000140.1:0-12679 GCA_050185455.1 Binatia bacterium | reverse complement strand
GGGGGTGTTCTACACAACTTGGAAGGTTAGCAACAGGAGGGTAAATGCTTTGGGTAATTTTCTGCGCCTACTCAGACAGAACTTTTTGCGAACAGTTGATTGTTCGCCAGAATCTCTCTCCTGCGCTCTGATGAACAAACCCACTCCGAGCCCGATGAACAGCCCGCTGGTAAAGAAATGAATGTGGTCCAGGCTTAGCCTCCTTTGCACGCCACGAAGTAGCTGTTCTGTATATCGTGCGGCAGCCGATGAATTGCGACCTGGGTGAAGCCAGCCTCGTTCAACAGTTGTTGGGCTTGTTCTTCCCCCCACATAGCTCCCAACCCTTCCCCTCCCAGAGCCAGCGACACGGTCATGCAGTGCATACAGGAAATGGTATACAGCGTTGGCCCCATGGGATGATCGATATTCTTATGCACGTGACTCGACGCACCAATGTCTTGCATGAGAAAAACTCCGTCGGGACGGAGGGCCCGCGCGATCCTTTGCAAGACTGTACGCGGTTTAGCCTGATCGTGAATGGCGTCAAAGGCGGTAATCAAACCATAATAAGCACACTCCTCCAGGGTGCTGACGTCTTTACAGACAAACTGTACGTTGGTGAGCCCTAACTCCGAGGTTTGCGCCTTGCCGGCGGCGACGCCTTCTTTGGAGAAGTCGTACCCAGTAAATCGACTCTGCGGAAACGCTTGCGCCATTGTGTTGAGCGCATGACCACGGCCACAGCCTACGTCGAGCACAGCGACGCCAATTTGAAGAGACTCGATCAAGCCCGGCGCGAGCGGGAGAATAGAGTCAAGTAATGCGGCAGCCACGGTTTGACTGCTTTCTTCGGCCATGACGTGTTGGAAGCTGGGGAAAGCGGCATAGGGGACGCCGCCGCCCTCGCGGAAGCTACGCACGATGCCGTCTTCCACTCCACCCAACAACGGAATGTATTGCATGAACATGGCGAGATTGTTTGGCGCCGCCGCGCGCGTGAGTGAGGCGGCGTGTTCAGGCGGTAAAAAATAGGCGTCGGTTGCCGGATCGTAGTCTATGATGCGACCGGTGACCATAGCGCCAAGCCATTCACGGACATAGCGTTCGTGCAGGTGTGCAGCTTGGGCGATTTGGGTGCTCGTACTAGGCGGCAGTCTGGCCATGGTGTCAAAGAGGCCGGTGCGATGGCCCAGGCTAGCCATCAGCGCCAAGGCTCCATGATTCAACACGCCGAGCATCTGGTCAGCGAAGGTGCTGGCTTTGGTATGGTCAAACTGTGTGGTCATGATGCATCTCCTTCTACTCGGTGCAACGTGCATTCTACAAAGAAAGGCGTGACAAATAGATGAACGGAGGTGTTCCTCGAGAAGGAACACTCGCGTAGGCGAGCAACGCAAAGAAAGGAAATGAAGTAACACTTCAATAAATCCGAGAGCTTATGAGACGGAGAATCGCTTCGAAGATTCGGGGTATTGTGTCGATCCAGGTCAAGGTGAGGTCAAATCGCGAGCGCCAAAGGAACGATCGTCTAATCGCAGCTTGACAGAGAAACTGCAAATCGATAGTTTTCACACCACTTGTTAGCGAAAAGCTGATTCTGCAATGGCGCGCGGCACAAACCTTCCCACCCTTCTTCTTACGATCATCATGGTAACAGGCGTGGGTATTGTGCACCTTATCGCTTTCGCGCCGTAGCGGGATCAACCGAAGCACACTGAAACAAAACCCTTCACCCCCGCTGGCGCGAAAGTCCGGCGGGGGTTATTTTTTCCCCACAAACGCCGGGTAACGCACCGAGGGGCATGAGCGATGAGGCGAGGCCCCATGATCAAGAGAACCGGCGCGCAGATCATTGTCCACCTGCTTGAACGTCAAGGCGTTCGTATCGTGTCTGGCATTCCGGGTGGAGCGAATCTTCCTCTTTACGATGCGTTATCGCAAAGCACGCAGATCCGCCACGTGCTAGCGCGACATGAACAGGGCGCAGGTTTCATTGCCCAAGGGATGGCGCGCGTCAGCGGACAGCCGGCGGTCTGTTTTGCCTCTTCCGGTCCCGGAGCTACGAATATGTTGACGGCAGTCGCCGACGCCAAGCTCGACTCCATCCCACTCATTTGTATTACCGGTCAAGTGCCTACCGCGATGATCGGTACGGATGCGTTTCAGGAAATCGATACCTATGGGATTAGCGTGCCGATCACGAAATATAATTTCTTTGTTCGGTCGGCCAGCGAATTACTTGAGGTCATTCCCGCAGCGTTTCACATTGCCAGTTCGGGGAGACCAGGACCGGTGCTGATTGATGTGCCCAAGGATGTACAGAGCCAACTGGCGGTGTTTACCCGTTGGCCTGATCCGACCTGTCCTGAGCCGTGGCCTCGGGCTGACTTGTCTGCAGTGGAGCGCGCGGCGCGGCTTATCACAAGTGCTTGTCGTCCGCTCCTGTATGTTGGCGGGGGAGTCATCCAGTCAGGCGCAGGGCAGGCTGTAACGCGTCTGGCGGAGAAGGCGGGGATTCCCACCACCATGACTTTGATGGGATTAGGCGCGTTGCCGATGGATCATCCGCTCTCTTTGGGGATGCTGGGGATGCATGCCGCACGATACACGAATCTTGCCCTGGAGGAATGCGACGTCCTGATTGCCGCCGGAGTGCGATTCGATGACCGCGCGACAGGGAAAGTTGCGGCTTTCTGTCCGAACGCCCAGATCATTCATATCGATATTGACAAAAGTGAGATTAATAAAATTAAGACTGCTCACGTGGGTATCGAGGGAGATGTCGGAGAAGTGCTGCACGCCTTGCTCCCGCTCGTCGAACAGAATCCACGCAATGAATGGCTCGCTTATGTTTCCCAATTGAAGCAAGATTACCCGTTGGCCGCTTCAGGTGTGAAGGATATGCGCTCACCGTACGGGTTGATCCTGCACGTCGCCAGCCTGCTCGATGATGAGGCGATTATTACGACCGACGTCGGACAACACCAAATGTGGGCGGCGCAGGTATATCCGTTGCGACGACCTCGTCAGTGGCTCACTTCCGGCGGTTTGGGAACTATGGGGTTTGGCGTTCCCGCCGCTATCGGTGCAGCGCTCGCGCACCCAGAGCGCACAGTGGTGTGTTTTGCTGGAGATGGAAGTTTGCTCATGAACATTCAAGAATTGGCCACTGCCGTTGAACAAGGCGTCAATGTGAAGATCGTAGTGCTGAATAATAATTCTCTCGGACTAGTGCGCCAACAGCAAGAACTCTTTTATGGAAAACGCCTTTATGCCTCTGACTATCAAAATAGAGTCGATTTCGTCAAAATTGCCGAAGGCTTCGGCATGGAAGCCCACAATCTTTCAATGACGGATGATCCGGTGAGTTTGTTAGGCTACATCTTGGCGAAGCCGGGTCCTTGCCTCATCAACGTGCCGATCGCGGTTGAGGAAAAGGTGTATCCTATGGTGCCACCCGGTGCAGCGAACAAAGATATGATTGGAGATCATATGATTACAAAAGCAGCAGCACAGAAACGATAACCAGCCAGGCGGCATCGAGAAAATGCCAATACATGGTGCAGTAAGTTACACCAGCGTGGTCGTAACTCGAATACCCCTCACGAAAAGCGCGCACGGCGCAGACCGTGAGCGGAACAAAGCCACCGAGAACGTGGACCGCATGTAACCCAGTCACCACACCGAACGAGAAAAGATAGAGTGTCCTTGCCGTCGAGGGAAGCTGGATGCCGTCGAGGGTCAGCCATACCCGCGTTTGACTGAGAAGGAAAGTGATTCCTAAGGCGATGGTCAGGAACAGCATTCTCAACAGCCCTTGCGAGTGGTTCCGACGAATCAACTGTCGGCCTCGTTCAAGCACGATGCTGATAGCCAGCAGAATCAAGGTGCTCACCCATAGCTTGCTTGGTAGCCCCGGCACGGCATCCGTGCGCCACGCGCCCGCTTGCAGTGTCACAATTAAACAGGCAAGCAGGCTGGTGAGAAATAAGATCGACAGAGACGCTAAGAAAAACTTCATCCCAACCATCCCGGCTCGAGTGGCGGAGCTTGGGCGTGGTGGGCCCTGCCACTCGACAAGACGGAGACGAGGAGCGGCTTTAGAAAAAGGACGTCGAATAGAGAATCGTCGAGGCGGAGCCATGGGAGTAGCTCTTGCTCTATGCTTCCCTTTTCGGACTGTCAACAACAGTAGCGAGGCGGCAAAAGGCGCAGGAAAAACCACCCAGGTCTTGCGCTTCTTTGCTCTCCCTGGCAATACGGTCACAACACTTCCACACAGAAGGGGGAATTCTTATGGCGGCAAAGAAAGCAACAAAAGCAGGAAAGCAAAAATTCGACCCGATTGGCGCGTCGCTAATCCGCACGAGTAAAGGAGAATGGATTAAAGCGGGCGACGGCAATGAATTCATGGTCTTGCGCATTAGTAAAGAGACCGGAGCCTGGAGCGCGCTCGTCAGGGCGAAGGCCGGTCAAGTCAATCCGCCACACACCCATATTGGGCCGGCAGACTTTTACGTTCTCGAAGGCGGTTTCGATTACCGCGGCGGCTCGGCCCGCGCGGGCGATTGGGTGTACGAACCAGCCGGAGCGGTACACGAAGCCACAACACACCCCATGGATACTGTGTATCTCGCCAACGTGTACGGACCAGTGGCGTTCCATGGCCCTGATGGCAAATTTTCCGGCATCCTTAACGGCCATGTCGTACAAGCGATGCTCGACGCCGCGAAGCAAAAGAAGAAACTGAAAAAAGCAGCGTAAGGCGTCCTGTACAATCTCTACTGCTCCTTGGTTGCGCGCCACGGACGGATAGCCGCTCGTGGCGCAGTCGATCTCGCGATTTCCCCGCCGTCGAATCGGCAGATTTAGTTTTCCCCCTGTTGCCTTGTGCGTCTATCCGATCTTTTCAATGGTGGAAGGAGAAGCCTCGCATGCCCAAGAAGAAAGTCCTTATTGCCGGCGCGTCCGGTCTCGTCGGTTTTGCCGCCGTGAAGCATTTTGCTCAATTGTCGGACTGGGAGACGATCGGCATTTCCCGTCGTATTCCTCCAGGTTTGGAGGGCGGCGCCACGCTGCTCTCGGTTGATCTCACGGACAAGGCTCGCTGCGCGGAAGTTTTCGGTCAGATGGCGGATGTCACGCATGTCGTCTATGCCGCGTTGTATGAAAAGCCTGGGCTCATCCAAGGTTGGCGAGAACGGGATCAGATGGAAACCAATTTGCGGATGTTGCAAAACTTGTTCGAGCCCCTCTCTCGAACCGCGAAGAATTTACAACACGTGACGCTTTTACAAGGGACTAAGGCCTACGGTGCCCACATCGAAGCGTTTCCCGTGCCTGCACGGGAACGCTGGCCGCGTCATCAGCACGAAAATTTTTACTGGCTACAGGAAGACTATTTACGAGCACAGCAACAAGGCAAGGATTGGCATTGGACTATCTTTCGCCCACAAATCATCTTTGGCGAGTCGTTGGGCAGTAATATGAACGCGATTCCCGCGATTGGCGTGTATGCTGCGTTACTGCGTGAAGCAGGGCAGCCGTTGTCTTTCCCAGGCGGCGCCCCGTCGCTCGCTGAAGCGGTGGACGCAGATCTCCTTGCTCGCGCCTGCGAGTGGGCGGCAACTTCTCCACAATGCCAGAATGAGACGTATAACATGACCAATGGCGACGTGTTTGTTTGGCAAAATGTATGGCCGACGGTTGCGGATGCGCTCGGTATGGAGATTGGTCCACCGCAACCTTGTTGTCTCGCCGTAGAAATGCCCAAACGAGAAGCTGAATGGGCGGCAATTGTTAAGAAATACCATCTAAATGCGCCGCTGAGTGTGCGTGACTATGTCGGTCAATCTTTCTTCTTTGCCGATGCTATTTTCGCGTATGGCGCGAAACAGCTGCCGTCAGCAATGCTCGTGAGTACAATCAAAGCGCGGCAACATGGATTCCACGACTGCATGGACACGGAAGATATGTTTCGCAAATGGTTCAAACGGTTTCAGGATTTACGGTTGCTGCCACCGGTATAAGCGATTGGAGAGGCGCGGCGCGCTGTGCCTCTCCGCATTGTGGAGAGAGGAAATTTGCCTCATGCAATTCGGCATCATTCATGATTTTCGCAATCCGCGCCCATGGCGTCGCCCGTGGCCGGAATTCTATAAAGCCATCCTCGATCAAATCGTGCGCGCTGAAGAACTGGGCTACGATAATGTTTGGCTGGCGGAGCATCACTTCGCTGACGATGGTTATAATCCCTCGCCTCTGACAACCGCCGCCGCGATTGCCGCGCGCACCAGTCGCATTCGCATCGGCACCTATGTTTTGCTTATGCCGTTTCGTCATCCCGTGCGGGTCGCCGAGGATGCAATCTGTATCGATATTTTGTCAAACGGTCGCTTCGACCTTGGCGTGGGACAAGGCTATGCCGCCAAAGAATTCGACGCGCACGGCATTCCGCGTAAGGAACGTTCCGCGCGTTTGGCTGAAGGCGTCGAGCTTGTCCGGCGTTTATGGACTGAAGAGCGCGTGACTTTCGCTGGAAAATTTACCCAAGTGAAAGAGATGACATTATCGCCACGGCCTGTTCAACAACCGTATATCCCACTGTGGATGGGAGCACGAGCGGAAAAAGCAATTCAGCGAGTGGCGCGCATGGGTTGTCACCTCATGGCAACGCTTGGGCCGGATCCAGCGCCGCTCTATCAGCAGACGCTCAGAGAAAACGGCTATGACCCGGCGAAGTTCAACATTGGTCAAGTGCGCACGGTCTACGTGGCCGAGACCGAGGAACAAGCCTGGGCGGACACGCAAGAGCACCTGTTTAACTCGATGGAATACTACGGCGAAATTCTTTCCGAGGCGAATGATGTGCCGGGCGACAAGGACATGTGGCCCTTTAAAAGTCCGAGCGAGATGCGTCAGGCCCTCTCCGGCCGCATCATGATCGGTGCGCCAGACCAAATCACACGCCAGATCGAACGCTTCCAGAAAAACTATCAGTGTACCCACCTCGTCATGGGCGTCCAAATGCCGGGCATGGATCCAACGAAGGTAACGCGCTCGCTAGAATTATTCGCCAAAGAAGTATTGCCGATTTTTCGGCAGTAAATTTCTCAACTCAGCGGCTTGGTTTCGCGGACAC
Organism: Binatia bacterium; assembly: GCA_050185455.1. GTDB lineage: Bacteria > Desulfobacterota > Binatia > Bin18 > Bin18 > SYOC01. The sequence goes on along the minus strand of JBFWZL010000140.1, from coordinate 5,556 downwards.
GATCCAGGCCGCCCCCTTCAAGTGCACTCCCTGCTGTTTTGCATACGGAGTGAGGGCTGCGCGCACGGCTTCCACAACCCGCGCGCGTACGGTTGCCTCGGCTTCACGCAGGAGCCTAGCCACCACGCCAATTTCAAGCGAGAACTCTACTGCTTCCTCCACGGTCGCTGCTCCGCCCGTGCTGAGTTCCGCTTCGTGCGACTCACAACGCACCTCAATGAACCCTGCCTCCTCAAGAATACGGCAAACGCGATCCGGGTCGGCAAACGCAAAGGGACCAGGCGTTCCTGGTGTGGACGGTTCTAGCGGTGGGAGATACGGCATTGCCGCTTTGAGGGGAACCGAAGCCCAGGCGTTCTTGTCTAGCGCTTGCCAGCAGACAAAGCAAAGCCGCCCTTTTGGACGTAAGGCAGTATGCAAATTGGTAAAGGCTGCGAGAGGATTTGCGAAGAACATCACGCCGAACCGTGAGAAAATCAGATCGAAACTCTCTGGCGCGAACCTGTGCGTTTGAGCATCGGTGTTCAAGAATTCCAGGTTTGTGACGCCAAGCTCGTGTTGCCGGTCGCGCGCGCGCGCCAGCATAGGGTGGGAGATGTCGATTCCCAAGACTGAACCATGCGGACTGACGCGCTGCGCCAATTCCAGCGAAGTCTGCCCACATCCGCAACCAACATCGAGCACCTGTTCCGCTGGCTTCACTTCCGCCTTCTGCATAGCCGCAAGACCAAGTTGCTGAATCTGCGCGTCAAGTTGGCGCTGTCGCAACACCCACCGTGGACCACCTTGTTCGTTCCAGTAGCTGATCTGTTCTTGATTGGTTCCTGTTCCCACTGTTTGTTCTCCTCATGTCATAAAGTCAGGATGTCATCGCAAGCGGAGCGAAGCAATCTCCGTCTGTTGCAGAGCGTACTTCGTTGTCTGCGACTCTTCGCAATGACAGAGTCCGACCGTTAGCTCCTTTTGCACAGGGATTCGTCAGTTACTCTTTCAACGCCTCTCTCGGATGTTTGACATCTCCAAAATATCCGAGCGCGTAACCGCCGAGGCTGTAGCCGATCAATTTCTGCAATTGCTCAGGAAGTTGACGAGCGATGGCAAGCGGCACGGCAAGATACTGATTTTCTTCTTGACGGAGTCAACCAAGATTGTAACCAACTTCAATGCCCAAGCGTGATTCATGCGATCGGTTAGCGCCGCCGCCGTGATACACTGCGCCAATGAATAGCATTACCGAACCTTTAGGCATGACGGCAGGCGCGGTTTCTTCGGGAGACGGCGAACGCCCCTCTTCCCATTTGTGACTGCCAGGAATCACACGCGTAGAGCCGTTCTCTTCGGTAAAGTCGGTCATCGCCCACATTGTATGGAGTTCACAGTCCATACCTTGAGGAAAACGAAAAGGATCATATACTAATTGGTCTTGATGCAATGTTTGCGCGGTCTCGCCGGGATTGATTTTAATTACTTGCGTCAGATGCAGCTGAAATTTTTTGCAATAAGGACCGAGCACCTTGGCCGCCGTATCAAGCACAAGAGGATGCAAAGCAAGTTGCTGAAACGCTCGCGAACGAGCAACTAAACTGCCTGTGCGCTGTGTGCGAAACCCAGCAAAGTCATCACGCCCGATAGCGGTGGCCTCGATGTAGGGGGCAAGGTCCGCATGGATCGTATCCATGAGTGATCCTGGAACAAGATTGCGCACAATGGCGCAGCCGTCTTGTTGCAGCATCTCTGTCACAGCATCTACGGTGGCTGCATTGCTCAGTGTTTGCACTTGCATGGCGATTCTCCTCAGACGGATTACTAATGATTGAGGCTGGCGAACATCAGGGGAGTCGTCTTTTTTCTCGGCACTCAGCACTCGTTACTCAGCACTTATTTTTAATATCCGTTTAACCGTGCCCAGCGTTCGCGGTGCCAAGCGGCGTCTCCGAAGGTCATCTCGGCGGCGCGGGCGCGTTTAAGGTAGAAACCAATGTCATGCTCGTCGGTCATGCCGATGCCGCCGTGCATCTGCACGCCTTCATTGGCGGCAAGCACATACGCGTCGGAGCAGCGCGCTTTCGCTAGGGAAACAAGTTGTTCCCAATTGTCCGCGTTCTCATCCGCCGCTCGCGCCGCGGCCATGACGGTGGAGCGCGCCAGTTCAATCTCCATGAACAACCGCGCCGCACGATGCTTCAATGACTGAAACGTGCCAATAATGGCGCCAAACTGTACGCGCGTCTTTAGATACTCTAGCGTCATCTCAAAAATCTGACTCATGCCGCCGATCATCTCCGCGCAGAGTCCCACCGTGGCGCGATCAACCGTACGCAAGAGCAGTGGAAAGCCTTCACCCACTGTCCCGACTATGCTGTCTTGTCCAACTTTCACACCATCTAACGTAATCAGCGTAGCGGCGCGGTTGTCCAGCCGCTGTTGCGGCGTGATGCGCAGTCCAGGGGTGTCTTTGGCGACCAGGAACAAGGTAACGCCATCGACATCGTTGAAGCCGCCCTCAGTGCGGGCTGAGACGATGAGCGCATCCGCCATGGCGCCGTCGAGCACTTGAATTTTCTCGCCGGAGAGGAGCCAATTTTCTCCTTGCCGTTCTGCTGTGGTTGTGACGCGATTAAGATCGTAGCGACTACGCGCCTCTTGAGAGGCCACGGTGAGAATCTTGTCACCACTGGCGACGCCAGGAAGCCAGGTATGTTTTTGTGCGTCACTGCCGACGTGGGTAAGAAGTTGTCCGCCAAGGAGCACAGTAGAGAGAAACGGTTCCGGCGCAAGCGAGCGTCCCAGGGCTTCGAGGACAACGGCAAGGTCGGCGAGCCCCATACTGGCGCCGCCATATTCTTCGGGGATAAGAATACCGACCCAGCCAAGCTCCGCCATCTGTTTCCACACGTCACGAGAGAAACCGGCTGGATCAGCCGCTTCCCGTAGGGCGCGCACGCGACTGACGGGCGAGTGTTGGCGTACGAAGTCTGTTGCGGTTTTGGCAAGGAGTTCTTGATCTTCAGTAAGGACGAGTTCCACGGTGAGTCTCCTAAAAACGGGAGGCGGAAGAACGGGAGGCGAAAGGCAAAACGAAAAACCAGAAACTAGATGCCGAGCATTACGCCTGCCTTTTACGCCTTACCCTCTACGTGTTTAGTCTGGCAGCCCCAACACGCGTTTGGCAATAATGTTGAGCTGAATTTCGCTGGTGCCGCCTTCGATAGTGTTGCCGCGTGAACGTAACCAGTCGCGCGTCAATGTGAGTTCGCGTTCCGTGAATCCCGGTCCTTCCCAGCCAAGCGCTTGCGGGCCGGCGATCGAGAGCAGGAGTTCCTGGCGGCGTTGATTCAATTCCGTGCCGTAAATCTTGAACATCGAACTTTCCGGACCGGGCGGGCGTCCAGCTTTCGCAGCGTCACGCGAGCGGTCAGCCGTGAGCTTAAAGGCCAACGCGTCCATCTCGAATTGTGCGATGCGTTGCCGCAATGCTTCATCGGCCAAACGGTCGCCGTCGAAATCTACATATTCACGAGCCCAATCACGCATGGTGCGTTTTCTTCCCGCACCGCCGCCAAATGCTGAAGCAATCATCGTGCGCTCGTGATTAAGCAGGGCTTTGGCGACTGTCCACCCTTCATTCACGTTGCCGACCACGTTTTTCGCCGGGACGAGCACCTCCGTGAAAAATGTTTCACAAAACGGCGAAGAGCCACTGATCAATTTGATCGGTTTGACTTCGACGCCAGGCGTCGCCATATCCACCAGGATGAATGTGATGCCTTCCTGCTTCTTGGCTTTGGGATCAGTGCGGACAAGCATGAACATCCAGTCGGAATAATTAGCGTAAGAAGTCCAGACCTTTTGACCATTGATGATGTAATGGTCGCCTTGCAACACGGCTTTGGTTTGTAAGGAAGCCAAGTCACTGCCGGAACCGGGTTCGGAGTAGCCTTGGCACCAGCGAATCGCGCCGCGCACGATTTTAGGGATATGTTCCTGTTTTTGTTCTTCTGTCCCGTATTGCAGGAGGACCGGACCAATCATGGTCAATCCGAAACCGGACAATGGTTCCGGCAGCTTCAGCACCGCCAGCTCGTCACGCAGTATTTTGGCCTCCGCCTTGGACAAACCGCCTCCGCCATATTGAGTAGGCCACTCTGGCGCGGTCCAGCCGCGTTCGGCCATCACCTCAAGCCAGCGTTTCATATCGGGGTTTGGATACGTTGCTCTCCGTCCACCCCAATTGCCCTCTCCTAACGCAAGGATAAGGCCCCTCACGCCCGTGGGGGAGTTATCTGAAAGCCATTTTCGAGTTTCCGCGCGAAAGTGTTCGAGATCGGCCATGGTGTGTCCCTCCTCACGGCAGATACTGATCAGCTCCTTACCTAGCGGAGCTATTCACGTCTTTCTAGAGCATCCCAAGAAAAAGGGCGGCATTGCTCGGCCACCCTTTCGTTGTCGGTCGGAAATGGACCTTATTTCGCGGCGACTTGCGCTGAGGTAGTGACTGGCGCTTGCACGTCCACGGTGGCAATAACCTGATGTGGATTGAAGTAGGGCAGAACGTATTTCCCGATGCGCCGGATGGAGCGCATGATATTGGCGTGCGGAATGCGCCCGGCTTGCTTGAAGCAGATCACCTGACTCAGGCCGGCCTTCTGGAAATTTTCCAGTTTACGGACGACCTCGTCAGGGTTTCCGACCACCACCATGTGATGCTCCTTCAGCTGAGCGTCTGACGCATCTTTGGGGTCGAGATCCATCGCCATGAGGTTTCGTAGATATTCGTAGGAATACAGTTTGTTTTTCACCATCAAGGGCTCAAACAATTTGGCCACGTTGTGCATGAACCAGCGTGCGCCTTCAAGGCCAATGGCTTCTTCTTCCTTGTTCTCGGCCACATGACAAATAATCATCCCAGCGAATTGTTCGTTGACGACTTTGACCACCTGATCTTTACGATTCGTGCACGCCTTGCGGTAGGCCTCCATGCTCTGCTGCACTTGTTCCCAGTTGAGACTGAAACTGAGCACTCCAAGACCGCGGTCCCCGGCCATCTCATAGCTGTCTGCCGCCACGCACGCCATCCACATCGGCGGATGGGGTTTCTGAATCGGCTTCGGCACCACACGTCTGGGTGGAATTTTCATGAGCTTGCCATCGTACTCAAGGATCTCCTCAGTCCACGCCTTCACGATGATTTCCAGTGACTCCCGCACTTCCTCGCGGGTGCGGTCGTAATCGATGCCAAAACCATCGAGTTCTTGCGCTGTGGTGGAACGCCCGGTGCCGATATCGACGCGCCCATTGCTCATGATGTCGAGCACGGCGGCCTGTTCCGCCACTTTGATCGGATGATTGAAGTGAAAGGGGAGCAAACGCACGCCGTGAGCGATCCGGATATTCTTCGTGCGCTGGGTCACGGCGCCATAGAACACTTCTGGCGCAGGACTGTGGGAGTATTCCTCCAGAAAGTGATGTTCGACTTCCCACACATAGTCAAAGCCAAGACGGTCCGCGAGTTCAATCTGCGCGAGCGCCTCCCAATACGTGTTGTACTCGCTCAGC
>JBFWZL010000139.1:0-12906 GCA_050185455.1 Binatia bacterium | reverse complement strand
GGAACCGTATTCTCACAGCGGCTCATGTGGTTTCAGATGCCGTGCGCATTAAATCTAACGCTTCCGCAGGCGATGCCTGTGATATTACACTAACCTTTGGCGTGACGAAAAAACCGGTCGCTGGACCGGTATATATCGAGTGGAGCGGTGCGGACGCTGGTGTTGATGTTGCCGTATTGCGTTGTGAACTCCCCGCCGAATTGCAATCTGCTCCCAGGTTACTGACGACCCCTCCAAGCACTCCAATCAAATGGTTTGCTCAAGGTTATACGGACTTTGGCAAACAAACGAGGTCGGGCGGAAAAGATGGCTATGAAGGCGCCCTGACGAAATTCTCCGAAAGTGAAGCAACCGTGGCGCTGGGATGTGATGCCGGGCTTATCGACTCAAAGCAATGGGCAGGAGGCTCTGGCAGTGTCGCTTTTGACTATGAAACAGCGCAAACGGCGCTGGCGGTGATTACTGACTATGAAGGCGGCAAAAAATTGGATCACCTGATCGCGGTGCCGATTTGTTATTTGCTCAACTCAGCAGCGACGAAAGACGGATTTCGCCGGGCTGTTGAGTTCGGATCGTATGAGGAACGAGAAACCTATTGTCTTGATGTCACGAAGGCCATTACTACGCAGCTGAACAAGCTCTCTAAAGACCTTCTTGTCACTGTTGCTAAAGCGATTGCTCAGCTCAAGGAAGACGGAGCGTCAAGTATCAATCTTGATGCTAATGAAAAGATTCTTGCCCAAGAGACGGCGGCTTGCATTGTTAACTATAGAGATGTCACAGCCGTAGTTGGGCGGCTGGTCGGTTTGATGGAAGACATGAATCGAGAAGACTCTAAGAAAGTCGCTTCCATTGTTGATCACGTCCTTCCCCTCAATTATGCACCCCACCTCATTCAGCGTCTTCGAGAGCAGATAAGTCAGGGCAAGCTCGGCATCGTGGCGGGCGAAGTCGCGACGCGGACACTCGCAGAGGTCATCATGGCGGGTCATGATCAACGACCGGCGCTATATATCGACCTGTCTAAACGGAAAACGCCCGATATTCCCGGACGCACCGCAATAGACTTCCAGGAAGATCCTGAAGCAGGACCACATGTATTGTTAAGGGCGAGGAATATGGTTCGTGATTTAGCAGCTTTGTTCGATGGTGTTTTGGGGTTGGATGGCGTGCAAGCTAGTCAAGATCCTGATGGTGAGCTTGCCGATGCCGAATTAGGGAAAGAAATTGAAGTAGACGCTGGAAGACTACAAACCGCTATGAAAGCGACCCGTACAATCTATAATGGCCGGCAACTGTATTGTGTGCTGGGTTCGCTGGAAAATGAAACTCATCGCAGCAGCCGTCTACGTGTTCTAGAAAGAATAGCTAAAGAAGAAGCCTTACGCGGACTCTTATTTGTTGAACTAGGAGAAAAAAATAAAGCTGATAAACGGGAACAGGAAACGCGTCACTACATTGTTGCTCGTTTAGTTCGCGCCTAGTCAATAGGCGAAATATTGTGTAGATCAGTTGAGGTATGAAGTTTCTTTCTAGTGAAAAAATAGGTCACGTCACCCCATTACCCAGCCGCCCAGGACTGCCGGAACGTTTTCACGAGTTTGATGAACCGAGCATTGGCGCCGTGAATGCCGCCTTGGCCGCTCAGCGGCCATTACTGGTGCGCGGCGAGCCAGGCGTGGGCAAAACCCAGTTAGCGGAAGCCGTTGCGACGGAGCTGCAACGCGCGTTTTATGCGTTTACGGTCGATGCGCGTACGGAGTCGCGTGACCTGCTCTGGCGCTTTGACGCCGTCATGCGGCTGGCTCAGGCGCAACTGTACGCCACTTTGAAAAAGAAGCAGAACGAAGTCGAACGCGAACTTGCGGTACATAATTTTGTCCACCCTGGACCGCTATGGTGGGCGTTTGATTCACAGAACGTCCGGGATGATGCAAGTCCTGGTGCTACCCCACTGGATCAACCGGAGAATAGGGCGCGTGAAAAGAACGGTTGGGTGGTATTAATCGACGAAATCGACAAGGCTGAGAGCGATGTACCGAATGGGTTGTTGGAAGCCTTGGGCGCTGGTCAGTTTACGCCGTTTGGATACGAACAGCCGATCAGCATCACCGGCATAGCGCCCCTGATCATTATTACCACTAACGAGGAGCGGGTGTTGCCCGACGCGTTTATCCGACGTTGCTTGGTGCTGCACCTTGCCTTGCCGCGTGCTGATGACGCGCTCATTGCCCACTTGCAACAACGCGGTCGCGCCCATTTCAAACCGGAAGAAACATCGGATGAAGTCCTCTATGAAGCGGCGCGGCAGCTTGTGGAAGACCGCAAGTTTGCCGAGGAGCAGCAGCTCCGACCCTTGCCCGGTCAGGCGGAATATCTAGACTTGGTTCGGGCAGTGGTCAAACTGGCGCAAAAGGATGTAGGTAAGCAAAAAGAGCTGCTTGCCTCGGCGGCGCGCTTCACCTTGAAAAAACATCCGAGCATGTTGTCTCGTTTGCCTGAAAATGAAAACGAAGGATAACCAAAAAAAGAGACAGAAGGTAGCCTGGACGAAGCGAAGCGTAATCCAGGAGCAACGAGAAGCGGAGCAGGACTCCCGGATTCCACTCCGTTCCATCCGGGCTACAGGCTTTCATGGTCATAGGGACTAACCTGTGAAACCAAGCCTCAGTAGTCGGGCGGATTTGATCCGCGCTTTGGCTTTTAATGAACCCGGCTTGAGTGCTGCGATGGCCGAACTGCTCGGCTATCAAGAGACGCCGGTCGCGTTACGAGAGCAAATCATTTCCTCGGTCGAGCCGGTGTCGGTCAGCGAACCGACCGACACCGGCTACAAGCCGACTGCTGTTCCTTTCTGGCGTCTGGAAACCTTTGCTGCGGTCGCTCCTGTGGAACGGATGCCTGAGCCGAAGCCTTCCGATCTAGTCGCTCTGATGAGGCGTGAACGGCGAACGACGACGCCTGATTTTGTCCCCCTGGTCTCAAAGCAAATGGCGCTGACCCAACTCCGCAAGCTCGCAGCGATGCGCCGGACGACGAACGATATCGACGTGGACGCCGTGGTCGAGCAGTTGGGACGCGGAGATTTGCTTGATCAGTTGCCCCACCGTCAACGTCGTGCTTGGGGTTCAACTATCTGTATCGTCGAAGATCGGGCGCGGCGGTTGGTTCCCTATTGGCTCGATCAAGACTATCTCGTCGGTATACTTACAAAACTCTATCCTCCGAATGGAGTAACGATTGCGCGAATCTGGGATGGTGATGACCACCCTGTCATTCGTTGGCCTCAAGAACAACGTGGTCAACCTGTGACTCCATTACCGGGTACAATTGTCTTAGTGCTGGGTGACCTTGGTTGCCTGGCGCGGCAAGAGGAAGATTTACCTCGTTTCTGGTTTCAGTGGGGCCGCCAGCTGCGTGAGCAGGGCAACTCGGCAGTCGCTCTTGTTCCTGCCCAAACCACGGAGATTGCGCCGGACCTCGCCCGTGTTTGGACGATAGCGCCCTGGGGTGCTTCCGGAGGAGCTGGCGCACCAGCCTCGTCGCAAGCCACCACTGACGCCGTCCAGCGTCTATTGACGTTGTTATCTCCTGCCGTGCGGCTGGAGCCCGGCTTGTTACGAGCCGTTCGGGGTCTCTTGCCAGAGGGCCGTTACAATCCGGGACTAGAAGCGCACGTATGGCAAGACGCTGCTATCGCCAGCCGGCACAGCGTCGCCGCGAGTTGGGACCTCGATCAACGCCGAGTTTATCAAGCACGCTTTGCAGAACAGTCTGAGTCGCTACGTGGTGAGGTGCTCAGTCTGATCCGGACTTGGCGCACGAACCTGTATCCCGCCGTCTGGTTTGAGGAAATCAATGAGCTGGATCAACAGTCACACCAATTGCTCGATGCTGACGACCTGGAAGCGGCGGAGAGGTTTCTGCCGGTATTGGTTGCCTCACTGCCCCAGCGTGAACAGTTGCCGGTTGACACTGCCGCCTGGATTGGTCGTTTGCTGGCTCGCTGGCCTACTGCGGGGCATCATAATCCACGAGTGCAGCGCGCCGTGCACCGGCTCTATGAATTAGTTCGACCGCATGCCGCCGAGACGCAGGCTCCCGGTTGGTATGATCCTGCCATCACTTCCCCATCCGACCAGCCGGCTCGCCGAGCCGAGCTGTGGCAAGTTGCGGACCGGCTCCTTGTGCGCACAGTTGCAGCTTCGTCATCAGCCGACGCGCCCTCGGTGATGCGAGGGTCGCCGCTCGGTATTGTGCATACGGCCAGTGGCGAGGTGAAAATCACTTCCGGCCCGCCGGAATTAGAGGAAAACGACTTTTGGCAAACCGGCCAGCCTCCAGCTTGGGCGCATAGTTGCGGGTGGGATGACTTCGGCCCCTGGGCGACTTTTTGCGTCGGGGAAGTTGAACAGCGCTTGCGCTGGATTCCGCCGGGACGATTCTTGATGGGTTCTCCAGCAGATGAAGAAGGACGTTATGACGATGAAGGATCACGGCACGAGGTGCAACTGACGCGTGGTTTCTGGCTGTTTGATACGCCCTGTACGCAAGCGTTGTGGCAAGCAGTGATGGATGCGAATCCTAGTGAGTTTAAAGGCGCGAATCGTCCGGTGGAGCAGGTCAGTTGGGAAGATTGTCAGGAATTTATTGCCAAACTGAACGAAAGGTTTCCGGGACTGGCGTTACGTTTGCCAAGCGAAGCCGAGTGGGAGTACGCCTGTCGAGCAGGAACGAGCACCGCTCGCTATGCTGAGGATGTGGACGCGATTGCCTGGTACGACAAGAACAGCAAAGGTGAAACCCATCCAGTCAAGCAAAAGCAACCAAATCCGTGGGGATTATACGACATGCTGGGGAATGTGGCCGAGTGGTGTCATGACGGCCAAAGGAAGTACACGAAAGCATCGCAGGTCGATCCTCTTGGTCCTACTGACCCTGGGGCCAGTCGAGTCATTCGCGGCGGCCACTGGGTCTGGGTTGCGCGGGACGTCCGCTCTGCCTTTCGCAGCGCGCTCCTCCCAGGCGACCGCTACGACGACCTCGGCTTCCGCTGTGCAAGTTCTAGTGAGCACCAGCCAGTACAGGAAAGGCCGACGTGGCGCGCGGCGCAGCGCAAGGCGGAGCCTGCGCAGACCGCGACACGGAGGCCGCGGTTACTCGATCTTGACCAGCAGTCGAGCATCACCATTGAGCTACCGAACGACGCCAGCTTTACTGTCAACACCGACCGTGACCGACTGCGGTTTGGTCGGCTCACGCTTCCGAAGTGGGCAAGTGAGATTGGGCGTGACCAATATGGTCTGTGGGTGACATTCGAGGTGGCCGGTGTCCGCCAACAGATGCGCTGGATTTCGCCGGAGCGGTTTTGGATGGGCTCGCCGGACGATGAAGCAGGACGTTCCAGTAATGAAGGTCCTCGACACGAGGTACAGCTGACACACGGTTTCTGGCTGTTTGACACACCGTGCACCCAAGAGTTGTGGCAAGCGGTGATGAAGAAAAACCCGAGTCGTTTCAAGGGGAAGGAGTGGAAAGAACGTCCAGTCGAGCAAGTCAGTTGGGAGGACTGCCAGAAGTTTATCTCCACATTGAATGCACAACTGCCGGGTTTAGCCTTGGCGTTACCGACCGAGGCGGAGTGGGAGTATGCCTGTCGAGCCGGAACGGAGACCGCTCGTTATGCGAAGGATCTGGACGTGATTGCGTGGTACGTCGAGAATAGCGACAACGAAACCCATCCAGTTAAGCAGAAGCAGCCGAATGCCTGGGGGTTGTACGACATGTTGGGGAATGTGGCCGAGTGGTGTCATGATGGTTCACGCGACTATGCGGAGGGAGTTGTCGTTGATCCTCTTGGCCCAACTACCGCTGGTGCCCATCGAGTCATTCGCGGCGGCGTCTGGGTCTGGGTTGCGCAGGTCGTCCGCTCTGCCTTTCGCGTCGCGCGCCCCCCGGGCGTCCGCTCCGTCCTCCTCGGCTTCCGCTGTGCAAGTTCCGGTCAGGCCAGTAGGCTGGAGAGTGAGCCGAGTGGAGACGAACGGCGAGCGGGCGTGCGTCAGGGCGGAGCCCGCGCCGACCGTCGCAGGACGGGGAAACGAGGCGAACCAAGAAAATGAAGATGCAGTTCTTTACCATCCCGATTCGTGATCCACAGCGCGCGACTGATGAGTTGAACGCGTTTCTTGCCTCGCATCGTGTTGTGCATACCGAACGCCAATTTGTTGTTGATGGCGCTAATAGTCTCTGGTCGATTTGTATCAGTTACGTAGAGGGAGAGGCGCGGCCGGCTTCCCCCGGTAAACGGAACCAGAAGGTCGATTATCGCGAGATTTTGCCGGAAGCGGACTTTGCACTCTTCGTCAAGCTACGCACGCTGCGCAAGGAACTGGCGGATCGCGACGGTGTTCCCGTTTACACCTTGTTCACAAACGAACAATTAGCTGAGATGGTGCGGAAACGCACCTCTTCACTCGCTAACTTGGGCAACATCAGCGGTGTAGGCGCCGCCCGTGTGGAAAAGTATGGTGAGGCGTTTCTTCGTGTTCTCCAAGAACACGCCTCGGCTGTGTCTCCTGCAAGAACGGACAGCGAAGTTCATGAAACGAGTAACGATTCAGCTTGAGGACATTGCGTCGTGGGACAATCTGACCCGCGCCGTCGAGCGTGCGGCGCGAGGCAAACGGTATCGCGCCGAAGTCATGGATTTTTTGCAGCACTGGGAGACAAACTTGGCCACGCTGCGAACCCAGATTCTTGACGGCACTGTGCCGGTGGGAATCATGACTCGGTTTGATATTTATGATCCTAAACCTCGTGTTATTCATGCGCCCTGCTTTCGCGAACGGGTATTGCATCATGCTATCGTGGCGTATGTTGGTCCGGTGCTGGATCGAGCACTTATCGACGATACTTTTGCCTGCCGCACCGGGAAGGGAACCTTGGCTGCGGTCCACCGTTGTCAGGAGCATATCCGCCGCTTCCCGTGGTACGCCAAGCTGGATGTGCGTCAGTATTTCGCCAGCATCGATCACGATATTTTGAAACGCCAACTACGCCGTCGTTTCAAGTCTGGTTCACTCTTAGGTTTATTGGATCGTATTATTGACGCTCATCAGGAAGCCCCAGGGAAAGGGCTGCCGATTGGAGCGCTCACCTCCCAAGTGTTTGCCAATTTTTATCTGAATCCGTTGGATCGGTTTCTCTTGGAGCGATGTCGCGTCTCGGGATTAGTGCGCTATATGGACGATTTTGTTTTTTGGGCGAGATCACGACAGCCCACGAGCGCCCTAGTTACCCAAGTACGTGAATTTCTCTGTCGTGAACTCAAGCTGACGGCAAAAGATACTGTGCAAGTGAACCAGAGCGCTCGCGGGTTGCCAATGTGTGGCTATCGTATCTTTGCCGGAACCATCCAGTTAGCGCGCTCGCGTCGGCGACGGTACGTCCGCGCCAAGCGCTATTGGGAGCGCCAATTTCATGCCGGTTGCGTCAGCGCCCATGAGCTCCAAACAGGCCTTGACGCCGCATTGGCGATCACGGCGCATGCGGAGGCGACGACGTGGCGTCGTCGGCAAGCCCTCGAATTCTCCTCGTCCGCTTGGTATGAGGATGTGTGAATGAGGGAACAGGTCGAAGCTGGAGCCAATCGAGTCATTCGCGGCGGCAACTGGAACTGGGATGCGCAGAACGTCCGCTCTGCCTATCGCAACGCGAACCACCCAGGCAACCGCAACGACAACCTCGGCTTCCGCTGTGCAAGCTCACGCGGGCGTCGGATAACGCCTGCCGGAACAGACCGGCTTCCTGTCTGTCGGGCGCGCCTGGCGGCAAAAAGAATATGGCCGCCGGTGTGCTAGTAGCGACGGATGGATGCCTGCGCGAACGCTCATCGGTTGGTCGCCTTTGCTATGCAATAGTAGTTTGGTAGCCGGGATGAAACCCTTCAACTTTGCTCAGGACAGGCTCCGCGAAATCCAGGAGCCGGGCTAGAGAAAATCCCCTGCTCGGCTGCGCCTTCGCTGCCCCCTTTACCAAAGGTGACTATGCATTACTTGACACCGGACTCCTCAAAGAGGATCAAATTTGGGCGCCACGGGCAGCTTGCTGCCCGTGCCCAGCCGCCACACTGGCGGACAAGCCGCCAGTGGCACCCCCGCTTGTCCTGGGTGACCCAAAAGCAGCCTGCATGACATGAAGGGATGGTGTCAAGTTTGCCATAATTCCCTTACCAAAAGGGGGCCGATGGACGCGAAGCGGCTGGCGGGGGGATTTGTGTGTTGAGGCAGTTTGGTAGAGTCGAGTGAGGTTTTTCCTGGATTCCGTTTCACTGTATCCAGGCTACAGGATTGAAGCTCCATTGATGGGGTGTTGTATGTAGCCCGGAGCTTTTAGGGTGGAGGAAGTCCTTGCAGATCCCGCGCGGCGGGATACCCAGGAATCCCGGTCGCTTGATGTGCGGCGCGCACGATTGCTGCGGCCATCACGTCCGCCGCGAGCGCGCCAACGGTCAACAGATCGACGGAGCCTTGATATGACCCAATTGCGAGCGCGAAGATGGTGTCGCCGTCAAAAGGCGTGTGCGCCGGGGCGATTGCACGGGCGAAGCCGTCATGCGCCATTTGCGCGACTTTGGTTGCTTGGACTTTAGTGAGAGAGGCGTTGGTCGCCACGACGCCGAGGGTCGTGTTCTGACCGGCTCGCGCTTTCTGAAGCGCGCCGGTTTTGAGGAATGTTCTTGCGTCAGCCAAGCTTTTCCCATCCTCCGTGCGCATACCGGCAATGACCTTGCCCGTGGAGGGGTCGATAATGTCTCCCACAGCGTTGACTGCGACCAAGGCCGCCACGGTGAGTCCATCCGGCAAGGTGATTGCTGCCGTGCCGATACCTGCTTTCATTGCTCGTCCAGGTCCCGCTAACTTACCAACCGTCGCGCCGGCGCCCGCGCCCACATTGCCTTCTTGAACTTGATCGGGAGCGGCTGCTATCGCCGCGCGATATCCGCAATCGGCAGTTGGGCGAATCTTCGCGTCGCCCACGCCGAGATCAAATAAGATTGCTGCGGGAACGATCGGCACTTTCGCCACGCGTACGTCAAGGCCGATGCTTTTCTCTTCCAGATAACGCATCACGCCGCTAGCCGTATCAAGACCAAACGCACTGCCGCCGGAGAGGACGATGGCATGCACCTGTTCGATTTTATTGACGGGATTCAGTAAGTCGGTTTCTCGCGTGCCTGGAGAGGAGCCGCGGACATCCACTCCTCCGACCGCACCGGCTTCGACTAAGACGACTGTGCAGCCTGTCGGGCGTTCTGTAAGTGTGTAGTGACCGACTTTAATGCCGGCGACGGCGGTGAGACTGTTTAGCGTTTCTTGCCGTTCCGCGCTTTGCGGGAATGCTTGCGCGGTAAGGCATGCAACCAGAAAGAGAGACCTTAGCAAAACAGAAGGTAGGGCTTTCCCTTTCCCTCGATGGGAGAGGGAAAGGGTGAGGCATAGCAACCGGGACCATCCCATTGTTTCCCCCTCATCCTGTCCTTCTCCCCTGGCGGGAGAAGGAATCCATTGCCATGCGTACATAACGAATGCCGAACACTATTGGAAAAAAGGGGAAAGGGAGGATTTCTTTCAGTACAAATAACCGAGAGAGATATTCGTTAGACGTCTTTACACATCAACTCGCTCATAGTAGCGAATCTTTGGCGGTCCGGCTAAATGCGCTCCGAGCTTATCCAGGACGCCGGTTTCGGTGCGCCAGTTGAGATATTTTTGGTAATGGTCGCGCGAATTCCAACGCTCATAAAATACCAGATTGCCCCCATCGTCGAGATTGCTGTAAATATCGATTCCCTGACAACCGGCATAAGCGCGCGTATCAGGCAGTAAGTCTTTCAGCATCGCTTTCACGTTGTTCACGGACTCCGGTTTGACCTGCATTTCGAGAAGAACAACTGTGCTCATGATGTTAACCTCCGTTCTCTAGGGGTAAGGAAATTAGAGTTGGCTGGCCATTTTCTCCACTTCACTCCATTCGACGATGGGAGTGAGGCGGCGTTTTTCGACCAGACCGGTGGACATCAACTTGCCAAAGATTTGGTAGGTTGGCGTGTGGTTGGGAATATCGACCAGGAAAATCACTTTCGGTTCTTCGTTCGACGCCCAGGGGCCAGCGACGAACTTCACTTCCGCCGGGGCGCCAATGGAAGCCGGACTTTTGGCTGCTTGGCCAATCGTACGGACGAATTCTTTCATGCGTTCCGGTGTGGGATCTTTCAACCAGACTTCATCGAGATACAACGCCATGATACATCCTCCTTTGTTGTGTAGTACCTATGCTGTCGGTGGGGATATAGCAGAGAGAGGGCAGGTGGGACAAGAGGAAAACTGGCTGACGGTAGAGAGCTCGCTCGTTTCACTCGCTCTAATGAAATTTGACGATCAAAATCGGTAATCCTTACGTTGGGTGCCACGGGTGGCTTGTGTCCACCCGTGCAGCCCGACCACACGGGCAGCTTGCTGCCCGTGGCACACGGAAACTCAGTGTTCGGAACATTACCGAACTTGCCTATCAAAATTCATTAGCGTATAGCTCGTTCGCTTCGCTCACTCTAGGGCAAGAAAGAACAAGAAAGCTCTTGCCCTAGAGTGAGCGGGCGATATGCCATAAGCTATAGAGCGAAGCGGGCTATTTAATCCGCCAACTTCGCGGCGAGTTCACCTTTGTCGGATAGCGCTTTCAGCTCCACAAACCCGCCAATCGGTTCATTGCCGATAAAGATTTGCGGCACGGTGCGCCGCCCGCTCCGCTGTGAGATGTCTTGGCGCGCCGCGGGATCGTTGGTTATGTCGATCTCTTCAAAGGGAATTCCTTTGGTCTTGAGCAGGTTTTTGGCGGCAACGCAGAAACTACAATATGTTGTGGTATAAACTGCAACTGATTTCATTGTCGTTAGGCCCTCCCGCTTCTTTTGTACGTGAGGCAGGGAGGTGACTCAAGAGAGGAAAGGCGTGAAACGAGAGGCGTGAGAGCGGAAGACGGAAGGCGTAAAGCGGAAGACGTGAAGAGTAAATAGCGAAAAAAGTACGCCTCACGCCTCACCATTTACGTTTTACGGTAAATCGGTCCTCCCCATTAGATACCGATCGCATTCCCGGGCGGCGCCGCGGCCTTCGTTGATCGCCCATACGACGAGGCTTTGTCCGCGTCGGCAATCTCCGGCGGCAAAAACGCCTTCGACATTGGTTGTGTACTGCTCATGCTCTGCCTTGGCGTTCGAACGCGGATCACGCGCCACCTCAAGTTCTGCAAGCACAGTATCTTCCGGTCCGAGGAACCCCATGGCGAGCAGCACCAGATCGGCTGGCAGCATTCGCTCTGAGCCAGGAATCTTCTGAGGAATGAACGCGCCTTGTGGGTTTTTCTCCCATCTGACATCAACGATATGGAGTTCCTTCACTTGTCCATGCTCGTCACCCACAAACTTCTCGGCTGTAGTGAGATAGGTGCGGGGATCATGACCGAAGCGCTCCTTGGCTTCTTCTTGGCCGTAGTCAAGCCGATAAATTTTGGGCCACTCCGGCCAGGGATTATCCGGTTGGCGCATCTCCGGAGGTTGAGGCAGGATCTCTAGCTGGACGAGACTTTTACATTTGTGACGCAGGGAGGTGCCGACACAGTCCGTCCCAGTATCACCCCCGCCGATGACGATGACATGCTTATCTGCCGCGGAGATGTAGCGTCCATCTTGCAACTGAGAATCCAACAGACTTTTGGTGTTGGCGTGAAGAAATTCCATCGCAAAGTGGATGCCCTTGAGTTCACGCCCAGGAATGGGCAAGTCTCGCGGTTTCGTGGCTCCGGTGCAGAGTACGATAGCGTTAAAATTCTGTTGGAGTTGTTTCGCGGATATATCGACGCCAATGGCGGTGTTGGTGATAAATTTAATGCCCTCCTTCGCCATCAGATCAAGACGTCGTTGTACGAGTTGTTTTTCCAGCTTCATATTCGGGATGCCGTACATAAGCAGCCCGCCGATGCGGTCCGCGCGCTCGAACACCGTGACCCAGTGACCGGCGCGATTCAGTTGCGCCGCGCACGCTAACCCCGCCGGACCGGAACCTACCACTGCGACTTTTTTCCCCGTCCGTTTCTCCGGGGAGTCCGCATGCACCCAGTCCTCAGCAAAACCTTTATCAATGATCGAGCATTCAATGTTCTTGATCGTTACTGCAGGTTCAGTCATGCCCAATACACACGAACCTTCGCATGGGGCAGGGCAGACGCGACCGGTAAACTCAGGAAAGTTATTCGTCTTATGCAGCCGCTCCAGCGCTTCTTTCCACAAGCCGCGATACACGAGATCGTTCCATTCCGGGATCAAGTTGTTGACCGGGCAACCCGAGGCCATGCCGCTTATGAGTGTCCCTGTGTGGCAGAAGGGAACGCCACAGTCCATACACCGCGCGCCTTGTTCACGCAGTTTGGCGTCCGGAAAGTGCTCGTGAAATTCTTGCCAGTCGTTGATTCGCGCAAGTGGGGATCGATCGTGAGGGAGTTCGCGTTGGAACTCCATGAATCCGGTTGGTTTACCCATGTAAATTAACTCTCCCAACGACGACGAATTTTTCCTTTCCCCTTGTGGAGGAAGGTTAGGATGGGGGGAATTTTAGTCAAAGGAAAGGCCCCCTCACCCTATCCCTCTCCCGCGGGGGGAGAGGGAGCCTTATAGTCCAAGTCAATGTGAAAGAAAGTGAGGAACGGTCACTCCCTTCATCCTTAGTTTCCGCTCACCCTGGCGGCGTCATTCTTGTTGGCTTCAAAGGCGGCCATGACTGCCGCGTCGCCCACATGTCCTTCATTTTCCGCCTGACGGATCGCCTCGAGCATCCGTTTATAATCCTTGGG
>JBFWZL010000138.1:0-12999 GCA_050185455.1 Binatia bacterium | reverse complement strand
GTCGATGTCAGCACCAGTATGATCCCCAAACTTGACCACGCTCGTTTTGCGCTCCAGGAACTCCTTGCCACTGTTCCGGCTAGGAGCGAGACATTTATCGAGGCGTTTGCTGGTGAGCCGATCATGCTACAAGATTTTACTGATAGTCGTCCCGTTCTCTACGCCACCCTTCCCTATCTGCGCCGAGAACTCCGAAGACAGGGCTCTTTATGTTCGATGGAAATGGCGGACAGAGGAATAATGGTGCGACATTGTGGCACTTCGCTGTACGATGCCCTCTTAGACGGATTGCAACACATCAAAAAGGGAGGACTGTGGAAAAAGGCGCTCATTGTTATTAGCGATGGGTTAGATAACCACAGTATGGGTACGCTTGAAGAAGTTGTCCACACGGCGCGAGAGTCTGGAGTTTTGATTTACGCCATCGGCATAGGACGAATCGCACAACGATCTTCGTTCTTTGGGCTAGCGGAAGATTCTATCGATGTCCCGGTTCTTAAACAGGCCAGTGAGTTGACTGGTGGACGCCTTTTCACCATGAGTGCGGAGGATGTTTCTGGTAACGCGAGCGCCCTTGCCGCCGCTACACAAATTATTGCACGTGAGCTCAGCTCCCAATATAGCTTAGGGTACTCACCCTCTCGCCTCGGCTCTCACCATCGCGAGGTACAAGTCGTAGTGCGCGGGAAAGAGGCGGACAACCTCACTGTTCGCAGCCAGAAAGGCTATACGCCGGACTCTCAAGAACGAGAGGAACGCCGGCAAGCTCAACGCCTCCAACAGTGGTAAAATCTCGCCCCGTTATTTTTTACGGAAAAAATGTTCGCGTACTTTTTCACGATCAAGTGGTGTAGTGGAAAAAGTGTCGAAAACGCTTGCAATCGCTTGAATACAACGGACAAAGTCCGGCCACACCGACGACGGACCGTTAAAGGTTAAATGGACGGTTTCCACCCCTTCATGGGTATGCTCAGAACCTCCAGGCTTTGAGCTCTTGACATCAAAAGAGCGGACCGGTGCGGTAATACGTAAGTGGAAGAGATCGGACGAATCAGTGCCGACCGGGCGACGTAATTCCATTTTAAGCTCGCCGTCTCCACCATCCACCTCAACGACGTACCATTCTCCTGGGTAGGCGCTATCAACCTTGAGTTGTGGAATTTTTTCTTCTACTGAGTCCGCCATGACTTTCTTCTCCATTCTAACCGCGCGGTCACGTACCCAGCGCTGACGCCTCAACCGTACGGTGACAAGCAGCTATGCTGTCTTTAGATGCAGTCACCAGCATGATCAAGGGGTTTCCACTAGCCGCTCTTGGGGAAAAAAGAAAGGCCCTCGATTAAGGGCCTTTCCATATGAATTTTCCGCCTAAGGAAGATATAAGATATAGTGAGATTTACTTCTTTTTCGCAGGAGCTTTTTTCGCCGGCTTCTTTGCCGCTGCTTTCTTAGCTGCCATAGAGACCTCCTAGTAATTTGGGCTTCCAAGGCCAGCAAGGTTTAGCGTCTTTCGTTCGAGGCGTGTTTATAAAACCTTGCTTTACCTTCTCCTTGTCCGCCCGCAGGTGTTTAAGGGAACCCCTACAATCGTGTTGTGAGCCCTAGGCGGAACTCATCTCTATGTTCACTTCTAGCAAACTCTTCACTTGCACGTCAAGAGAGAAATAGCATTTGGGAAAAGTTTTTTTGAAAAAAAATCCTTTATTCACAAAGGGTTCATGGACTTAAAATGATGTTGCTCAAAAACACTTCATCAAATTAGCAGCCCGTTCTACTTTTGTGCAAACAATGTCACATATTTTTTGACGAAACAGAGCAGTTTGTGAGGTTATAGGTATTGACCCTGTGGAGGGAGTTCGCTAGGCTGCTCGTCGCATAGAGACGTCTGGATTTGTGGGAACCCCGTCGTCTTGAGCCCTGGCCCGAATGTACACATTCGGGCCTTTTTTTGTCATTTTTCCAGTTCTTCACGGATAGAATATATCTTTTGTCGCGCTTCAATAATGTAAGTATCTAAATTTCTTCGATGATTGGCGAAAAGACCGCTTGGGCTCCCGTTGAGAATCACAAACGGATGCATCGTCGCAGCTTTCTGTAAAGCCTCGATTGCCTCATCGAAAAGCGTTAGCATGGCAGGTTTTACCGTAAGCAATTGGTGGTATTCACGCTTGAGCGCCAGAAATAAGGCATACTGCACTTGGGCGATGCCTTGAGCATGATAGAAGTACAAATCCGTCCTTGGCCAGACACTGCGCCCATCAACTTCTTGTTCTTTATACAGGTTGGCGTGGGCATCGCCGAGAAGATCGGACCATGCCTGAAATAAACGAACCAATTCAACGTTTCGCGTAGTAATCGGCCGCGCTCGCGGCGACCCGTTCCGCAGCCCGGACACATAATCACGCAACCGTTCTACTCCTTTACTGAATCGACTCTCTGCAGAAGGAAGCCACAGCCGCTTGGCGTCATTGCGAAATAAAGTATCTGCCTCCAATAGATCGGGATCGTATTCATTGCTGGATACCTTGGTGAGATGATCCTTGAGCACACGCAAGGTCTCGCGAAAGGCTTGCAAGATTCCCAGCTGACGGAATGAATTATTATCCGCCCACAGTCGCGGCCCCCAAAGGAAAAAGTCGTTTGGCCGCCAGCCAAAGGTGCTATGAAGCTCATGTTCCATGATAACGACTAATGTTGACGCAAAGATCTCTCCAGGTTGAAAAGTCTGTCCAGGAGGATACTTTGTATCAAGGTCTATCTCCAATTGATTATGTTGTCCCTGGCTTATCCACAGCATAATCGCGCCAATGACCCAGACCATCACGATAAGCGGACCAATTATTCGCATACGACGAAACATGCCAGTAATCCTACGCTTCCCTTCATTGTGCAACAACTCACCAGTGCGCTCGGTAAAGCACAACCGTGCTTTCGCTTGAGAGTCAATGTCTTAAGAAACTTACGGCAACGCAACAACAAGGTTAAAGTCTTGATCAACGCAAGCGTGCGCATCTACTCCGATCACCATCGTGCATTCTCGCTCTTCAATAATTGCCGGCCCTAAAAAAGGAACTCCAATCGGCAGTCTGTAGCGATCATAAACGCGACAGGGCGCAAATCCATGGTATTCAGGAAGATAAACTGCGCGATCTCCTTTGAGCGCAAAAGATAAAGACTGCTCCTCCGCTCTCGGCGCTTGCAAAGTAATCGCCGGTTGAGGCCCCGAAGCAACGAGCCGCCAGTTGACAACTTCAACCTCTACTCCGGTATTGAGTCGTTTATATAAGCGTTCGTATTCCTCAGCGAAAGCACGGCTTAGCGCGGGACGATCTTCTTGCGCCAGCGGTCCTGAAGGCAAAGGTACGCGAATCTCGAACCCCTGGTGTAAGTACCGCATATCGGCTGACCGAGTGAAGGTGAGCGCGCCTTCAACTCCAGCCGCCTCTAGGAGAGCGCGCCCTCGCCTCTCCATATCTACGTACATTTTTTGGAGTATGGAAAAATCAAGTCTTGAGAGTGTCACTACATAGCTTTGTACAAAGTCAAAAGCGAGCGGAGCCGTCAGCATACCAAACGCGGAAGTTACCCCCGCGGCTAATGGACAGACGAGGGTTTTCAGCTTTAGCCGTTCGGCAACACGATAGGCATGAACGGGGCCGGCTCCGCCGAAAGCGATCACATTATAGTCTCGCGGATCTCTGCCTTTCTCAACAAGATGAATACGCGCGGCATTCGCCATATTTTCGTTCACGACCTGATGGATGCCCCAGGCGGCGCGAACAAGATCAACATTGAGAGGACGAGCGATTTTTTCTTCTATTGTAGATTTCGCTTTTTCAAGGTCGAGTTGCATCTTTCCACCGAGAAAATAGTCCGGACTCAAATAACCCAGCACCAAGTCCGCATCCGTAACCGTCGGATCTTTTCCTCCTCGGCAATAGCAAACTGGTCCGGGTTCGGCGCCAGCGCTGTCAGGTCCGATCTTAAGTAATCCGAGCTTATCAACTCTCGCGATGCTCCCCCCCCCCGCGCCGATTTCGATCATCTCAATAACGGGTACTTTGAGTGGCAAGCCGCTCCCTTTCTTGAATCGGTAGATGCGGGCTGCTTCGAAATCCGTCGTCAGCAAAGGCTTGCCATCGTCAATGATACAGATCTTCGCGGTTGTTCCTCCCATGTCAAACGAAATCACTCGATGCAATTTTTTCCGTGTCCCAGTATAAACTGCAGCCAACGCACCAGCTGCAGGTCCGGATTCAATCAGACGAATGGGATATTCACTCGCCACGCCACAACTAGTAATGCCTCCGTTTGACAGCATAATGAAGATATCGCGAGGCAATCCCAATGCGCGAAGATCGGCATTGAGGCGCTCCAGGTATCGCTTCGCCAAGGGCTGGACATAAACATTCGCCACGGTGGTCGAGGTGCGCTCGTACTCGCGGATCTCAGGCATGACTTCGCACGACAAAGAGCAAGCAACCTGCGGAAACTTCTCGGCGATTAACTTTTTAATCACCAATTCATGCGTTGGATTGCGAAAGGAGTGCAGAAGACAAACCGCCAAAGCTTCAACGCCGTCCTCAACTAAACCCCGAATCACGTCACATGCTTCTATTAAGTCAAGTGGAATTAATACCTGTCCCGTGTTATCAAGTCGTTCCGTAACCTCCCGTCGCAAAAACCGCGGGACCAACGGTTCAGGATTTTCTAGGGAGATGTCGTAGATGTCGTAGCGACGCTCCCTACCAATCTCCAAAGCGTCGCGGAATCCTTTGGTTGTAATCAGACCCGTCTTTGCCCCTTTCCGTTCAATGATCGCATTGGTAATAAGGGTAGTGCCATGGACGAGATGTGTAACGGAATCCGGCGAAACTTGCTGCTCCGCCAAAAGTTCACGTAAGCCACTCACTACGGCGTCCGCCGGATTCCGAGGAGTAGTGAGCACCTTGCCAATGGCAACCTTGTCGCCATTAGCGGAGAGTAAAAAGATGTCAGTAAAGGTCCCCCCAATATCCACGCCAACACGATAGGCTTGCTGTTCCATGACAGGCACTATAGCTGAGAGCTGGAGGAACTGTCAGCCGCTACGCAATGAGTGGCGTCAGCAGCAAGAAAAGAGTAGGCTGAAAGAGAAAGGATATAGTGGATGCGGCAACCGCTTAAACACAGGAACAAGAATCGACAGTTCAGCAAACCTCAACATCATGGCCCCCAAGGCGATTACAAACAGAGAGCACACGTTCGTAAAACCGCTCTCCCCTCGGCAGCGTTGCAAGAATTTCAATCGCGCGTTGCGCTCGCTCCCACGCGTAAAATTCCACTCGTTGGCCCGAGCGCTCCCCTGACTCTCCGCGTACTCGATCTGCTCTGCCCCATCGGCTTTGGGCAGCGCGCCTTGATTTTGGCTCCTCCTCGTACGGGAAAGACTACGTTTCTCAAAGATCTTTGTCTCGGCATTACCGCCGGCGCGCCGACAGCGGTACTCTACTGTCTCCTCGTCGATGAACGACCGGAAGAGGTCACCGACTTTCGTCGTTCGGTACAAGCCGAAGTCTTTGCTTCCTCAAACGATCGTTCCCTTGAGGAACATCTCGCCGTAGCGGCAACTTGCCTCGAACGCGCCGTGACGGAGGCCCTCGCCGGTTGCGATGTCGTAGTAGTCGTCGATTCGCTCACTCGCCTGGCCCGCGCTCACAATCTGAATACAGCCACGGGACGGACAATGAGCGGAGGTCTCGATGCGAAAGCGCTGGAGCTACCGAAACGATTTTTTGGGGCAGCGCGACAACTAGAGGGGAGCGGTTCTCTTACCATCATCGCGACTGCTCTTATCGATACCGGTAGTCGCATGGACGAGGTTATTGCTCAAGAATTTAAGGGAACGGGGAATCTGGAAGTCCTGCTGGACCGCCGTCTTGCGGAGCGCCGCATCTTTCCAGCGATTGACATTGCCAAGTCTGGCACTCGTAAAGAAGATTTATTGCTCGACCCTGCGTCGCTCAAAGTTGCTCATTTGCTCCGTCGTCGTTGCGCGGAATTAACGACAGTGGAAGCAACGAAGATGCTGTTGACGTTTTTTGAAAAGATTCCGTCAAATGAGGCGCTGGTGGCGGAACTAACAGGAGAGTAGAAGCCTGTCAGGAAAAATCAAAGTCCTAGCTCTGCCGCGATTGTTTATCTACATTCAACGCCGCCTCACGCAATGCTTCAGGCAGTGTAGGATGCCCATGCATAGCGCGCGCAATATCCTCCGCTGACGCGCCGAACTCCATAGCCATCACGGCTTCGGCAATAATGTCGGAAGCCCGCGGGCCGACGATATGTACGCCTAAAACACGATCGGTTTTCGCGTCAGCGATCACTTTCACCATGCCGTCGGTTTCATCCATGCAACGTGCGCGACCGTTGGCGAGGAAATAAAAAGTTCCAGCTTTACAGGGAATTTCTGACGCCTTTGCCGCTTCTTCAGAAAGCCCGACGGTTGCAACTTCAGGCCAGGTGTACACGATGCCAGGGATGACCTCGTAGTTAACATGTCCGGCTTTCCCGGCAAGCATCTCCGCTAGTGCTACTCCCTCTTCTTCTGCTTTATGGGCGAGCATGGGACCAGCAATGACATCACCAATAGCATAGACCCCTGGAACATTTGTCTGAAGATGTCCATCCACAACGATGCGTCCGCGCTCGTCAAAGGCAACGCCAATCTCCTGAGCGCCGAGTCCAGCTGCGTAAGCTTTGCGCCCAACAGCGACAAGAACCTTATCGGCTTTCAATTCGCTGTGCTGTCCCTTTCCATCCTCAACCTTCAGCACAACTTCTCCGTTTCGCACCAACCCTTCCGTCACTTTCGAACCGAGCATGAAATTAAAACCCTGCTTTTTCAAGGAACGCTGTAAAGTTGACGCAATTTGGGCATCCGCCGCTCCAGGAATCAAACGCGGCAGCAGTTCGACTACGGTCACCTGAGCGCCCAAGCGCAGCCATACCGACCCGAGTTCTAAGCCAATCGCTCCACCGCCGACAACCACTAGATGCTTCGGAACCTCAGAGAAGCAGAGCGCTTCGGTTGAACTAACAATCCGCTCGCCATCGAATGGCAACGAAGGCAACGCAATAGGTTCGCTCCCCGTGGCAATGACAAGAGCGCCCGCTTGGATGAGTTGTTGAGAGCCATCCTCAGCCGTAATCTCTAGAGTCTTGGCGTCGCGGAACCGAGCATGGCCTTGAAGATGAGTCACATGATTTTTCTTAAATAGGCCGACAATTCCTTGCGTTAATCCTTTTACGACATTGTCTTTCCGGCTCATCATGGTCGGCAAGTCAAACCGGACCCCTTCACATACAATGCCGTGACCGGCGAATTTGTGTTGAGCTTGGGAAAACCATTCACTCGAATCAAGCAGCGCTTTGCTGGGAATGCAGCCGACATTGAGGCATGTGCCGCCAAGCGTGGACATTTTCTCCACGCAAGCGACTTTGAGTCCCAGCTGTGCGGCGCGAATCGCTCCCACATAGCCGCCAGGGCCTGCACCAATGATTACGACATCGAAGTGTTGCGTACCAGCCATCTTCTTGGTCTATCCATTCATTATTGTATCTGACGGAACCGGAGAAAAACTCAGAATCTCCGCTACCTCGATTCTCCGATTCTTTTCATTAAAGTCCGAGCAGCATTCGTGTCGGTTCTTCAACACAATCTTTGATTCGCCGGAGAAACAACACGGCTTCACGACCATCCACAATGCGATGATCATACGACAACGCCACATACATCATCGAGCGCACGACAATTTCGTCATTTGGTCCGACAACGATTGGACGTTTCTCAATCTTGTGCATGCCAAGAATGCCGCTCTGCGGCGGATTGAGAATCGGCGTAGACATCAGCGATCCGAACACACCGCCATTACTGATGGAGAACGTTCCTCCCTGTAATTCGTCCACTTTAATCTTACCGGCCCGGGCGCGCTGGCCAAGGTCCGCCAACTCAATTTCAATTTCCACCATGCTTTTTCGGTCGACATCGCGAAGGACAGGCACCAGGAGTCCTTGCTCGGAAGCAACGGCAATGCCTATATCATAATAGTTCTTGTAAATAATATCGTCATCGTGAATCTCAGCATTGATTGCTGGAAAAGCTCGCAGCGCTTCGACACTCGCTTTGGCGAAAAGAGACATAAAGCCAAATGAGACGCCATGACGTTCTTTAAACGCTTCGTTGTATTGGACACGAAGCGCAAGCGCCGCAGTCATATCGATTTCGTTGAAGGTGGTCAGAATGGCCGCCGTGTGCTGAACCTGTTTGAGGCGTTCAGCAATGCGCTTACGGATACGGCTCATCGGTTCTCGCCGTTCGCTCCGCGCCTGCGGAGCGACGATGGGACGCGCAACCGACGAGCTAGGAGCGCGAACTGGTTGTGCAGGAGCAACCGTGGACGAAGGTGCAGAGACCGCCTGGGGTTTCGCCTCCAGCTGTTGTAGAACGTCGCCTTTGGTGAGCCGTCCTCCCCGTCCAGTCGCGGGAATTTCAGCGGGACTAATCCCCGATTCCGCTACAAGCCGCCGTACCGCTGGGCTTAGAGGCGCAGTAACAACAGGAGCGGATGGAGACGTAGTAGGTGGTTTCTCCACCGCCTCAGATTGTGGGGCAGCGCTTACCGCCTTTTTTGCAGCCGCGCCAGGAGCAATCTGGCCAATCACATCGCCGATTTGAACTTTTTCTCCCTCATCTTTAGTGATGGTGAGAATTCCAGCTTCCTCAGCTACCAACTCCATCGTCGCTTTATCGGTCTCGATTTCCACGATTATTTCATCTTGTTCAACCGCTTCCCCGCTAGCTTTCAGCCAGCGAAGAATTGTCGCCTCGGTAATCGACTCGCCTAATGCGGGAATGATGATATCGACGGGCATAATGCTCCTTACAGTAATCAGTCGCCAGTTTCCAATTATCAGTAAAGACGGAGAGGGGAGTCCCCTTGCGCCTGTTGCTCTTGTTTCACTGCCACCCGACTATTGATAACCGAACATCTTACACCTTTTCCAATTGACAACTGCTTACTGGTAACTGCCTCCTATGCAATTGCCAACGCTTGTTCAACGAACTCCGTTTGTTCTTGTTGATGTATTTTCTGTGCGCCAACCGCGGGGCTCGCCTGTGCTCCTCGTCCGATGTACCGCAGAGAGAGAGGATCGGGTAACAAGGGAGAAAGGTGTTCCAGCACAAATCCCCATGCCCCCATGTTTCTTGGCTCTTCTTGCACCCAGGCAATGTCTTGGGCCTGCGAGTAGCGCTGCAGCACCTCGGCAAGCGCCTTTTTCGGCAATGGGTAAAGTTGTTCAATGCGGACGACCGCCGTATTGATTGATTGTTTCCGTTCCCGCTCGGTCACAAGGTCGTAATACACTTTCCCCGTGCAGAAGCGCAGCTGCGTGACGCGTTGCGGATCAGGCGCTCCAACATCATCAATGATTTCGTGAAATGCGCCATCGGTCAGTTCGGCCACGGACGACACCGCAAGCTTATGGCGCAACAAACTCTTCGGGGTCATAACGACAAGAGGTTTGCGGAAATTACGCTTCATCTGCCGACGTAATAAATGAAAAATCTGCGCGGGCGTCGTACAATTCACGACCTGAAGGTTATCCTCGGCACAAAGCTGCAAATATCGCTCTAATCGTGCGCTTGAATGTTCAGGACCCTGGCCTTCATAGCCATGAGGAAGAAACAGCACGAGACCGCTCATCCGTTGCCACTTAGCTTCGGTACAGGAAAGAAACTGATCGATGATAATTTGCGCACCATTGGCAAAATCACCAAACTGCGCCTCCCAGATCGTTAAGGTGTTGGGGTCATCAAGGCTATACCCAAACTCAAATCCAAGCACGGCGTATTCAGAAAGTGGGCTGTTGAATATACTGAAGCGCGCTTGCCCTTCTCGCAGGTGAGCAAGGGGAGAATATTTCATTCCAGTATCGAAATCGACAAGAATGGCGTGGCGATGACTAAACGTTCCTCGCTCAGAGTCTTGCCCACTCAAGCGTACATGAACGCCTTCACACAACAGCGAACCGTACGCGAGAAGTTCCGCTAACCCCCAATCAATCGGCTGATCATTGAGGACTGCCTCGGTACGGGCTTGGAGAAGTTTCTCGACTTTAGGATTGACCGTGAAATCTTCCGGTACGGCAGCCAGCCTCCGGACAAGATATTCAAGCAAATCTCGTTTGACACGGGTGTCCGTTCTACATTCATGGCTCCGAGTAAACCCTTCCCACACTCCACCAAACACATCAGGCCGTGTCGTAACTGGAGCGCTTTTCACTGTGTCCAGCGCCTCCTGCAGTCGTTGGCGAAAACTTTGCTCAATGGCCTTTGCTTCATCCGCAGTCATCTCTCCGCGATCAAGCAACCGTTCACGGTAGCTCCAGGTAATATGCGGATGAACTTTGATGGCGCGGTACATGCGCGGCTGGGTAAAGCTTGGTTCGTCCCCTTCATTATGCCCGTATCGACGATAACAAAACATGTCGATAATAACATCATTCTTAAAAGTTTGACGATATTCAACTGCTAACATGGTTACCCGCGCCACCGCTTCTGGATCTTCTCCATTGACGTGGAAGATTGGAGCATGGATCGCTTTCGCGACATCCGATGCATAAGAACCCGAGCAACCTTCTTCCGGTGAGGTGGTAAAGCCGATTTGGTTATTCACGATGATGTGGATCGTTCCCCCAGTCGTATATCCTCGGAGTTGTGACAGATTCAGCGTTTCGGCAACAACTCCCTGTCCGGCAAAGGCAGCGTTACCGTGAATCAACAACGGGATGACCCGTGAACGCCCTGTATCATTCACTCGCTCTTGTTTTGCCCGCACTCTGCCCTCCACCACGGGATTGACGGCTTCGAGGTGACTAGGGTTAGCAGTCAGGGACACATGAACTGTCTTCCCATTGTTCGTCTGATAATCATGGGAGAAACCTAAATGATATTTCACATCCCCTGATCCCATCATGAGGTTGGGATCGACATTCCCTTCAAACTCAGAAAAGATGGCTTCGTAGGACTTTCCCAGTATATTGACCAGGACATTCAAACGCCCGCGGTGAGGCATGCCAAGCACGATTTCCTCGACCCCGAGACTTGCACAGTGTTCAAGGAGAATGTCGAGCATGGGAATGAGCATCTCGGCGCCTTCGAGTGAAAACCGCTTATGTCCAACAAACTTTGTATGGAGAAAAGCCTCGAAGGTTTCTGCAGCATACAATTCTGCAAGAATCATTTTCTTCGTTGCTGGCGACAATTCTTTATGAAGTCGTTTATTCTCGACTCGTTCCAGAATCCAGCGGCGTTGCACCGTGTCCTGCATATGCCGGAATTCAACCCCGATCGTACCACAGTACGTCTCCCGCAGCGTGGAAAGAATCCCTTTTAGCGTCAACGCCGGCATGCCAAACAGACGAGCAAGCGGGAATTCTTTCCCAAGATCTTCGTTGGAAAATCCATAGTAGGCGGGATCAAGTTCCGGATGGCTCCGTTTTGGAGCAATACCGAGTGGATCGAGATTGGCGTCAAAGTGACCACGCACGCGATAGGCATTAATGAGCTGCAGTACGCGCGCCTGCTGCTCAAGATCAACAGTGTCAGCGGACTGCACCTGAGCGCCCGGACGCTTTTCCTCTGGAGGGCTCACTTCAGCAGAGGAAAGCCGAGCAAAGTACTCCCGCCATTCTTCGCTGACAGCAGAGGGATCGTGCAAATACTGTTGATAAAGAGCTTCGACGAACTGGGCGTTATCACTAATCAGAAGTGACGCCCTGGTCAAGGAACCATCACTCCCATTTGTCAGTTTTGCCTGCGTAACTGATGCCTTACCCTTGTGTGTCAGACCAGTATTCATGCTTCTGTATTACCTTTGTCGCTGCTCATCGTTCGTGGAATAAGTCACCAGTGGACAAGGTCAAAGCCTCTAGAGGCCTTCCCCTATCGGTAGGAGGCATCCTGCACTCAGAATCGGTATGTGTGGCGCTCCTACGAGATAGGAAATCTATCTAAAGGATGGCTTGTTGTGCGAGCAGCTTGGAGTTTTCTCGTTAAACGCTTTTCAAGCGATGTCGATCTGTTTACCACCCTTACTCCACCTCTATCACCATTTCGATCTCTACCGCAATTCCAAAGGGGAGTTGCTGCATGCCGACGGCTGAGCGTGCGTGTCGGCCTTGTTCGCCATAAAGCGCGACTAGCAGATCCGAACAGCCGTTGATGACTCTCGGCTGGTCGGGAAAGTCTTCCGTACAATTGACGAAACCCAGGACTTTCACAATACGTCGCACTTTATCCAGATCTCCGATAACGCCTTTGATCGACTGCAAAATATTCAGGGTTACCTGTTTAGCAGCCTCGTATCCCTGTTCGACACTCAAATCGCGCCCGACCTTGCCGTGAATGTATTCCAACTTTCCGTCCGTCAACACGCCGGGACCATGACCAGAAACGAAAAGGAGATTGCCGGACCGTACGGCGGGAACATAATTCGCGACCGGAGTCGGCGCGGGAGGGAGCAAAAGTCCCATCTCGGTTAGTTTTTTTTCGACTTTCATGGTTCTCTCCTCTCTTATTTTCTTACTTGTCTGTCATAGTCACCATTTTATCAGGATCCCCTGGCACTGCCCCACTACGGATTTTCTCTGGCATTTTGGGATCGGCGTTTTCCCACACCAATAGCATTGAGCGTTCAGGAGCGAATCCTTGATGTTGGATGTCTGCCGGCATAGCGCACACATCACCAGGTCGCATGCGCACAAACGCTTTTAATTCTCCAGTATTTTGGTCGCAAACTTCCCAGTCAATTTGTCCATTGAGCTGAATAAACCATTCGACTCGATCGTTGCCATGTTTGACCGGCAGCCGATGTTCCTCCGTCGTCGGACAGAACAGACTATGCTCCAACACAGACGTAATGGAAGGATTCCACGTGACATCAGACCGTGACAGGT
>JBFWZL010000137.1:0-13057 GCA_050185455.1 Binatia bacterium | reverse complement strand
GGAGCCGGGTTTGCGCATGATACAAATGTCGTCACGCTTATTGACCGCACGGAGCGCATGGAAACCTTACCACTCATGAGTAAGGATGAAGTCGCGCATGCAGTATACGATCGGCTCCTTATTCTCAAAAATGGAGCGACAGCCCAATAACAAGAAAAAGGGCAGATTAGCAACCACGTCATCGGCAAGGAGGAGTAGAAGAAATGACCATCACGTCAGCCCTGAGTCGCACCTTGTTTCTCACCCCTGAGCAAGCGGCTGAGGTACGAGAGCGCTTTGGCACCCCCTGCTATGTATATGATCGGACCTTGCTGGAAGCCGCGGCGCACCGGGCATTGGCGTTTCCTGCTCCTTACGGGTTCACTTTACGTTATGCGATGAAAGCAAACCCAAGTCTCGGTATTTTGACTGTGTTCCGCGAACTTGGCCTCCACATCGATGCATCCAGCGACTTTGAAGTCGAGCGTGCGATGCGCGCGGGTTTCGCTCCTGAACAGATCCAACTGACTTCGCAAATGCCCTCTCGCCGTCTTGCCGAATTCGCTCGCCAGGGAGTTCTCTACAATGCCTGCTCGTTACATCAGTTGGAACAGTTCGGCAAGGAAGTTCCCGGTGGGACGGTTTCTGTCCGCATGAACCCTGGTCTCGGCAGCGGCTCAACCAAGCGCACTAACACCGGCGGCCCCGCATCAAGTTTCGGCATCTGGCACACATATTTGCCCGACGTCAAGGAAGCCGCGACGCGCCACGGCATACGCATTACACGTCTGCACACTCACATCGGCTCCGGCTCTGACCCTGAAGTGTGGAAACACGTCACCCGTATGACGCTTGATATCGCGCGCGAACTTCCTGAAGTGAACGTGATGAACCTTGGCGGAGGATTCAAAGTGGGTCGCATGCCCGATGAGCCCTCTACCGATCTCCAAGACGTAGGTCAACATGTGCGGCGTGAGCTCGAAACGTTTCACGAACGCGAAAGTCGCGCACTCCATTTAGAGATTGAGCCTGGCACTTTCCTGGTGGCGCGCGCGGGGGCCATTGTCGCCACTTGCGTTGATGTCATAGACACAGGAAAGGATGGATACCTCTTCGCCAAGCTCGATACCGGCATGCCAGAAGTGACGCGTCCCTCGCTCTATGGTGCGCAACATCCGATTGATATCCTTGCTAGTGGACGAGACGAAACAGAAGTCGTGTTCGTAGGACCTTGCTGCGAGTCAGGCGACATTCTTACGCCGGCGCCTGGTGATCCGGAAGCGCTTGCCCCTCGTCGCGCGCCGCGTCCCAAAATCAGGGACCTTGTCGTCGTCGGAGGCGCGGGCGCGTATTGCGCCGGCATGGCGACCATCAACTACAATTCTTATCCGCAAGCGCCGGAAGTAATGCTCGAAAAAGATGGAACGCTGAGGCCGCTTCGTCGTCGTCAACGGTTGGAGCAGATTTGGCAGAATGAAGTCTAGCGTCTGGCCTTATTGAAGACAGCCACAGAGTTCTTGCGAGTCCCACATAGCCGCCCGCACTAAGTGTAGGGGCGCGGTTACCGCGCCCCTACACGGGCACATGGTGGTCCGCCCCTACCTTATTTCCGCCACCCCTAGAACCCCTGGACATACGCCGCCACATCGACTACTGCCTGTGCATCAAGCGTGGAGGGGTAGAGGCGTGGCATCTTCTCCGAAGGGTTCTCGATCCAGTTGATGATGGCCGCGACATCAAGTCGGGTACGTAAGCCTTTCAGGGCCGGACCGGAGCCGCCTTCTCCGCTCCTTCCATGGCAGGCCGCGCAGTTTTTGCCGAACAGCTCCTTGCCGCGTCCTACGTCCGGGGACGTGAGCGCTGCGGTTGCTGAGGTCGGGACCGTCGATGACGCAGCAGCCTGTGGTTCCGGGGACGTCCCTGCTGCTTGTTTGCGTTCTGCGAGCGCATAGATGACGACCGACGGCTTGCCACCCTCACCAAAGGACAAGCGCGACGACACATTGCCTGAGGTGATGGCCACGTACTGCGTGCCGCCGAGCGCATAGGTGATCACGCCACCTGCCAGCGCACCGCCGGTCTCTGTCTTGAGCAGCAGTTTGCCGGTGGCGGATTCGAGCGCGAGGAAATTGCCGCCCATATCGCCCGTGAAGGTCACGCCGCCCGCGGTCGGAGTAATGCCGGCGACGACAGGCGCGTCGGCATGATACTGCCAGCGCAGGGCGCCGGAATCCGGATCAACAGCGCTCACCCAGCCGCTCCTTGCCTCGTCATACTCCCAGCTCCCGGCGAGCAGAAACTGGCCGGGCTGGAAATCAACCTCATCAGACTTGATGAGCGCGCACCAGTCGACAGCGCCCACCACGACCTGTTTCGCGAGCTGATCGTACGCAGGTCCATTCCATTCGACCCCGCCCACCGGCCCCGGACAGCTATGCACGCCCTTCGCGGTCGGCGCCTGTTCAGGCTTCTTGATGGTTGTCACTGGAGTCATAAACACGCGCTGACGGGTTTCACGGTTGATGCCGTAAAGATGCCCATCCTTACTACCCACCGCGACCATAGGTTCTCCCGCGCTGTTCCAGTACAGCATCGGCGCGGCGCCGAGATCGAGATCGAGCCCATCGTTCGGCGTCATCTGGTGCCACCACTTGAGCTCACCGGTGCGCGCGTCAAGCACCACCATGCTATTGGTAAAAAGATTTGCTCCCGGACGGTGACTCGGGACAAAGTCGGGCGCGGGATTGCCGACTGGCACGAAGACTTCGCCACTCGCCATGTCGAGCGTATAGGTAGTCCAGCTGCCGCCGCCACCGTAACGCGCGCTGCCCCGATCCGTCCAAGTCTCCGCTCCGGTCTCTTGGCCACGCGGGATCGTGTAGAACCGCCATACTTCACGCCCACTCTCCTGTTCGTAGGCCATGATCCGCCCGCGAATCCCCCAGTCGCTGCCAGCCGTGCCGGTGATCAGCAGCCCCTGCCAAATCGCGGGCACGGAGCTGAAGAACTCTCCCTGCGCCGGGTCTCCGATCTGCTGTCGCCAGAGTGTCTTGCCACTAGCCACATCGATCGCCAACATGCGACCATCAGGGGTGCCACGGAACAGGCGGCCGTTCGCAAAGGCTACGCCTCGATTAATCTGAAAGACCTCCTCCTGTTCTGGCTTGTAGACATTGCGCCAGCGCAGGGTACAGTTCGTCGCGTCGACCGCCAGGGTGTCGTGCGCGCTGGTGAGATACAGCGCCCCCTCGATCTGGAGGAGCCCGGCCTGAAACGTCCCCGAATCGTCGACCTTGAGGCGGCAGACTTCAGTCAGTGACACCACGTTCTGTACGGTAATCTGATCAAGTGGCGAGTAGCGCTGGCCATTCACCGTCCCGTTGTAACTCATCCAATCTGTGTCGGCTGGACCGGCAGCCTTACCCACGCCTGAGGCCAATAATGTGGCCGCGATCGCCAATGCGGTCACCATCTGGCGCCGCACCGTTCCCTTCCCTGTCATCGTCTCTCCTCCGTCTTCCTGGAATACCCTGGCTCCTTTTGTCGCTGGCTCTAGCATCGGATCACACAGTCGGGGGCGCCCAAGTGTCCCCTCCGCTTTCGCCACTACGCATGTCTGCCAATCTCTGATTCGAGACTTCAGATATCTGCGATTCCCCCATCTGTCGAGACGGCGCTCTCGAGAGCCGACAATTTGGCCACGCCTTTCTTTTGCCTGCGCCGATCCGTACTACCCCTGTGCATTGTGCTCTGAATTCAGCTTTGAGCGCCTCCAGATCGCCTTCATTCAGCTTAAACTGCGCTTGCAGCATCCGGTAGGTAATTCGCCCACGCCGCTGCGACTTTTCCCGGACGTGGTCCAACACCTCAAACAGACCCATCGGCATCCCTTTCCCTCTTTTCGAGCAGTACCTTCTTTCCAGTAAACACTGGTAGCGCCGCCCTGCGCCATTTCTCCACGGCTCTCAGATCGTCGAAAATCGAATACGCAATTGGCGTGACAATGAGCGTTAAGAGCAGCGACAGCGTCTGCCCACCGATCACTACCACAGCAATGGCGCGGCGCTCCTCGGCTCCAGGACCAGTTCCCACCGCCAACGGCAGCATACCCGCAACCAACGTTAACGTGGTCATTAAGATAGGGCGGAGGCGATCCCGATTGGCTTGGAGGATCGCTTCCGAGCATTCCATCCCCTGCTCGCGCAGTTTGTTCGTATGATCAATCTGCAGGATAGCGTTCTTTTTCACCACGCCGAACAACACGAGTAGGCCCAAAGCCGAATACAGATTCAGCGTATTTCCTGTCACCCAGAGTGAAAATAGCGCGAAGGGCGCGGCCAATGGGAGAGAGAGCAGGATCGTAAACGGATGCACCAGGCTCTCGAACTGAGAGGCCAGAATCATGTACATGAAGATGATCGATAGGAGAAACGCCCAGAGAAATTCCTTGAAGGTGCGTTCGAGTTCCCGCCCGCGCCCGGATATAAAGGTTGAATAGGCGGCGGGTAGCCGTAATTCCAAGGCTGCGTTGCGTAGAGCAGCAAGCCTGTCGGCAAGAGCATAACCAGGACCTATTGACGCCCGCAAACTGACCATTCGTTGGCGGTCGAGTCGATCGATGCGTGAAGGGCTGAGCGCTGGCGTGAGCTGCACCAGATTATCAAGTCGGATCAAGGCCCCATTTTGACTCGGTACATAAAGCTGCTCAATGACATCGGGGGCGTTGCGGTCGCTTTCAGTAAGGCGCAACTGCACATCGTAATCTTCATTCACTGAAACATCGAGAAAACGAGAGACTTCCTCGTCTCCGCCAACCATGACTCGCAGCGCGGTGGCAATATCTCCGGCTTGCACGGCGAGTTTTGCGGCTCGGTCTCGATCAATCTCGACACGCAATTCCGGTTTATCAAGTTTCAAGGTTGTATCGGCGTCAACAATGCCGCCAAGGGTCTGCGATTTGTCACGCAGCTGCTCGGCGTAGGCCGCAAGCCTGGTTAAGTCCGGGCCGCGGAGAACGAAGTCGATTTCCCAGTTGCCGCCGCCAATATTGAATGAGGGGGCGTTGCGCACTGAAACACGGAGGTCCGTGTATTTACTGAGGCGACGGCGGACCTCTAGCATCACGTCGCGTTGTGTATAATTTCCCCTGAAGGCCGCGAACGGGTCGCCTTGCAGCAGACTCTCCCATAACCGCGTCACGGAAAAGGTCCGCTCCTCGTGCGGCGCGAGACGCACGTAGGTACGACCCTGATTGAGGCTGCTCAAAAAGTTGCCGCCAATCGAGGTCAGCACCAAACGTACTCCAGGTATTGCCTGCAGGTCCGCCGAGATCGCCTGCATAACCTCATCCATGGCGGACAGGCTCACCCGTTCAGGCCCAGTGACATTCACATCGAATTCGGCTTCATCCACATCGCTAGGAATATACTCCTGCTTGACCAACGCATACAAAGGAAACGAGGCGAACATGACGCCCAGCGCTAGACAGGCGATAAACACCCGCCGACGCAAAGCAAACGTCAACACCGCCATATATCCACGGTCCAGCCATCGATAAAACCCGCTACGGGAAGTTGCCAGCTGACTCTCATCAACTCCAGGCGCGGAGTGAGGGCGCAAAAGACGCGCGCTCATCATCGGCGTCAAGGTAAACGACACTAACAAGCTCACCATAACAGCCACGGCTGCGGTCAGACCAAATTGAAAGAGAAAACGTCCCGACACACTCGACATAAAAGAGACTGGGATAAAGATTACGACGAGGCTCAACGTGGTGGCGGTAACAGCGAGACCAATCTCCGCCGTCGCCTCACGAGCGGCAGCGAACGGGTGCATCTTTTTTTCTTCAATGAAGCGGAAAATATTCTCCAAGACGACGATCGCATCATCGATAACGATGCCGACCATGAGCACCAGAGCGAGCATAGTGACACTGTTAAGCGTGAAATCCAGCGCCCACATAACGCCAAAGGTAGAGATGACCGAGGTGGGAATGGCGACACCGGCGATGAGTGTCGATCGCCAATTGCGCATGAAGGCAAGCACGACGAGACAGGCGAAAAAACTACCCACGATCAGGTGAAGCGTAATTTCGTGGAGAGCCGCGTAAATATATCGGGATTGGTCACGAATAATTTCGAGTTTCACATCAGGCGGTAACTGCGCCGCGACTTGGTCGAGGCGAGCTTTCACCCCCTCGATGACCGCAACACTATTCGCGCCCGATTGCCGCCGAATATCAAGCGTGACAGTGGGCGTCCCATTCAACCGCGCTACGGAGCGCTGCTCTTTAACGCCGTCTTCCGCCCAACCAATATCTGCTACGCGGATGGGAGCGCCGTTCCGAGTCGCAATCACCAAATCGTTAAAGGCGCGCGCGTCTCGCAGACGTCCCATGGTCCGGAGCGTCCGCTCTTGCGATTCGGCAGTAACATTCCCACCTGGAACGTCAGCGTTCTGACGCACCAGAGCTTCACGAACAACGGTAATAGGAAGCCGATACGCGGCCAGCCGATCCGCATCGATCCACACGTTGATGGCGCGTTCGAGATCGCCGACAATCCGCACTTCACCTACCCCGTCCGATCGCTCCAGCTGCACTTTGACAATTTTGTCCGCTAATTCCGTCAGTTCACGAATCTCACGGTTACCAGCCAACGCGAGTGTCAGAACAGGCGTTAGATCATTGTCGAACTTTGAGATAATGGGTGGATCGGCGTCATCGGGAAGGTCGCGAATAACGGTGGCAACGCGGTCCCGTACGTCTTGCGCCGCCGCATCAATGTCACGATCAAGATTGAACGTGACAATAACGATCGAGGCTCCAGTCCCCGAAATGGAGCGCAGTTCGTTAATTCCTTCAATCGTGTTGACAACTTCTTCGATGCGCTGCGATACTTCGGTTTCAATTTCTTCAGGCGAGGCTCCGAGTAAGGCGGTCCGCACTACCACGGTCGGCAAATCAACCGAAGGAAAACGATCAACCCCCAGCTGCAAGTAACTCGCCGCGCCAATCACCACGAGGGCGAGGATCAGCATCGAAGCGAATATAGGACGTTGGATACAAATCGCCGCGAGCTTTTGCATGATTCTGGTTATTCGACAACGCTGACGGTTTGGCCCAACCGGAGATTACCCGGCTCGACAATGACAACGTCGCCATTCTTTAACCCAGCGACAACCTCAGTCCAGTCGTCTGCTCGATGCCCAGTCGTGATCGACTTTTCGGCGGCTTTCGCGTCTTGCACGACGAACACCTTTTCCACACCGGCAAACGAAACAATTGCGCTGGTCGGTACAGTGATCGCCTGGTCTGCTTCATCCGTCACAATATCGATTCGAACAAATGATCCAGGACGAAGAGCGCCAGGATTCCGTACATCCGCCTCAACCGTCAACATGCGGTTTTGCTCATCGATTGTCGGCCCAAGTCGCGTCAAGCGTCCTTCATATACGTTCGGATTCCCCTCGACAGTCACGCGGACCTTCTGCCCGGCTTTCACTTTGTACGCCGCGCGCTCAGGCACCTCCGCGCGCAGGCGCAAGGGGTCCATCCGCACTAAAGTAAAAACCGGCGCGCTGGTGTCGAGATATTCCCCCACGCTTGCATGCTTCGTCTGAATCACTCCATCGAATGGCGCATGGATAACGGTGTCAGCCAAACGTTGACGCGCGAGGTCAAGTTCGGCGCGACGCTGCATGAGGAGCGCCTGACGATTGCGGATTTCTTCCCGTGCGTCTTGATAGCCACTGAGCGCGACTTTGTAAGCGGCGTCGGCTGAGTCAAATTCAGTCTCGGCGACAAAGCCTTTTTCCACCAGTGCAGCCATACGGTCCCGCTTTTGGCGAGCATCCTCCAATAGCGCCCGCGCTTGTCGCACGGCGCCGGTGCGCTCTGGATCGACCTGCCCATCCGAACCTGTCGGCGTCAGTCCCAACCGCACGCGTGCTTGAGCAAGCGCCGCTTCCGCCTGCTGCACGTGCAGTTGATAGTCGCGCTGCTCAATCCGTGCAAGCGCTTGCCCTTCTTCCACCAAACTGCCGAAGTCCGCCATAAGCTCGGCTATGCGGCCCGGTACTTTCGCACTCAACGTGGCTTGATCGTACGCGGCGAGCGAGCCAAGTACAGTGACGGTACGCTCAAGCGGCAGGTGCTCCACAGTGACAGTCTTCACCTGCTGGGGCGGAGGATCATCACTGCTGGGGGACTGTTTGGCCGAAACCGGATAGCCGCTCTCACATGCCGTGGTCAGGAGAGCCAAAATGGTCAACAGCAACCAACCTGACAACAGCGAAAATATGTGCCGACGGAAAGAAAAGAAGCTGATGGAGAACTGCAAGATTGACACTCACCTACTTTTTCAGCCTCCATCGCTATCATCAAGCCCGTTTTCAACTCACTTGTCTGACGACCACTCAAAACAGGAACAAAAGTCGGGAGCGTTGCAGTTTCTCTCAACGTCACTTACAAGAACACTGATCGCCGATTTTCTCATGAACGATAGGACAGTTAGAGGAGGAGAAGATTCATGTCAGACTATGATCTCGTCATTCGCGGAGGCACGATCGTTGATGGAACTCGCATGCCGCGCTATCGCGGCGATATTGGCATTCGCCAAGGCCGGATCGCGACGCTTGGTCGCGTGGAGGGCTCCGCGCGGCGCGAGATCGACGCCAGCAACTGTATCGTTGCGCCTGGCGTGGTGGATTTGCATACCCATTACGACGCTCAGCTCAACTGGGACCCTTATGCCACCAATTCTGCGTGGAATGGCGTCACAACCGTAATGATTGGCATGTGTGGGTTTGGTTTTGCTCCGTATCGCCCCGAGGACCGCGAGCGAGCCATGTTGCTGATGTCCCGGGTCGAAGCGATCCCTCTCACCTCCATGCAACTTGGCATGCGCTGGGACTGGGTCAGTTTCGGCGAGTATCTGACAAGCCTGGAACGTGCGGGTTTGGGGATTAACGTTGGCTCCTTGATCCCCCATTCTCCACTCCGCACTTGGGTCATGGGGTTGGAGGCGGCGAAAGAACGCACGGCAACCTCGGACGAACTGGCGCGGATGGCCGACCTGTTGCGTGTCGGCATGCGCTCCGGCGGGTTCGGTTTCTCGACGGATCGTAACATTGCCGACACCGATTATGACGGTAGCCCGCTCCCTAGCCATCAAGCGGATGATACCGAGCTCCTCACTTTGTGTGGCGTTCTGCGTGAGTTTGGCATTGGCTCCATCGAGTACACGCTTCAGGCGCAACGTCGCCCAGACTTTGAATTCACCGCTGCTTTGTCGCGCGCGGCTGGCCGTCCGATTGTCTGGAACGCTCTCGCCCAATTCCAAACACAGCCAAATCATTGGCGAAAAGTGCTGGGTTGGATGGAAGAACTCAACCGCGACGCTCAACTGTACGGCATGACCATCTGCTTCCCCACTCATCTCTATTTCACCCTGGAAGAGATGAACCAGTTTGACGACATGCCGCATTGGCGCGATGTCCTCTCGCGGCCAATCCCTGAGCGTATCACGATGCTGCGGGATGCCGCGGTACGCGCTGCGCTCAACGAAGATTTTCGCACGGTCCGCACCAAAGTGTTCGGCGGTGATTGGCGGGATATTAGCATTACCCATACCCAACCGGAGAATCGAGAGGCGCTGGGGAAGACGATTGCTGAGCTTGCTCGGGAATCAAACCGCGCCCCCATCGACGTCTTTCTCGATCTTTCGCTTGCCGAAAACTTGAAGACTGGCTTTAAGATTCATGATTTCGCCAACCGGGATCAAGATGCACTAGCAACGATGTTGAAACATCCGAACGCCGTCATCGGCCTCTCCGACGGTGGCGCGCACACCAAGCTGTTCTCGCTGGGGAAATATCCGGTCGAATTCCTTGCGAACTGGGTGCGTGACCGAGAGTTAATGTCGCTTGAAGAAGCCCATTGGCGGCTATCATTCGTGCCGGCCTGGATTATCGGCCTGCACGATCGCGGCGTGCTGCGCGAAGGCATGGCGGCTGATGTCATTGTGTATGATGTGGAACGTTTACGTATCAATCCCACTGAGCCGGAGATGGTGAACGACCTCCCAGGCGGTGAAGGACGACTAGTGCAGCGCGCAGTTGGCATAGATTATACAATCGTCAACGGAAAAGTGACGTTCGAGGGACAACAATGCACCGGCGTGCGCCCCGGCGCATTGTTGCGGAGCGCCGCGTATGTTCCTGGCGCGTCAGAATAGACTCTAATGAATTTTGATAGGCAAGTTCGGTAATGTTCCGAACACTGAGTTTCCGAGTGCCACGGGTAGCTTGCTGCCCGTGTGGTCGGGCTGCACGGGTGGACAAGCCACCCGTGGCACCCAACGTGAGGATCACCGATTTTGATCGTCAAATTTCATTAGAGGATCGATAGGATCAAGATATGGTACAGCAGGCTATGGATTTTCGCGAAGAGAGCGATGCGCTCTTCGCCCTGCTTGATTCGTTAGATGAGCAGGATTGGGAAAAACAGACTCAATTCAAGAAATGGACAATCAACGATGTGGTCGCCCACTTACATTTCGGGGACTACGCCGCGAATTTGTCGTTACAGGATAGCGCCGCGTTTAAAGACTTCACGCGGAGCTTCGCGGCGGCAAGCAAACGAGGCGTCGGACACTTGGCTTCAACCCATGCGTGGCTGGAGGGCGCAAAGAATCGCGTTTTATTACAGCGCTGGCAAGATTTCGCCCAAGCAATGGCGGACCGCTTTGCCATCGCCGATCCCAAACAGCGCGTCCCATGGTTCGGCCCCGCCATGAGCGTCCGTTCCAGCATCACGGCGCGGCTCATGGAAACCTGGGCGCATGGTCAAGCCGTTTACGATGTGCTGGGTAAGGCGCGGAGTAATACTGATCGCATCAAGAACATCGTCGTCCTGGGAATCAACACCTTCGGCTGGACCTTTACGAATCGTGGCTTAGCCGTTCCCACGGACATCCCGTATGTCCGGCTCACGGCGCCATCGGAAACGCTCTGGGAGTGGAATCAACCGAATCAAGAGAATCTCATTGAGGGAAGCGCGGTAGAGTTCTGCCAGGTTGTGACCCAAGTACGGAACATTGCCGACACCACACTGCGAGTAGTTGGAGAAACGGCGACATTCTGGATGTCACTTGCCCAGTGTTTCGCTGGTTCACCAGAAAATCCGCCGGCGCCGGGAAGCCGATTCCGACCAGAAGGCGCTGGAAGTAGGTGAGGAGATAAACATGCCAGAAACTGCTGGTGGGATCATGCAAGGACTCAAGGTTGGAATTATCGGCGGTTCGATTGCCGGATGTACCACAGCTATCGAACTCTTGCGTTTAGGGTGTGAGGTGACGCTGCTAGAGCGTACGGGTGAGGAATTAAAGGATCGTGGAGCGGGGATCGGCGTTCCCTCCTCTGTCATGGATACGTTCATCACACGTGATTTGGTCGATGCCGACACCCCCTATTTCCCTGGCCACGCCTTCACTCGTCGTTGGCGCACGGAGCAGGAGCGTCGTTACGGGTATCTTGCTTGGGACCAACCAGCAAACCTCGCGTTACTCAACTGGGGCGTGTTGTATCGCAATCTTCGTAAGCGTGTGCCGGATCAGGTCTATCATACGGCACACCGGGTCGTTGCCCTCCAGGAACAAACGCAGGGAACCGTCCGTGTGGAATTAGCGGATGGGGGTCATTACGAATTCGACTTGGTAGTCTGTGCGGATGGCTACACATCGCTCGGGCGTCGCACGCTCTTTCCCGAGGTGTCCATCAAATACGCTGGGTATGTGCTCTGGCGTGGCTTCCTCCTGGAAAATGAATTAGCCGAATCGGGGCCACTGGAAAGGGGCGTACTCTGCCCTGGCTTTCCAGGAGGGCATGGTATTTTTTATTTTGTCCCTGGACCGGATGGAGCGGTGACGCCCGGCAAGCGTTTGGTCAATTGGGGTGTGTATATGCCGATTGCCGAAGCCGCGCTAGCAGATTTTCTTACTGACAAAGAAGGGCAAGCGCACGAAGGCTCTCTTCCACCCGGCGGTATGCCCCTCGCAACGGAAACCTCGTTGAAGCAGAAAGCGCGAGATCTTATGCCGGACTACTACGCTGAAGTTATCGACAAGAGTAAGAACACTTTTGCATATGCGATTTATGATTGCCAAACGCCTGCGTATCGCAAAGGCCGCATCTGTCTGGCGGGTGATGCCGGCGCCTACGCTCGTCCGCACACCGCCGCCGGCGCACTCAAAGGAATCAATGACGCCGTCGCGCTGGGCGAAGCCCTGAAAACGCATAGTTCCTTGGAAGAAGCACTCTCCGACTGGGACCAAACACGAACCGACACCAACAACACGCTGGTGCGATTTGGCAATCAACTCGGGCGAGCCTTGGTCCTGGAGATTCCCGATTGGTCGCAGATGGACGCCACGAGCATGGAGAAGTGGTTTACATCCATCGTGACCATCCAAACCGAAGTGCTCGACCCGAAGCGGCGCAAGCAAAATTAGGAACAAATAAAAGGGTCTGCTGGAGGATTTCCTCCTCTCATTTCCTCGGCTATGCTTAGGCGCGTTCATTAGAAGAAAATTATTACCGAGAGGCACTAGGGAGGGACACTATGCGTCTCGCAGGAAAAACCGCGCTGATTACCGGATCGAGTTCAGGCATTGGCCGCGCAACGGCGTTGCTCTTCGCGCGAGAGGGAGCTGATGTCGTCATTAACGGGCGCGATGAAAAGAAGATTGCTGGAGTAGTAAAAGAAATCGAGACGTCGGGACGCCGCGCGCTCGGCATTCGCGCCAATGTCGGCAGTTTTGCTGAAGTCAACGCCATGGTCGACAAGGCGCTGAAAGAATTCAGCCACCTTGACATCTTGGTGAGCAATGCCGGAGTGTTCCATCATGCATCGTTTTTGGAAATGACAGAAGAAGAATGGGACGAGGTGCTCACCGTCGATTTGAAAGGCACGTTCAATTGTTGCCGAGCGGTGATTGGACCGATTACGAAGCAACAATGGGGACGCATCGTGTGCATCACTGCCATTTCCGGATTGACCGGTTATCCCAATATGACCCAC
>JBFWZL010000136.1:0-13068 GCA_050185455.1 Binatia bacterium | reverse complement strand
GCCGTGCCTGTTGTTGGATAGGAGAAAAAGAGGCGTTTCCCAGGAGCGCACCGGGCAGCCCACAGGTACGCCCCTATGGTTTT
Source organism: Binatia bacterium (assembly GCA_050185455.1). Lineage (GTDB taxonomy): Bacteria > Desulfobacterota > Binatia > Bin18 > Bin18 > SYOC01. Next base: position 12,985 of record JBFWZL010000136.1, on the reverse strand, counting down.
GCCGCTTCCACAACCTCCCTGAGCAAGTACGACTCGTGCTGTTGTGTTTCCCAGAGCTGCTTGAAATGGACGGGGTGGTACTCCTTGGAGCTTATCAGTCACAATTTTTTCTAGTTGTTCAGGCGTAGGCCGACGCCGGAGCGCATCTTTTATCCAAAGGGCAATTTTCTTGCCCTCTTTTGGAAGTGCTGAACCTGCAACGTCGGCGGCAATGAGGCAGGCTTTCGCCCCAGCGAGAAAGCGGCGGAGTTCACTGCTACATGATGTCCAGTACGCAAGGGCGGTTCTTTCGAGTTGCAGCAATCGATGACTGGGCGAGATTGTCCCAACCAACGCCCATACGTCGTCTTCCAGTTGGGGAGGCTCGCTCAAGCCCAGCCATTTAGCTCCGACCGTCAATGTACGATGGAAATCTTGGTGCCCCAGGAACAGCGTAAGTCTGATTCCTGTGCCCTGCGCGGGTTGCGAAGGCGGAAATTTCCTGTGGTGGCCAGCCGCTGCCCACAAGATGAACTTCAGGGCATCGTCATTCCCTGAGGCGGCAGTAAGCCATGCCCGTAACTGGGTCTCCTGAACAATCAATAAGGAAAGAGCTTCATGGCGAATCGCCTGCTTGTTTTGTCTCTGTCCTCGCACCATTGCCTGAAATTGATCATTGGCTTTGCCCAGGTCGTGACAAAATGCCGCGAGAAGCACTGTACGTCGAAAACGGTCTCGCCATATTGCCGAAGGCAGTCCCACTGCGTGTAATTGTGCGTCTGCGGTCTCGTCTAGCAGGGCTTCTGCAGCGGCCATCACGTTTGCCGTGTGGCCTGAGAGAGTCTCCGCTCCACGAGGCATGTCTGGTGTCCCACTACTCTTAGCTAACAGTCTCTTGAAGGTTGTCATGTCGAGCGCCTCTCGGCTGATACGAACGCCCCGCACCCCATCCGCCGCCGACCGCCGAGCCCGTGTTCTTGGAGCGTGAGAGATTCTTCCGCTGTCAGACTGGTTATGGCAACTTCAAAGCCGACGACTTGCTTGTCTTTCACTCGAAAAGTGCGCCGGTCCCCGAGCTGAAGGTCTCCGTTCACCTCTAGACTCTGTAACTGCCTCTTAGCGGCTTCGAGGAAGGATGTTTCCTCAAGGAAGCCTTTGATCGTGACAAGCCGTGCACGCAGGCTAGCGGTCGGACGGAGTGTTCGCACCTCTGGTACTCCGACTCGTAACGAGTGCCCGTCTATCTCTAATTTCTTCCCTGCTAGCTTGAGGTAGGTCCGAATCTGGTCGTCCGGTAGACGGAGAATAAGACGGGAGGAGTCGGTCAGATGGAGCGAGCCGTTGCCGTCGTACACGCCACGGATCGGTTGGACGCCAATTGCTCTAGCGTTATGGATTTCAGGAGCAATTCGGCTGATTGCTGCATAGAGCGCGTAGCCATGATCTACGGGAACTGAGGTTCCGGTTATGCGAAAGGCAAGATCGATATAGGGCATGGAATACCTCTTTTGCATTTATCTTGGTGTGCAAGCGCACCCTACTTTTGAAGAATGTTCAATAACTTCCCCCTCACTCTGTCCCTCTCCCCTTGCGGGAGAGGGAACCCCAAATCGGGAAGAAACACCGAATAAGAACGGTTCTGATCGAACAAAGAAACTTTCTTTCGACATAGCTCCGCCATTCCATTCTCGTTCGAAGACTGGTGCTGTTCCGCTCATGCACGAACCGTAACACACACGAGTGACATCCGAGGTCACACGTTTTCATCCTTGCGAAAAAATTTTTCGCGCTTCCTCTCTGACGCGTTCCCGCAGGGATTCCGGGTGCAGCACCTGTACGCCACTGCCGAAGTGTAAAATCCATCCCTCTAGCTCACGAGTGTCAGCAATCCGCAAGGTCATGGTCATGCAGCCGTCTTCTCCGATGGATACCTGTTGGCTGGCATGCCATTGCCGGTCTTTTGCCCAGGCCGTGGTGGCTCGGTCAAACCGTAGCGTTACGTCAATCGGTTTTCCCCGCATGACAACAAGTGCGTCATGCACGTAGGCGTCTACATCAAACCCTAACGGCAGTTGCCAAGGATGATTGGTCAAAGTGAGCGACCGAATGCGGTCAACGGCGAAGATCCGCGCCTCTTGGCGACGATGACAATAGCCAATGAGATATAGCGCGCCGTCGGTGTACCACAGACGATAGGGGTCAACTTCGCGACGGTCCACCCGATCGCGCGAGGCGGAGTAGTAGCGCATCTGGATCGTTCGCATCTGGACAATGGCGCGGGTGAGTTGCTCGATGGTCTGTTGATGCTGACGATATGTTTTGTGCGGTCCGAGACCGACGGAGAAGGAACTTTGCATGTGTCGTACATACGCTTCCCCCTCCGGCGGAAGCGCGGCGGTCGCTTTATTCAACACCGAGTCGAGCGAGGCTTTGATTTCCGTGCCATCGAGCGGTTTGAGCAAGTTACGGCTGAATACTAACGCCATCAATTCGGTAGGGGAGAATGAAAGCGGTGGAATCCGTTGGTAGCCGTCCATTAATCGCCAGCGGACGTGTTTGCCGATACGGTCGGAGACTAGCGGGAAGCGCGCTTCCAAGGCTTCAAGATCCCGGCGGATCGTACGCGGATGGCGAGGGTAGTCTTCGGGCAATGCCTCGGCTAGTTCCTGTAGTGTCGCGCCTTTCGCGCTTTCTAGCTTACGCAGCAAGAACCATTGCCGAGTCACTTGATCGTTGCGGGCCATTGCGTGTCCCCCAGGTAAGTTCTGGACGACTCCTAGCCACATTCCCCTCAACGAATCGTCCTCTCCAAGTGTATCAAGCCATGAGTGGACAAGGCAAAGGCGTTTCTACCACGCTCAGAGACTGCAGAAAAAGTTAGAATCTCAAGTCATTGCAAGTCGGTCATAACACGAGGCGCTAAGCGTAGGGGCAGAAAAGCAAGTTTCTCCCCTTTCGTCATTCCCGCGCAGGCGGGAATCCAGACATTGCTCCTGGATTCCGGGTCTCGCACAGCTCGCCCGGAATGGTCATGCATCTGCAACGCACCCTTGACCATGAAAAGTCTGTAGCCCGGATGGAACGGAGTGGAATCCGGGATTCCTGCTCCGCTTTCTGTTCGCTCCTGGATTACGCTTCGCTTCATCCAGGCTACATTCTATCTCTTTTCCGGGGGAATGACGGGCTACCACAAGTAGCAAGTGGGAGGATAAGCCCTATCCTTGAGCAACGATCCTTTTCTTCGCCGGCTTGCCGATCGCCGTTAAAAACATCACACTCTTCCCCTCCGCGTGCGGTGAAAAGAACTCCGTTACATCGTCATCAAAAAATGTGAGCCCTGTTGCTCCAAGTCCTTGCCCATAGGCGGCAAGGTAGCATTTGCCGCCTATGATAGCCGCTTCGAGTTGCGCCGCCCGGTAGCCGCGATTGCCAAAACACTCCAACACCGCCGCGAGATCTGTCAAGCAGAAGATATTGACGCTCGCATCCGCCGGAAGTTGCTGTCCAAGACCAAGATAGCCGGCCTCCCGGCGCACCTCCCCTTCGCGCAACAATTCAAGCGCGTTACGGCTGCGTTGGAAAACATACGCTCCCGGAGGAAGCCCGTCCACGGAGTTGATAATAAGGTACACGGTTGTCAACGATGCCCCGGCGGGCGTGAGAAAGTCGGCAGGAACACCTTGCGTAGCCGCAACGAGGATTGTTGAAAGCTGTGCAAAGGAGATCGGTTCACGCGCAAATACGCGCGCAGAGCCACGATGGCGGACAACAAAATCCAGGGAAGAACGCGTCGAATCGGCATCCAGCAAAGGGTGTAGGGCAAAGAGGCGACCGATTGGCTCGGGTTCACTCATCAAGGGAGAACTTTTACGCCACTTTTCCACTTCACCGTCTGTCCCGAGGGAAGAGGCGGCGTGCATGGTGCGGATTGCCGGGTAGTCAACCTCGGTTTTCGATAGCGGCGCGGTCTGAAGCTGCAACGGATTACGAGGAGGCGAGGAGGCAGGCGTTTCGACTGGTGAGTATCCGCACGGTAAAAGGGCAAGGGAGACTTCACGTTCCGTGTCCAGGCCAAGAAGCTGATTGACCTCGGCGTCAACAAATCCAGCCACAAGACGCGTCGGGATAGAAAGCGCGGCAGCCGTAGCAAAAAAATTCGCCAGGAGCGTCCCCGCATCCCAGAAACAGTGGCGATAGGTGCGCGCCTGATATTTCCATGCGTTCCGCCAGTAGGTGCTCGTACACACGATTGTCACCGGAGCGTGTTGAACGGCGGGGAGGCGTCCGCTCGCGTGCGCCAGCACGCTACGGTAATCGCCTTTGCGCAGACAGCGTAGAGCAAAATCATGTGGGCCAAAATGATACACCCCTGCCGACAGCTCAGGGAGGTCTCTGCAGACAAGATACAGATCAATATGGTAAAGCGCTCCGGTGCACGCCGCCGCGCGAAAATACACCTCGCCGCCAGGATACGTGCGACGTTTCGTGATGCCCGCTGAAAGATGGAGCAGGGCGGCAAGCGTCGCCAGATCAGGAAGGCAGTCTTGTTGCGACTCCTGCGGAAGTGTCGCAATCGCCTGTAACATCGGCGTTGACACGGTAAGAACGTCCTGCGGCAGCGGTATGCGCTCTGCATCCGTATAAATCTTAAAGGCGAGCGGTTGGTTCTCCCAATCGAGGGAATGCGGGTTGTTCCGTATACGCGCCAGCGAATGCTTGGTGTCGTTATGATACGACCACGCAGCGGTCAAGTCTCGATTGGTAGTCACGTTTGCCTCCTTGTGGTAGTACTACTGAACTAAATCTTAAGGATTTGTCATTCCGAGGCTGCAGGTCGAAGAATCTTGCGTAACGAGTGACTGACGATGAGATTCTTCGCGGAGTTTAACCTAAGCTTGTCGAAAAACTCAGAATGGCACACTATCATGCGCATGCCTACGATAAAAATCATGCCTTCAATTCTCTCCGCCGATTTCCGCCAACTTGGCCAGCAAATACATGCAGTGGAACAAGCGGGGGCGGATGGCGTCCATCTCGATGTCATGGACGGCCGTTTCGTTCCCAATATCACGATCGGTCCTTTCATCGTGGAAGCCGTGCGCCAAGCCACCACGCTGCCGCTGGATGTCCACTTGATGATCGTCGAACCGGAAAAGTATATTGGCGACTTTGCCAAGGCTGGGGCGGATATCATCTCCGTTCATCAAGAGGCCTGCCCCCACCTCCACCGCACCATTCAACAGATCAAAGACACCGGCAAAAAGGCAGGCGTGGTGTTGAATCCCAGCACTACGCTTTCCACCTTGGAAGAAGTGATCAACGACGCTGACGTGATTCTTATCATGAGCGTGAATCCCGGCTTCGGCGGGCAGAGCTTTATCGAGCCTAGCGTGGAAAAGGTGCGACGTTTGCGTTGCATGCTTAACGACCGCAACGCTCATGCCGAACTGGAAATAGACGGCGGCATCGATCCGAAAACGGCGCCGCGAGTGATCGCCGCAGGGGCGACAATGCTCGTTGCCGGGTCAGCGGTGTTTCGCGCGGAAGGCGGCCCGGCGGAAGGCGTACGGAAGCTGCGGGAAAGCATTCGGCAGATTGAATCATTGGGTCGTTGATGAAGTGGATACTGAAAGGTCTCAACCACTCAATGGCTCAATGACACAATTCTGCAACGGCTCAATCGGACAGTCGGCTCATTTTTTTCTACTTTGCTTTAGTAAATCTCCTAGCGTGACGCCGAAGCCGCGGCCTTTCGGGGTTGCACCTTTTAGATAGGCTTGTGTCTCCGCTTGTTCCTCTTGCGCAAGGGCTTTCGAGCGCGAGAGGCGGATGCGTTTGCCATTGTCTTCAATCCCTAATACGACCACCTTCACCTCGGTCCCTTCCGAAAAGTCCCGCCGATGATCCACGCCGCGTTGCGTACCCATTTCCGCATTGGGAATAAGTCCCACCTGTCCAGGACCCACGCGTACAAAGAGGCCAAACGGCTCGACTCGATCAACGGTTCCCATCACTACGGAGCCAACGGCGACCGAGGACTCAACTTGTTCACCCAGTGTGGCTCCTTCGGGGGCAAGGGCTAGCGAAATGCGTTTCTTCTCAGGATCGATTCCCAATACCATGACTGCAATCTCTTCCTGAGCCGCAGCGGCTTCTTTGATCTGCCCTTGCTGACTGCGCGGCACTTCGCTCATGTGGAGGAGACCATCCACGCCTGGCAGTAACTCCACAAAGACACCGAAATCCATGGCGCGAACGATGCGCCCCTTGACAATCTGGCGCTCACGCAGTTCAGTCGGCGCCGTTGCCCAGGGATCGCCTTCCAAGGCTTTCATGCTGAGAGAGATCTTTCCTTTACCATTCTTCTCATCAACCTTCAGCACCTTCACGGTGACCGCTTGACCGACCTGAAGAAGATCCGCCGGTTTGACAGTACGAGAATGGGAAAGTTCGGACACATGCACCAACCCCTGCACGCCGCCTAGGTCGACGAATGCGCCAAAGTCCGTCAACGACGACACGGTACCCGATAAGACGGCTCCAGAGGTGAGCTTTTGTCGTGTTTCTTCAGCGGCTTTCCTTGCCTCGTCTTCTAACAACTGACGACGAGACAGAACGATATTGCGCCCGTTGTCGCCATAGCGCGTGACACGAAACTCCAGCACTTGGTTGAGGTAGATATCCGACGATTCGACGCGGCGCATATCAATCTGGGAGAAGGGGCAAAAAGCCCGCTGCCCGGCGACAGCGACTTCATACCCACCCTTGATAACGCCAGACACTCTCCCTTCAACCGGCAGTCCATTCGCCACTGCGTTCTCTAACAGGGCGCGCGCTTTCATGCCTTTCAGCAGCTTCCGCGATAAGCGGATTTCTCCGTCAGCGCTGATGACGGTTGCTTCCACCTCGTCATCCACCCCGACCTCGAGATTGCCTTGCTCATCCTCAAGTTCAGCGCGCGCGATAATCGCCTCTCCTTTTTCCTGGATATCGATAAAAACGCTGTCGTCGCTAATCTGCACGACACGCCCTTTGACGACCTGGCCCTCGTTGAGTGTCGGTCCGGTTTCTTCGTGCGCAAGGAGCGAAGCGAAATCTTCCGTTGATACTGGCTGTTCTTGTTCTGTACTCATATTTCTTGTCCTTTCTCCCGAGCAAACCAGCGAGTGTAACAGGCGCGAATCGCCTCGCGCTGGTTCTGATAATCAGTCAATAGTTGTAGCGCGGCGTCGTCTCCCTCATAACCAAGCCGCCGCGCGAGCGGAGTAAGCTGCGCGGCGTCACTTTCAAGCGCCTCCACGGGTTGGTCACGCTCAATGCGTAAACGATTCTCTACTGCCCGCAGAAAGCGATACCCAAGAGATAAGATCCTGAAGTCGCTCTCGGACATCACTCCACTGTCGTGAAGCATCTGTAATGCCGCCAGCGTCGCGCGCCGCCGCAGGGCTGGGAACCGCTGACCGTAGCGTAATTGCAGCATTTGTACAAGAAACTCAATATCAACGAGGCCGCCGCGCCCCGTTTTAATATTGAAACGCCCATCCTGTTCGCGCGCCAGTTCTTGTTCCATGCGGCCACGGAGGCGATCGATCTCCGCGACCCCGGCGGCGTCGATTTCGTTAGCATACGCCACCTGCGTAAGGGTTTGCGTTACGCTGGCGGCGAACGTCGGTTCCGCCACAACCACTCGCGCCTTGATCAACGCCTGACGCTCCCACAGCTGCGAACTCGTTTCATGGTAACGCATGAACGCCGACAGCGACGAGACGAGAGACCCGGATCGCCCCGACGGACGCAATCGAGTGTCTATCTTATAGACGTACCCTTCGCGGGTTTGCACTTGCAGGACAGAAATCAAACGTTGGACGAGTTTCGTGAAGAATTCTTGCGGACTCAGCTTCCCATCGCCATGCTCTTCAAGAGGGTCATAAATAAAAATCAAGTCCAGGTCAGAGTTATAGTTCAACTCCCTGGCCCCCAACTTTCCCATGCCGACGATCGCGAAGAGTCCAGGCGTCTGCGTGTAACCAAGTTGTTCCATCAACGCCGCCCGCGCAACCTCATAGGCGCCAGCCGCGCACACGTCCGCCAGATTGGTTAACTGCTCAGTGACTTCAGTGAGATCGAGTAAGGCATTGCTGTCGTTAATGCCAATGCGGAGAAACTCCTCGGTTCGATAGCGGCGCAGAATGTCCAGTCGATCCTCAAAGTCGCTCACTTCGGCTAAACGTGCAGTGAGATCCTCCGTCATTGCCTCCTTGGTTTTACGCACCTGGACGAGATCCGCGCGCACCAGGCTATCTAACAACTCTGGGTGACGGAGGAAGACTTGTGTCAGATATGCACTGGTCCCAAACAACCCGATCAACGTGCTGAGAGTCGTGGGATTTTCTTTCAGCAAGGCGAGAAAACTCGAACGCGCGCCGATGGAAGCAACCAATTGCGCCATTGCCGCCAACGCACGATCGGGGTCCGCCGCCTTCGCCACTTCGTGAAACAACAGCGGCTCCAAGGCGTACAGGAGTTTACGCCGTTTCGGTGTGGACGGCGAATGGGGAGGACCGTCATGTAAGAGGCGTAAATTGGCGTAGGCTTCCGGCAATTGGCGGAAGCCAAGTTGCTGCAACCGCTCAAGGGTGCGTTCCTCATCGTGCAGCTCTTGAAAGAGAACAGACATCTCTCCAACTTGGACATCTTTTTCTTTTTCCGATTCCCGAAAAAGCGTGCGAAAGATCTGGTGCACCGCATTCATATGCGAACGCAACGTGTCCCAGAAACGCTCGACTTCATCTCGCGAGTCAAAAGTCGAAAGTTCACAGTTGAAAGTCTCAGAACCAGCAGCCAATGCAACGCGTCCGCCTGGCAATTCCTGGTTGTTGCTAGGCGCCTGGTCTTCGGTGATGCGCAACCGCCGCGCGAGCGCACGAATGCCGGCTTCGTCACTCGGAAGCGTATGAGTTTGTCGATCCTGTACGATCTGCAGTTTGTGTTCGACGTGGCGAAGAAAACGATACGCGTCCCGCAAGGCGTCACGGTCCGCGCCGGTGAGATAACGACATTCAACTAAGCGGTCGAGCGCCGGCAGCGTGGTCCGCTCCCGAACGCGCGAGTCTTTTCCGGCGTGAATTAGTTGCAATGCTTGCGCGACAAATTCGATTTCGCGAATGCCGCCGCGACCGAGTTTCACGTTTCCCCCACTGCGCTCGGGAGCGCGCAGTGACCGTTCCACGCGCGCTTTCATTTCCGTGATGTCTTCAAGCGTTGCGTAATCAAGGTAACGACGAAAGACAAAAGGAGAAATTTCACGCAGGAATTGCTCGCCCAACTCCTTGTCGCCCGCCACCGGACGCGCTTTCAGCAGCGCCACGCGCTCCCACGTTTGCCCCCATGATTCATAGTAAAGCAGCGTATTCGGCAGGGAGTTGACCACCGGCCCGTTCACCCCGTCCGGACGCAAACGCAAGTCCACCCGAAACACACGACCGCCAAACACCTGATCGCCTAACGCACGGGTAAGTCCTTGGGCAAGCTGACTAAAAAACATGCGCGGCGCAACAGCGCCTTTGTCCCCGCCGGTCGTCAACCCACCGTCACGTTCGTAGAGGTAAATCAGGTCGATATCTGAGCTGAAGTTCAGCTCCAGTCCACCGAATTTTCCCATGCCAAAAACAACGAATCCCAGCGGGCGTTGTCGTCCATCTTCTTCAACGAGCGCGTCGCCATATAATGGTCGCAGCTTGGCGCGGGTGTGTTCGTACGCAATCTGGACAGCGGCTTCGGCAAGAGAGCTGAGGTCATGCGTTGTCTCTGCTAAGGAAGCCAGCGCCAGCAAATCACGCACGCCGATGCGGAGATATTCTCGATTCCGATACACACGCAATCTGCGGAGAAAATCTTCTTCAGGCAAATCTCGCGGCAGTTGCCTGCGCAACGTCTCTAGATGCGTCGCAACGCTCTTCAGCGAAGCCGTGCGATCCGCAAGAAAAACCTCTTCCCATTTGTCGTTTTGATGACACAACACCATAGCTAGATGTTGACTTGAGCCGAGGAGGAACAGCAAGTCTTTGCTGAGATCCGCGTTGCCAAGGACGACGCCGGTTCCCTTTCCTCCCTCAAGGAGGCGACTAAAATTCACCGCGGCCATTTCAGGGTCGGGAGCTAAGGCAATGCCAGCGAGAATAGCAGTCCAGTCGGCGCCTAGCGCCTCGCGTAAGGGCTGCACGACTTGTAGTGTCGAGGGAGAAAGGGCGAGAGCAGTAGACATGAACACGAAGGAGGGGTGAGGAACAAAAAGCTGAAATGAAAAGGTTTGAGAGGCGCGACCAGCCTAGGACGTGATGCGTCAGCCGCGGCTAACGATCACCATCCGGCAGTCTGCTCGTTTGGTGTTCCTCACCTCATTAGTTATGTACACGCAGTTATGCTGCTTGTGGAGCATTCAATGTTTGGCAGGCTTCCATGAGCCATTTGATGCTCGACATTTCGTCATCAATCAATGAGCGGAGCAATTCTTTGCTCTGCTGATCTGCTTGAATCTGTCCAATCGCATCCGTCAACGGTTTCATCACGGCGGCCGGATCATTCAGGCGAGAAGCAATAGACAAGAGCTTTTGGGCGTCTTTAGTTTCCGTGGAACTATAGAAAGGCACTTCCTTGTCACGACGCTCTTGCGGGACGGTGCATTGCGGAATGCCGCCCAGCTCACGCAACCGGGCTTCGAGGATCTGCGCGTGATACGCTTCACGTTGTTGGACGACACGAAGCCCGCCTTTCACACATTCCTGATCACTCGCCTCAATCCACTTACACAAATACTCAGCAGCAAAGTTCTCCGCGCAGCGGAACTCATCCAGAAGATGCATAATCATCTCCTGTTCCGTTGCATGGTTCTGGCCGTTGTAACTATAGCTCCGATGACCGTTGCTCAGCTCCTTCATCTGTTCTTCAAACAATGCGTCGGAAATAAGCCCTTTCCGATACGCCTTCAGTAATTGACGTGCTTCGAAATCCGCGGTCGCCATAGGTGCCTCCTTATATATATATTTGCGCCCGAAAGGGGACTGTAGGATTTTTATAGTCTTGGTACGACAGAAACTAGGCGATTGGATGCTTACTGTCAACGGATTGCCGGAAGATATTGTTCAGAGTTTAGGCATCCGCTGCCTGATCTGCTGCACTTCTAGGCGCCGAGCAAGACAACTTTACGAAATTATTACGGATTTTTCTTGATTTTTGTGCCCTTCTCCCTGGTATACCCTTTGCTCTCTGTATTCCTACCCCTTTTTCCTATCTCAGGGAAAAAGGAAACTTTTCACGTCGAGGGAGGGTAGCGGATGAAAAAAATTTTTGCGGTAGCGAGCATCGGGGTACTTCTCGGTGCATACACCCCGAGCTGGGCTGGAGGGGATGCCGACGACACCTTCAAGGACACACTGCGAGCGATGCAAGAGCGGATTAAGCAACTTGAAGATGAAGTCCAGCGACTCAAGAGCGCGCCTCCGCCACCGGCGGCAACGCCAGTCGCCGCCGCGCCGGAAGGATTGGAAAATCGTCTCCAAAAGCTGGAGGACGGAATTGGTCTCTTGAACGGCATCAAACTCGGCGGCATGGTGTACGGCTCGTACAACTACAATTTCAATAATCCAGATTCAAAAGACAATTCCCTGCGTATCTTCGATACTCGTGCGAACAACTTTACGCTGGATCTCGCCCAGTTTTCACTCTCGAAAGAGGAAGAAGGCGGCGTCGGTTTCAAGATCCTTTTGGACTACGGACGCACAGCGAAACTCATTACCTCGGACTGGAACGGCGACGGCAGTCTATCAAACAGTACGGATAATTTCGAAGTCCAGGAAGCCTATGCCACTTATACCGCTGGTATTGGGAATGGCCTCGGCATCAAGGCCGGTAAGTTTGTGACCTTGCTCGGAGCAGAAGTCATTGAAGCGCCGCTTAACTACAACATCTCACGTTCTTTCCTGTTTGGCTATGCGATCCCCTTCACGCATACGGGCGTCTTATTTACCTACCCCTTCATGGAGCAGGTGAGCTTGAGCGCTGGGATCGTTAATGGCTGGGATAATGTCATTGATTCAAACAAAGGGAAATCCTTTTTAGGCAACCTGACGCTCAAACCGGCCGACATCCTTACCCTCTCCCTGAATGGCGTTTACGGTGCGGAGTTGCCAGACCAGGGTGGTTCGAAACGCGGAGTATTCGACCTTGTCGGGACCCTGAATGTAACTGATCACATTACCTTCGTCACCAATTTCGACTACGGGACGGAGTCGAGAACCGGCCTCAACGGCAAAGATGCAGATTGGTACGGGGTTGCTGGGTATCTCAACATCGACGGCGCACAATTCAACCCGGCTTGGGAAGCCTTTTCCATTGCGCAACGCTTAGAATGGTTCGATGACGAAGATGGCGTACGTACCGGAACGAAGCAGGATCTCTGGGAAGCAACAACAACGGTGAAATACAAAATCACTGATAGTCTTCATTTCAGGGCCGAATATCGCCATGACGATTCGGACAAACGGGTGTTCGCGCAAAGACGGTTCTCCGTGGGAGACGAGACCTTTACGCGTTTTCTGAGTGGACAAGACACGGTCGCGGCCGAGCTTGCCTACTTGTTCTACTAGCCTTCCTCCTTCTCACGACCAATACCGGCCTCGTTTCTCCTCAAGCAAGGAGCAGGAACCCCCTGCTCCTTTGTCATTTTTCTCTCACGCTTTTCGAAACGAACGAATAGCAGCGTGCGAGGTCTGCCATCCTCCCAATGAATTTTGTTTCTACTGTCCAGAGTTTGAGCAATAGTGAATATTTTCTGCTGCTCTTCTAAGCAAGCACGACAACCACATCTCAGCAAACCCGAAGTTTTGCGGCATTTTTTCAAAAATAGACTGGTACGCCAGTTGCACAAAGAGAGCAGACCCACTCATGAGGAGGGCATTATGAAAAAGATCGAAGCTATCATTAAACCCTTCAGATCGGAAGAGCACAC
>JBFWZL010000135.1:0-13128 GCA_050185455.1 Binatia bacterium | reverse complement strand
ACGCTACAGAGTAGGGCGGATCATCTTATCTCTGAAGCGAAAACGCAGTTGCGAAGTTTGCTGGGGACGGAGCGGCTACCGCAAACAGCGCATCGCCTTTTGGCTCATTTGGAAGCTATTCACAGCGCCGGTTTATGGCGACTGTTCGCGTTGCTGGAGAGTGAAAACTATAAAGGTGCAACCTTGGATCTTGTCCAACACTGGGCAACGCAGTCCACAAGGCTACTGCGAGAAATGAAAGGACTTGAACGGCGTTATCTCAACCATCGAGATTGGTTTTACCACAACGCCGCGTTACAACTCTGCCGGCGTTATCAGCGGATAGTCATTACTGCCGTTCCCTCTGAAGAGTCGAATACTTTTCGGCACTTAACGGCTCCTGGGCGATTTATCTCGTTCCTACTCCAGGCAGCGAGAAAAACCAACACGGAGGTGCAAGTGCAAAACGACGGACAAAATTACAGCGGGCGAGGGCATGAAAAACCCGCCTTGAGAGTGACGCATAAATGACCACGGACGGCTGAGGATTGTCTCTGGTGGATGACCGAATAACTGCTCTGAACCTCGGACATAACACCTTGCGCTGTCCTCAAGACCCAGTTCAGCGGGGAAAAAGCTGAAACTATAGCGGAAAATTACCAGAGGACCATTGGCCAGATGATGGAGAGACCTGGACGCCCACTCGCACGGACATAACAGCCAGGGACCAATCCTGGCTGTTGTCATCTTCCTGAAAGCGGGAATCCAGAACGTCAAGTAGAACAGAGCTCGGAGAACAAGCCTACTTACACAAATCTTTTCTCTATTGCGTCTTTATCTCGGGAAAGAGATCCCGTTGTGGCGCGTGCGCTTTCTTCCACACCACATAACATTGCGCGTGTATTCCACCACAAGCGTACCGTCTTGTTTGTAGCCTTGTGTGCGCACCGTCACGATGCCCCATTGCGGCTTAGATTTTGATTCTCTCTTTTCCATTACCTCTGATTGGGAATATAATGTATCTCCAGCGAAAACGGGGTTCGGCAGTGTGATGTTATCCCAGCCGAGATTGAAGCCGTTTTCGCTGACATCTGCCACGCCGAGTCCGGCAACGATCGCTAGGGTCAATCCGCTGTTGATGAGACATTTTCCGAACTCGGTCTGTCTGCCATATTCATTATTAAAATGGATTTGGTTCGTGTTACACGTAAGTAAAGTAAACCAGATATTGTCGTTTTCCGTGACGGTTCTGCCGAGGCGGCAGCGATAAATATCTCCCACCTCAAAATCTTCATAAAATCGACCTTCCCATCCAGGTTTGACAGTCATTGTTTCCTCCTTCTATTGGTTTGGCAGATACTGTACCACAGACCATAAAGAGTGATGAGTGCTGAATCTCTTTGCCCATCGCTTTACTCTTTTCACTTTACTTTTCCTCTTTTCTTCACCTTGTTCTTGATCCTTTTCTTCCTTCCCGTTATGGTTCCCCGGTTTCTCGGGATCATACTTTACGAGGAGGAGTCGTGCTTTGGAGTCGAGGGCCAGAAAAATAGGACAGAGGACGGTGTATGATGCGAGGTTGGGGACGGATGGCGTGCGCGATCATTCTAGCTATGGTTAATGTGGTCTGGGTGACGACCCAGTCCTGGGCCAGCCAACTGGTTCTCCCGGCCGCAACGGCACAGGAAGTGTCTCTTGCCGGTAATGTGGTCGCCCTGCCCTTGAATCCTCTGAGCGCTCTTTTCCACAATCCAGCGCAGCTCACTCTGTTGCCCAATTCCGCAACGGCCAGCTTGATCGGCATTCGGTATCATCCGCGTTATACAAATCCGCTGGGATACGACAACACGAGTCGTGAATTTCCGCTGGCGCCGGGACTTGGCTATGTCACCGATCGCTGGGATCCCCTGCGTGTCGGTTTTGGCGTCTATGGAGCGTTAGGATTCGCGTACAATTTTGACGCCGATCCGGCGCACGGCGTGCCTAATAACTTCTTTACTGAGTTAGCTGTCATTTCTCTGGCCCCGGCTGTGGCGTATTCGCTGACTCCCAACCTTCATGTCGGTGTGGCGATCAACCCTTCCTATGGACGGCTGCGTTTCAAGACACCTTCTCCCGTCGGACGGATCGATGTCGATACGCGTGGCCCCGGCATCTTTGGCACGTTGGGAATCTTGTATACACCGACGCCTCAATTGAGCTTAGGGGTTGGTTATAAAACCCCAGGCACGGTTTTCATGTTTGGCAACGCGCGTGTTGCAGGCGGTGGGGATGACGCAAAGGTCGAGTTTCAGCTTCCTCAGCAACTTGAATTTGGCGGGGCATATCGTCTCACGGACCGGCTCACAGTCGTGGCCCAGGCGCGGTGGACTGAATTCTCGGTGTTTGAGGATACTACTCTTAAGTTCGATGAAAGAAAATTCCTCAATCGCACGGCGGTTAATGATGCGCGTGACCGTTTCCGTTTAGGGGCTGGCCTGCAGTTCGTCCTTTTTCCGGGCGTGACATTGCAAACGGGTTTCTCGTGGGAGCGCTGGGCGATCAAATCCTCTTCCATGGCGCCGACACTGCCTGATCTTACCGAGTACTATATGTTTCCCTCGGGCGTGACTATTGAGCGAGGTTCATGGCAGATTCATCTTGCCGCTGGACAAAGTTATACCGAGAGTCGGCGAATTACAGCGGACCGCAACCCTTTTTTTCCAGGTCGCTATGCGCTTGATCAGGCGATTTTCGCGCTTCAGGTGACTCGTCTCCTGGGACAGAATCCCGAAGAGGCTGCTCCGTAGAACAGGATCCGCACCAACTCAACACCGGCAGGAAATTCTAATTGCTGAGTATGAAAGGGAGAAACTGGAGCGCGGCAGAGCGCGCTCCAGAGTGAAGGTGAAGGAAGGATTACTGCTCTACTTTGCCGCCAGGGTGGCGAAGCGATTGCCTCCATCAGCACGACGCAATAAGAGCAAGAGCGGAGTATCGCTTTCCGCCTTAGCGATTTCGTTTTTTACGTCTGCAACTGACGCCACGTTGGTCTTATTCACCTGGAGAATCACATCACCGGCTTGCAGACCTGCTTCCGCCGCCGGGCTGTCTGGTTGCACCCCACCAACCAGAACACCTTCCTCTTCTTTTAGCCCCATCTGTTCTCGTTCTTCCGGCCGTAATTCGCGCAGCGCGAGTCCCCATTTGCCTTGTTG
This sequence comes from Binatia bacterium, assembly GCA_050185455.1. Taxonomy (GTDB): domain Bacteria; phylum Desulfobacterota; class Binatia; order Bin18; family Bin18; genus SYOC01. Next base: position 9,952 of record JBFWZL010000135.1, on the reverse strand, counting down.
GGGGCCATTTTCATCGTCTGCATTCGCGATATCCTGCTCGGTCAGTTTTGCGATGGTGATGTCGACTGTCTTGGCTTTCCCATTTCGCAGGACTTCTACTTCCACCGTTTTTCCTACTGGCGTTGATGCGACCAGACTTGGTAAGGAAGAGGAAGCCTCAACCTCTTTGCCATTATAGCGGACTATGACGTCTCCTCGTTCAAGACCGCCTTTGGCGGCGGGGCTGTTGCTGGTGACCTCGGCAATGAGCGCGCCTTTAGCTTCGTCCACGCTCAGGGATTTCGCTAGTTCCGGCGTCATGTTCTGAATAGAGACACCTAGCCACCCACGGGTAACGCTCCCGGTGGTTTCAAGTTCCGGGAGTAACTGCTTGGCAAGATTCACCGGGATGGCAAAACCAATCCCAATATTGCCGCCGCCCCGACTGAAAATGGCGCTGTTGATGCCCACAACTTCACCTCGTTCATTGAACAAGGGGCCGCCAGAATTGCCGGGATTAATGGAAGCGTCAGTTTGGATGAAATCGTCGTACGGACCAGCGCCAAGGACTCGCCCTTTCGCGCTGACGATGCCAGCTGTGACCGTATTGCTCAGACCAAAGGGATTCCCGATCGCCATCACCCAGTCCCCAACTTGCAGATCATCGGAATCACCAAGCTTGGCAATGGAGAGGTCGCCCTTCGGTTCGATTTTCAACACGGCAAGGTCAGTTTTGGCATCACGACCCAGTACTTTGGCGCTGTATTCCTGTTTATCAGTCAGAGTTACGGTAATTTCCTTAGCGTCTTCGACTACATGGTTATTGGTTAGAATGACGCCATCTTTGCGGATGATGAAGCCGGAGCCTGATCCTTGACGCTTACCTCCTGGAGGGGGGAACGGTGGACGGAACGGAAAGGGGGCTTCATCGCCGAAAGGGCTAGGGGGAAAACCAAAGCCTGGTCCGCCCTGAACGGTTTTCTCAACGGAAACCACCTTGATATAGACCACGGCTGGAGACGCCTGGGATGCCAAACTGGCGAACGAAGGTAGAGCGCGCCCGGAAGGGGTTGTGACAGCGGCTGCTCTACTTTCTGGGGGATCGGCTTGAACATGATCCACCTGGGTTATACGTCCAAAAGTAAACCCTCCGACCGCGAGCGTCACGGCGGCTGCTCCGGTTAATGCCTTTTTTGTTACACTCATCATCTTTCTCCTCCTGTGAAGGATTCATACTCTTTAATACGATAGAACATAAGACATGATTGTGAGAAGAGGATGAGAAGAAGATGAGAAATTTCTCATCTTGCGGACTATTGAATGAATTGAGGCAAAGGAGCAAAGTCACGGATGGAAAACCGCGCTGGACGCAAACAGGATGAGAGCAGCTCTGTTCAAGAGAACATAGTCGGATCTCGGCAACCCGCTCCGTTTCTTGTGAAATCTCTTCCTCTGCTGCCGCGAGGACACGTCTTAGATGTCGCGGCTGGATCTGGGCGCAATACGCTCTATCTGGCGAAGCAAGGGTTCACGGTGCACGCACTCGACCGCGACCCTGACGCGCTCCAAGCGCTGCAAGCGGCTGCTCATGAACAGCAACTTTCTCAGGTGACCGTCGAAGTCGTCGATCTTGAAGGAGAATCGTTTCCGACCCAAGTTTTTCCCATGGAAGCGTACGATGTCGTTATCGTCTGCTTTTATTTACTCCGTCCGTTATTCCCTGCACTCCTCCAGACGCTCAAGCCTGGTGGAGTGTTACTGTACGAGACCTTTCTGCTTGAGAATTACGAGCGCTACCGTCGCCCTCGACACCCGGTCTTTTGTCTTCAGCCCCACGAGCTGCGGACGCTCGCCGCAGGTCTCCAGATTCTCCAGTACGATGAGGCTGCACGGGCCGGGAAAGAGGGGAGGCAGGAAACATTTACGGCGCGGCTGCTCGCTCGCAAGGAAAGTAGATAAGTCGTTTGCGTTTGTATGATGTATGCATGGAGGAAATCGGCTCAAGGCGCCGCGGGCAGCAAGCTGCCCGGGCGAGCGCGAAAATCACGGGAAGAGTTTCAAGACTTGGGGAACAACAGACTCGCGATCAGTTCGTATGCTTGATCATTCGCCATGCCCATAACCATCCCCGCGCGGGCATCGCGGAAATAGCGCTCGAATGGCAGGCGCGCGGCAAATGCAGTCCCCCCGAAGATCGTCATTAGATCTTGCGTGACCCGCACGGCGGCCTCGGAGCACAGCACCTTGGCCTGAACGTATGGAAGGATGGAAGGCGCCGTGCCAGCGTCCGCCATCGCGGCGGCAGCATGGAGCAGTACTCGGGCTGCCTCGATCTGTGCGCTCATCTCCGCAAAGCGGCGCTTATTGATCGCCGCATCAAGCCGCCGCGCCCCGCTCGGATACCGTTTGGCGGCTTCTTCACATCCGAGTGCATACGCGCCGGAGGCAATTCCCAGATAAGCTGCTCCATAGGTAAGTATCAACAACGGCATCATGTATTTGGCGATGACCGGTTCTTTTTCGCGTCCGATTCCCAAGCGATGTTCGGCGGGCACGACTCCCTGGAAGATCATCGGCATACTGCTATTCCCTCGCATCCCTAAGCCGTTCCACTCCCCGACTGTCTCCCAGCCGATCTGGTCGCGTTCCACCATCAAAAAGTCAGGCATCCCCTGCGTAGGCCGACCTTCCAGCCGACAGAGTGCGAGGTAGTGTGTGGCGTGACCGGCTGAGGTGACGTAAGACTTCCGTACATGGTCCAGCTGATACCCTCGGTCCACCAGGGGACAAGTCGAAACATCCATGGCCTCCGGTTTCCAGTCCGCGCCGGTGACGCCTGCCGTCTCGCCTCCCGCAATCGTGGCGAACACCTCTCCGCGCGCCAGCGGTTTGACAAATCGCTCTACCTGATAGGGAGTCGGAATGCGGTTGACCAGTTCTGTGGCTTCAAGGTGCATCTTGTAGCACATGGCAGTCGACGGGCACTGCTTGGCGATCTCCTCAACGACCAGGCAGGTCGTGACCAGATCGGCTCCAAGTCCGCCGTGATCGCGGGACACTCGTAGCGCCCAGAGGCCAGCTTCGCGAAGCGCGTCTAGCGATTCCTTGGGATATTGCGCGAGTCGATCATACTCAGCGGCTCGCGGGCCGATCTCGCGGGCCGCCAACTCGGCGACACGGTCTCGCCATGTCTGTTGGGTTTCCGTCAAAGGAAAATAATTCATCGTGTCTGCTCCTTCCCTCTGTGCTCAATCTCTGCATGGTCATAGCACAAAAGACTCATCGTGCCGTGTGGGGGACATTTGCACAGCCTGGAGCAGACAGCTCGGCCGTACTTCCTCAAGGTCGGAGGGGGAGTTCCACCAGGCTTTCTAGAGAACTCGCAACTGATCAAGTCCGACCGGCGGTCGATTAGCAATGATACACCCTTCTGCACTAACGCTTCGCAGAGGTCGTCTCACATTGCTCTTCCTTCTCACTTCACAGCGTCTGCTCCGCGCTTGCGAGCGCCAGCTTCCAGTTAGCAATAGCCGAGGTCGGGTTGAGATGACTGGTCAGGTAGTACAGCCGCTGAATGTCATCTTTCTCTGCCTGACCCTTTGTGGCGTCCATGAAGCGCTGCTGCAAATACGAAGGGGGAATAGACTGATTATATAAAGTGATACGCACTTTGCTAACCTGCGCCAGTTGCTCTGAGGGCAACGCGATGAGGTAAGTAATAGTGTCCGCTCCGGTAAGCGTCGGATCACGATAATAGGGATCGTCTTCCACACCATGCGCCTCGGCCAATTCTTGAATGTACGGCGATGGATTGTGCGCGAACATCTGCGGGTCATAGCCTTTCGGGCGTATACGATTATCCTTGACCGTTTGCACCCGGCGCAAGAAACTAGTCGTGACGTCCTGGGCCGAATCAAGAATGACCTCCTGATAGATTTGCGCCTGATCACTTCGGGTGATCTGTTGATAGTGTGGGAGGTATAGCCTCGGATTTTGACTGAAATTTTCAGCAGGAAGCGGCGTATTCGTCAGGCCTTCGACAATCACACCCAGTTCATTGGTCCGGCCCGAAGCCCACAGCGGCTTGCCATCCTTGTCTTCCACAATGACTTCGAGAAAGGCTCGGCGGAAGCCTACGCCGGAGGGCAGATAATGTCCGGCCTTGTTCGTGACCAACACAGTCGCCTTGAGGCTCTTCTGGTTCCGCTCCAGACCGGTGATCTTGACGGCGGCGGTTTCTTGACGCGCCATCTGGAGCATCGAGTTCTGGCCGGTAATCAGCGCCGGTTGAGCGCTGCTGGTCACCATATAGTCAAGTTGACGAAGTCCTAGCAGTAAGGGGAATTGCTGGAACATGGCGTTCAGGAAGAGATTCACGCCGTGGAGCGCATGTCGGCCGAATGTCTGACGTGGCGTCAGGGTAATATCCTTGCTGGCGAGACTGTGAGTGGTAGGAGGAAAAGTGTTATCCTCGCTGTTGGCGATCTTGATGCTAGTGAGGGGCGTTTGTTGTCCGTTTTTTCCGGGATAGTGTCGCTGCATGTGACAGTCCTGACACGACTGGAAATCCGCTCCTTCCTTGGCGAAATCACTGTTTACCCACTCCAAATGAGTAGTCTGCTCATAAGTCGATTGGATGGTCTGCCTGTTCACCATGAAGCTATGGCGAGTTCCATCATTATTGAAGACGGGAAGGAGGATATTGTGGCAGGAGCCGCACATGTCGGAGTTCGCGATCTGTTTGCCAAATTGTGGGGTAATGCCGAGGGCGTGTTTCATCGGGTCCGTGACGATAGTGTTATCCGCGTAGGGACCAAATACTTTGTCCCCTGGTCCCGTCGCGAAATTTCCGGTAAAGCTCGTTTCCTGCCCGAGCTTTTCATCTGTGATATGGTGACAGACCGTACAAGAAATCCCATCGCGCGCCAGCGCTCCATACCTGGCTTCTGCCTTCGGCTCTGCGCCTTGCCATTGATTGATGACGCGTCGGGCGAAGGGCTTACCGAACGGCACCTCCGGCGGTGGCGGAACGGCAAAGAGATCGCGACACGGAGCTGAGGGGTCGGGATTATCCAGAGAATACTGTCGCTGCCCCATCACACCATGACAGTGCAGACAGGTATTTTGAATGCAAGCGGAGAGCTCAGGCAGAGTGTTGGTTTCACTTTGCAACTGAGCAAAGAAGATCGGGTCTCGTCCAGCCAGTCCCATTGGCGACACCCGCCACTCTCCATACGGTGAGAAGTTGACCGAGCTCGCCGCCGGAACGGTTAGCAGCAGGTTATTCATATCGGTAATTAGCATATTCGGGGTCGCGGAGTTATTCTGCGTTGCATCATGACAGCCGATACACTGATCCGAAGTGACAAACTGCCCTGGACCATTAGGGCCTGACATGTAGTGATCATAGGTTTCTGCAGGGAAGCGCAATTGGAGCGCAGCGCTGAAATCAAGCGGAGGCAACATGTTGTAAAAGGCGAGAAATGCCGGGCGCGGGGCGGGAAGCGGGGAGGAAAATGGATTGTGATACCCCGAAGGAGCTTGCAGCAAGGAATTTTTGGGTTTCGCGCTTTTCTCGAGTTGCAAGAATAAGGCGCCGAGATCGGCGTGGCCGGTATGGAACGTGCGGCTGAAGGTGAGGAGCATGGATTTGGGCGAGTCGGAGGGAAAGAATTTATACTGGAGGCCGGTGGTGAGAATGTTATCTAACGATGAGTAGGTGGACTCGCGCTGCGCCGCAGCGTGGCAGTTGAGGCAGTATGCCCCGTACATGTTGTAGGGATAGACGACGTCGGCTTTTTTCTTTGCCCCATCGGAGAGCGGTTGAAACAGGTCGCCGGTGGGATACCAATTGGGATTACGCTTGATGGGTTTGCCTGAGCCGAAGAAATCCGTGTCCGTCACTGCAGATTGATCAAGAAGCGGGGGATTACCGAGGGGAGACTTATTGGGACTCGACCAGTACCACCCATCCGACGAGACATGGTTCGCCTTAACCATCACGGCCCAGGAGAGATTGCCCTTTTGCAAACTTTGCTCCGCACTTGCTTGATCAATGGCCATGCATTGCTTGGCGTCAGCTGTGATCTTGACCGAGTCAATGGAGAGCATTTCCTTGATAATCATGGCTCCATCTTTGATAGGACCTTGGCGACCGTGACAGAGCCAGTCCACCATTTCCGGCGAATAATAAATGCGGACTACCGGGTGAACTCCGTAGCTTTCATACTGTACCGATGTTTTTCCATCGGGCAGCTGACCAACTAGCGGGCCGGTGAGACGCCACTGCTGGTCGTGCGCCCACTTGAGCTTCTGTGCGTAATCGCGGTTTTCATAGAATCGCCGCAACGCTAGGTCGTAAGCGTTCTTCTTGTCGAGGTTGAGTAGGGAGCCGGGACCAGGCGCACCGAGATCAGCAGGTTGGCCTTTTCCCTCGTTCTCGGCGCACCACTGTTCGATTTCCTGCGGCGTTGGTTGGGGATCAGCGCACGTCCACTGTGTGGGGTCGCTCGGCAACGGGGAAGCAGTTGGAGCAGAGGAACAAAATAGCAGGTTGCAGATGAGTGCCGAGAGGAGGTTCCGTGTGATTCCATCCATGGTCGGTTCTCCCTTTCTTGCTCGTCCGACAGGGCATAACAGAATGCCTCTGCGAACACAAGCAAAAACACAGGAAACCTGTGGAATGAACACCCACAGCTGACGAGATGAGCTTGCCTTGTTTCTTAGCTGAAAATGAAACAGGTTCGATATTACCAGGCCTCCAAACTATCTACGGTAGACTTAGGGCCAGCGATAATCAGGGTGTCTTCTTCGCTCACCCGATCGTCAGCCGTGGGCACACGTAGATGAGTGTTCTCATCGTCTCTTGACCGGGTGCGGATGAAGATGACCTGGACGCCGTAGCGAGCCCGGAAGTTGAGCTCGCGCAGCGTGCGCCCCACAAAAGCGCGCGGCGTCGGAATCTCTTGGACGACATACCCATCCCCGACTTCTACCTGGCGAACCTTGCCGACTAAACTGACCGTACTCGACATGCTCCCAGCTAAATCCCGCCGCAGCACTTCCTGATTGCGGGAGTTGATAACGTCCTGCCGATGGACGGTTCCGACAAGCTTCCGCGGATTTTGTGCATCAACGACCGCTAACTCCTCAACATCCGTGTGACTGAACAACCGCATCACGACATCAAGGTTGTCATTCTCCCGCACCGTCCCTCGTAACGGAATCACGAAGTCGCCCGCGACTACGACATACTGAAGCGCCTCCTGCTCAAAGATGAGCCGCCGGAATTCTGAGAGCGACACTGCGCCCAATAAATCTCCTTGTTCATTGACAACGAAAAATTCGGCATGGCGGCTCTGGACGACCAAGCTGAGTATCTGTGCGAACGAGGTCGAGGCTGGAATCACTTCTGGTTGGCGGTCGATGATGTCCCGCACATACAGATTCTTCAGCACATTTAAGTCTTCTTCCTTAAAGGGATCGATACCCCTCTGACGCAGCTTGAGTGTATAAATAGAATCGCGGCGCAACAACATGGCAACGAGTGTGCTGACGACGCAGGCCGCCATTAGTGGAGGGATAATATGATAATCACCTGTCAGTTCGAAAATAATAATAATGGCGGTAATAGGAGCATGTGTCGCGGCGCCGACGACAGCGCCCATGGTGACTAAAGCGTAGGCTCCCGACGTTGCGGTGAACGTTGGAAACCATTGGTGAATAATGCTCCCGAGAAAACCACCAGTCATGGCGCCGAGAAAAAGCGAAGGAGCAAAAACCCCACCGGACCCGCCTGAGGCAAGCGTGATGGATGTCGCCACCATTTTGGCTACAAGGAGAATGCCCAGCAAAAGGACTGGAATGTTCCCGGCGAGAGCGCCGTTAATGGTGGTGTAGCCAACCCCGAAGACTTGCGGAAACCAGCCGCCAATTCCACCTACAAATAAGCCACCGATGGGGGCCTTCAAATATTCTGGAAACCGTATGCGATCGAAGAACGCCTCACAGCCATACAAAATACTAATAAAGGTCAGCGCGACCAGACCCGCGATCACCCCGACGACGGTATAGGGAATCAGTTCGAACGGACTGACGAGTTGGTACCCGGGCACCTCGAAGGCGGGAAAGTTGCCGAGGAAATGGCGTGAAACAACCGTGGCGACCACCGAGGAAATGACGATGGGACTGAACTGCGGAACACCGAAATCTCCCAGGAGAATTTCGACCGCAAACAATGCGCCTGCGATCGGCGCATTAAAGGCGGCCGCGATTCCGGCAGCCGCGCCACAACCTACCAAGGTGCGGATCTGTCGGGTGGAGACGCCCAGCAGCTGACCGATAGTGGAACCCAACGCCGATCCGATCTGCACGATGGGCCCCTCGCGTCCCACGGACCCTCCGGAACCGATGGTGATGGCCGACGCCAATGCCTTGACCACTACAACCCGAGGGCGAATGACGCCGCCGCGCACGACGATGGATTCCATTACCTCTGGCACTCCATGTCCCTTCGCCTCCTTCGCGAAAAAGTACACAAGAGGCCCAACCACGAGACCCCCAAGCGCTGGAGCCAGCACTCGACACGTCCAAGGAGTCTGCTCAATTAACCGTAAAACATCTTCTCCACGCCCAAAGAATCCGCTCTGCACGAATTCGATGAGGGCGCGGAGCGCCACCGCTCCGAATCCGCCTCCCAGTCCACAAACAATTGCGATCGCAACCATGAACAAATGCCCGCGCCCGACTTCCGCCGACCAAGCAGATCCTCGCTGAACAGGCGTAGCGTTTTTTTTCTTCATCATGCAGGTAAACGTACCGGCTAGAAGTGCTACTGTAAAATGCGCAGTCCTGTCAAATGCGTAGTTCTGTCAAATACAATTCTTCATAGCGTTGCTTTCCTCACGTTCCGTTCCGAATTCCTTTGTCCGCTCGTTACCCCTGCTTGTGAGATTTTTTTCTATGAGACCTCCTCCAGTTTTCCCGTCTTGACATCGTAGATGAAGCCACGGACGGGAATACCGGGCGGTGTCCATGGATGCGACTTCACCTTCTGAAGCTGTTGTCGCACGTTGCCCGCAACATCTTGAAAAGCGTGGAAGTGCGCCGGGGCGACGGTTGCAGTTCCGCTCGTCTGTTGCAGCTTGGCGCGTAGCTCGTCATCGCGAAACGTTAACATGCCGCAATCGGTGTGGTTAATGATCATGAACTCCTGGGTGCTCAGCAGATAGTGGGAAATCAGGAGCGAACGGAAAGCGTCTTCGGTGACAATGCCGCCGGCGTTGCGAATGATGTGCGCCTCTCCCGTCTGCAAACCGAGCATTGGTTCTATGGTCATCCTCGCGTCCATACACGCCACGATGGCCAGCTGGCGAGCTGGCGGCATGGGAAGATGGCCAAGGGTAAACTGACGTGCATAGGCTTCGTTTGCTTTCAACACTTCATCGATGACACTCATCATGCTCCTCCTGTTCTTTTTGTGTATTGTCCTTGCACTACCCCCATTTGTGATTGGGGTTATCCTTCATGAGACAATGGCGCCTGCTTCTGTCATGGGTAACAAATGGACACCACGCGTGAGGATCATGTACTGGAGGAATCCGCAGTGTCAAGGGAGAATTACAAATGCTCCCGTTTCTTGCTGACACAGAAGCAAAAAAGGGAGGAGAAAAATTGTTTCTTCAAGGAGTTGCAGCTGTATATAGAGATTTTGATGAATGATGCTGACATTCTCTCGTCAATTGTTTGTGGGACTACCGCGAGAAGTGCGGTCCCTATCCGTAGTGACCGTCGTGTTCCGGAGCGGAACCGTGGTGCTGCCATTCCTGACGCTGTATTCAACAACGCCGCAAGGTTTCTCGATGCAAGAAGCTGGAGGGGTGCTTTACATACCGGCAGGTCTTTGAATATTTCACTAGGTAAAATGCTGTCCGACGGCAGTGAAGACTTGGATAGAATCCTGCTTGTGGGCACA
>JBFWZL010000134.1:0-13285 GCA_050185455.1 Binatia bacterium | reverse complement strand
TCGCGCCTAATCCTACCAACGCCAAGCCATAACCAAGATTATCGAGCATCAGCTTTTTGAGTTGCTGTGTCAGCGCGACGCGCGCGTACCGACGGGTAAGCGGCGGCTGTTTGAGCAGTTGCCTGGCCAGGTCCCACGCACGAGGCAAAAGCTGGTCTTGCGGCAGCACTTCACTCACAACGCCAAGTTGCAGCGCTTCCTGGGCAGATAATTTTTGTCCAGTGAGCAAAAAGTAACGACCGCGATTGATGCCCAACACGAGCGGCCACACGACATGGACGCCGTCGCCCGGCACTAACCCCCCAGGGAAATGCGGCGCATCTTGAAACACCGTCGTGTCCGAGGCGATAACGATATCACTTAACACCGCCAGCTCGGCATGAATCGTCGCCGGTCCGTTCACGGCGGCAATAACCGGCACTTCGATGTCGAGCAGATTCATCAGGAGTTTCTTGGCGTCCCAATAAATATGGTCCCAAGAGCGCGGCGTGATCTTCCCCAAGCTGCCCATTTCAAATTCGTCGATAAATTTATCGCCTGTCCCGGTCATAATAACTGCGTGGTTTTCAGAATCGGCGCCGATGTCATTGAAGCAATAGCCCAACTCTTCGTGCGGCCCAGCGCCCCATTTGACAGTCTCCCCGTTGGTGTGAATCTGCATTTGCAGGATGCCGTCGCGCCGCTCCAGGCGGATGTGTTTGTACTTGTTCTCGTAGTGTTCAAATTTAATCATGGCGCTTCCTCCTTATCGCTGGGGTTAAAGCATCCTTCCCGCAACTTGACAAGAGGAACGCTGAGAAACGAGGAAATACTGCAGCACGGCGCCCCTATGGTCGCGGACGATTACTGCGTGCGCACAACCATGGGGGAGATATGGAGACGTTGCCGAACTCGCACCCCGGTTTCCTGCGCAATGTCCAGGGACGGAAAAGGTCCAAGCAACACTTTATGCCACAAACGCTCGTCCGTGGTGGCGATGACAACCATCGGTCGGAATCCTTCATCACGCAGTCGTTGGGCGACGTGCTGTGCTTCACCTGGTTGGCTGAACGCGGCCACTTGCACTCGATATCGATCTGGCGCAACCGTAGCTATCACAGGAATCGACGCCTTCCTTTGTTCTCTCCCTTCGAGTGAGTTGAAAGGCTCGGCAGCAACGGGATCATCCGCGGAGCCGGTCGGTAAGTCAGGGATTTTATCCGCCAGATTACGCGCGAGATCATCAACAGCGCGGAGAGATTGTTCCGAAGTAAAATTACGTAAATTGAGCACAGCATTCGGCACCACGGCCAATAAAGAGAACGGAACGCCGCCGGTGCGAAATTTGGTGGCATGGGAGCCTATCACTAAAGTCTCATTCGAAGATGCATCAACAAACTGAATCCTGCCCTCCAGTGTTAACTGCGCATAGACGCCGAGATACAGGTTGCTCGCTTCCGTGATTTCGCCATACACCAAGGCGTCGCATTGCAACGCTTGTCCAAGTTGACGAGGAGAAAGTTGGCTCCAGACTTCGGGCAGAGTCTGCAATTGTGCGTCAAGCTCGCGCAGTTCGACATCGGTAAATCGTTTCAGGGCGAGGCGACCAAAAAAACCTTCCCGTACGCGGGCAGCAAGCCCTGTAGATTGCGTACGATTGGTAAATGGCAGGACGCAAACACGTTTCTCAGCGCCGCCACTGTGACTCCAAGCCGTAAAAGTCGAAGAAGGTTGAGAAACCGGAGGCGTGTGAACAACCGCGGTTCTCGCACAGGCCGAGCCCAATAACAGTAACCCTACCCCACAAATCACAATCTTCTTCATCCCCACCTCCACGACACTGAAATCAACCGTCTATTGGACCCTCTCTTTTTTACCATGAAACCTTTGCTAGACGCCACTCAATGCTGCCCGAGGGCTCAAACCAATGGAAGAAACGACCTTTCGAAGGTTCAGCCAGCAGTATATCGACGCACTTCCTGCTCAGGGCGTCTACTTCACCACCTCCAAGGTCTATCCGCTCGGAGGTTCCTTTTTGTTCTTGCAGTGGCACAACGTGTATGGAATGGTAATAGACGTTTGCCATTACCGGAAAGCGTCGGTACGCTGGCATTTAACAATCGCGTCAACGGAGCGAGGCTGAATGAACACCATCGATCCAATCTCCTTAGAAATTTTGTGGAACCGCCTGATCTCCATCGTTAATGAACAAGCCACGGCGCTGCAAAATGCCTCGTTCACCACAGTCGTGCGCGAAGCAGGTGATTTGTCGGCGGGCGTGTTTGATGTGCATGGCAACATGATCGCCCAAGCGATTACGGGTACGCCTGGGCATATCAACACCATGGCCCTGGCCGTACGGCATTTCTTGAAAGAGTATCCATGGGACGCAGTGGAAGAAGGTGATAGCCTGATTAGCAATGATCCCTGGCTGATGTCCGGTCATCTGAATGACTTTACCGTAGTAACTCCAATTTTTCGCAACGGAAAGCCGCTCGCACTTTTTGCTAACACCTGTCATGCCGTCGATGTCGGCGGTCGTATGTTAGGCGCTGATGCGCGTCAGGTGTTTGAGGAAGGCATTTATGTTCCTATCCTCAAACTGTTCCAGGCCGGAAAACCGAACCGGGATTTATTTCGCCTGGTCAAGCAAAATGTTCGCGCTCCGGAATTGGTCGAAGGCGACCTGATGGCGCAAGTCGGGTGTAACGAGGTCGGCAGGGAAAAACTCCTTGACTTCATGGATGAGTATGACTTTACTTCGCTGGATCTCCTCGCCAACACGATTCTTTCAACTTCGGAAAAAGCGATGCGTGAAGCGATCGCCGAACTGCCACAGGGAACCTATCACCATGAGATCCGCACTGATGGTTTCGATGAACCGATCGTCGTAAAAATCGCCGTCACGGTAAAAGACTCAGAGATATCCGTGGACTACACTGGTACTTCTCCTCAGTGTGATCGTGGCATCAACGTGCCGCTGGCGTATTGCATCGCCTACACCACGTATCCGTTGAAATGTGCAGTGTCTCCTCATGTGCCCAATAACGAGGGTAGTTTTCGCCCGATCCGTATTAGCGCGCCGGAAGGTAGTATTTTGAATTGCACGTTTCCTGCTCCGGTCGGCGGGCGACATATTATCGGACATTTTCTCTCGACCGCGGTCTTTGGCGCATTGTCACAAGCCATCCCAGAGCGCGTGTTGGCTGATGGTGCGGCAAACATTTGGATTACGCAATTCAGTGGAAAAAACCAGGACGGCAAACCCTTCACCTATGTTTTTTTCTCTTCCGGCGGTATGGGCGCCCGCCCTGATAAAGACGGGATCTCAGCTACTGCCTTCCCAAGCGGCATCCAAGGTGTACCGGCGGAGATTATCGAGAATGTTTCCCCTTTAGTTATGGAGAAGCGAGAACTTGTACCCAACTCAGGCGGCCCTGGAAAATTTCGGGGGGGTCTCGGACAAGAGATGCGGCTTTCGGTTCGAGCCAACGAGCCCGTTATTCACTCGGCAATGTACGATCGCACGAAATTCCCCGCACTGGGCTTTTCCGGCGGTAAGAATGGAGGACTAGGGGACTTTTTCCTGTCAGACGGAACGCACCCCCATCCCAAGGCGCAATATCGTCTGCTGCCTGGGCTGAAGGTAACACTGCGTCTTCCTGGCGGCGCCGGATTCTATTCGCCGTTGGAACGCGACCCGGAACTGGTGCGGCAAGATGTATGTAATGGCTACGTTTCGCTCCAGGCGGCACTGGACGAGTACGGTGTCGCACTCACGGAAGGGTTGGACATCGATTGGGAACAGACGAAGCGACTGCGAGCGCCAGCGGCTGCCTAATAGCCGATTTGCCTTAGAGTTGTCCTTGAGCGACCTGGAGCCACGCCTGTTCAATGACAGCAGGATCTTTGAGCCCTTCAAGCGTGACTCGATAGAGCGAGTGTGAGCCAAAAACCTGGTGTGACGAGACAGTGACAGCATATCCGTTCTGACGCATCTTCTTCGCGAGCTTTTCCGCTTCATCCTCGCTATAGAAAGATTCCAAGATCAGCCACGAAGAACCGTCGGGTTGCGGCCGCATTAAGGTTTCCTTCGTCAACGCAGGAAACCGGATTTTTTCTCCCACAGCAATCCGGTCGAGATCCTCGATCTGGGGATTCAGTTCTTTGATTAGGTCAAAGGCTAGCAGGTTGTTACCACCATACATCTTAATAGCGATGCGGGAGATGGTGTCTCCAGGAGCAATCGTGATGGTGTCGCCTTTCCACTCATTGACAACGGCGGAAGCAGTTGGCGTGGGGGAGGAATCGTCAGAGCCAGAGTGTTGCCGTAGCGTTTCTTCAGAAACATCTGCCGGTTGCGTGATGTCCTGCCCTGAAATTGAAGGCGGCGCGGTTGGCTGAGGCGCGGAAGGAAGAGAGCGACGTTCCTCCAGGTGTTGTACTGACTCATTTGCAGATTGCTCAGCCCCCAGAGGTAAAGCGCTCGGACTCAGCTCCACGACACGAGAAACGGTTTGCCGGAAAATCACAGCAAACCAGCCGGACCACAATATCAATAGCAATCCGGCAACGAGCGCGACGCCAACCCAGAAGGCCGGTTTTACCCTTGAACGAAAGAAGTGCTGAGCAAACAATGGCGGGACGCTTGTGTCGATTTGGTTTGAGGTTGCATCTTCAGGCCGTTGAATGATAGGCATCTCAAGAGCAGTCGCGGCGGTCTGCTCCTCGAGCGGTCCAGACAAGAGCGTATTTGTCTCCAGTCTGAGATCTCGCGCAACTTCCTCTACAATTTCTTTTGAGACGGTTGAGGACTGCGCTCCGTAAGCAATGAGCAGAGCGTTATCGCAGATGGCGTTAATGAGGCGCGGAATGCCCGTTGAATATGCCGCAATTCGCTCGATAGCGTCAGGTAGAAAGATGCCTTGCCGTTTGCAGCCGGCGACGTGCAGTCGATGCAGAAGGAAAGGACCAACCTCTTGCGGCGGCAATCGGTCTAGTTGACAGCGAACAACGATACGTTGTTTCAGCTGGCGCAAAGTCGACCGTTCCAGTTTCTGTTCCAGTTCGGGTTGACCGACAAGCACTAACTGGAGCAACTTTTCATTGGCGGCCTCGAAATTTGATAACAAGCGCAGATTTTCCAATACCTCATCCGTAAGATTCTGCGCCTCGTCGATAATCAATACTCCCGTACCGCCCGCGCGTTGTCGTTCGATCAAGAAGTCGTTGAGCGCCTGTATTTTCTCAAGAAGCCGTCCGGTCATGACTGGGAGGGCAAATTCTCGACACGTAAAATCAAGGAGCTCTTCGAAGGTTAAGGTAGTTTTATCAAAGAGGACCGCCCGGTCCGGCTCCTCTATATTTTCAAGGACCTTACGTAACAGCGTTGTCTTTCCAGCCCCAGCTTCTCCCACAAGAGCAATACACCCTCTGCGGTCCTGAATGCCGAAGAGAATAGCAGCATACGCTTCTTCATACGCAGAGTTCGCGTAGATAAAGCGCGGATCGGAGACGATGTCAAAAGGGCGTTCACGACAACCGAAATGGGCGCTATACATCATTCCTTCCTTTCGTCATCTTCCAGCATCGCGATGTGTTCAGCAGGACATTGCAAAGGACACGCTTCGCGGAGTCATTGAAGAACACGAGAAAGGAATGGAAAACAACAGGCGCAACATCTTTTTTCTCATAATTCACTCAGCGTATGGTGCGAAACTCCGAGGCTCTAACGCCTTGGCCGCCCGCAAGGGATTTGTTCCACAGTGAATCTCCTTGCACAAGGATTCGATCGAAGAAAGCGGCTGTCCTGCTTTGCGAAAGCTCGCCCGAGCCAATCACCCAACAGTCCGCGCACAAATGAGCAACTTTTCGATGAAAGACATCATATACTGGGGTAGCGCGAAATTCTTCGAGATAGGATTCCGGATTTGCACGCACGGCAGGAATTAAGCTTTCCATGTATAATGTAAGCGCTACTTGCTCATCCTTCGTAAGTCTCCACCATTCCCGTTCAGGCAACAGCAGTGCGAGCGCCGGCGTTTCCGTTGCCAAACCCCAGACGAGCGGTCGGATATCGGGATGATGGACCGCTATACGTGCGAAAATCGCTTGTCCCTGAATTTTTTGTTGCACGTTACTGCTTGCGGGATCTTCCTTGAAAGGGTTTTTTCCCAAACCTCCTCTTAAGGTGGAAAAACTGAGCCCAAGCAACAACAGCAGAACAGCGACTCGTCTACTCCATATGAACGGGCGGGACACGCCTGTCGCCGGCGATTCCGCTTTCGTCAGCACATTTCCCTGCTTTCGCTCTTCCTCTTGCCCCACCGCGAGTTCATCAACCAAGCGTAGCGTTCTCGCGACCTTTTGAAGCGTTGTGGCGGACACCGTTGCTTGCGACGCCGCCTGGGTCGCACGTAACGCGTTATCACAAAGCAAGTTAATGAGACGCGGATTCCCTTGCGAGTAGCGAGTAATCAATCGTAAAGCCTCCGGACTAAACAGATCTTGGCGCTCATAGCCAACAAGACGAAGCCGATGATGGATAAAGGCTGACACTTCATGCGTTCCGAGATGGACTAATTGACAACGCAAGGCAATGGCTTGTTTGAGGCGACGGAACCTTGGGCGATTGAGTTTGTCGTCTAATTCAGGATATTGCCCGACAAAGAGGATTTGGAGCGGCGCCCCTTTCATTTGCTGCGTTTCTGAGAACGCAAAGAGTCGCTCCAAAACGTCTTCCCGCAGATCTTGTGCCTCATCAATCAAAAGAGCGATGGTTTCCCCAGCCTGTGCGCGTGCGTGTAGAAATGCAGAGAACACTTGGACGTCTGCAGTGTCCCCCTCTTCTGTCCTCGTCAACCCTAGATCTTGGCAAATAAAGCTGAAAAAGTCCTCAAAGGAGAGAGTGCTGTAGTAAGAGAAAATCGTATGGATAGCCGGGTCTTCAGCAAGCGTATCCAGGAGACGGCGCAACAACGTCGTCTTGCCGGCGCCGACTTCTCCAGTTAACACCATAATTCCCTTATGATTGCGAATTCCTTCCAGCAGTTTTCCATAAACGTCTTTGTAAACCACGTTGGCATAAAAGAAGTGTGGCGCGGGCGTCAGGCTGAAAGGCTCGTCGTGAAAGCCAAAGTAGGTCGTATACATTTGCGGAAACCACGAATGATTCAACTATGCCAGTTGACGGTTTGAAAGGGCGCGGAAAAGCCCCCCTTTCCCCAGTCGATAATAGTCAAGACCATTCCGTTTGTGCTCAGTCTATCGAAGAACGAAACCTATTGGAAAAAGACGCCTCGCGCCCGTTTCGTGCGCGCCTCGATTTCACACCTGAGCACGCCGGTGTCAAACTTCTCCATCTTTTCTAGATCGTGACCGTTCAGCACTCTACGACCGATTATGAGCCGAATTCGGGAAAAAAATAAAGCCTAGCCAAAGACATCCCGATATAATTGTAAGGGGGTCAGTCACAATTTCTGTGTCCTACCCTCATTGCCAGAGAGAGGTAGGGGTTGGCTATGGGTCTACTCAATCGGTTACGCGGATGGTCTCACAAAGAACCTGAACTGTCGCCAACGGCGTTTGAAAAAACCCTCATCGCACAGCAGCAGCAGGAGCACAAATTAGCGGTCGGAGAAATCAGCGCAATCGATCCTCGCTCTGATCAACTAAACCAGCAAGCGTTCCGCTTCTATAACGGTGGGCAAAAAGATGCGGCGGAAGCCACCTGGGACGAGGCGTTGACGTATGACCCGCATCATCCAGAAACTGTTTACAATCAGGGGTTCCTCCGCTGGCGTCAGGGAAAAATCACGGACGATCTTCTCGTCGAACAACTTGAAAAAGCTCAGAAAGTGCATGGCGACTCTCCACGGACGCGCCGTTTGCTCGCGCTTGTTCATCTCGAGCGAGGAGCCTTGGACATAGCTCTACCTTTGCTCGAAACTACCGTGCGCGAGACGCCTGACGATCTGGCTCTTCAGGACCTTTTGGCCCAGATACAGACTGGAGCCTTTCCTCGCCTGCGTTTCCTGCACTGTTTCGAGGGCCACACCGGACCAGTGAACGCGGTCTGTTTAAGTCCAGACGGCTGCCTCGCCTTCTCGGCAAGTGACGATAGAACAGTCAGGATGTGGGAGGTCTCTAGTGGTCGCTGCCTGCGTGTGCTCCGAGGACATGACGGATTTGTTTCTTCCGTTTGTGTCAGCGCCGATGGCCGCTGGGTCATGTCTGGCGGGAAGGATGCAACGCTACGCTTGTGGGAAATTGCGTCGGGTCGTTGTCTGCGTACGTTCTCGGAAAATATGAACGATGTCTATGCTATCTGCATGAGCGCCGATGGGTTGCTCGCAGTGTCCGGCGGCGTCAATAAAGTGCTCTATTTCTGGGAAGTAGAAACAGGACAATTACTGAAAGCGTGTGAGGGTCATCGCTATGCAATCGCCTCCGTTGCCTGTAGCGTCGACGGACGGCTGGCGCTTTCAGGCAGTCTCGATCGCACTTTGAAAGTATGGGAAGCCGCCACGGGACGTTGCCTCCGTACACTAGAAGGACATGCCGGAGAAGTGAATGGAGTTTGCTTGAGCGACAACGGACAGTGGGCAGTCTCGGCGAGCAAAGACCAAACGCTGCGTTTATGGGAAATTGCGACGGGGCAGTGTCTCCGCATATTCACTGGCCACACAAACGCGGTTTCCGCGGTGAGTTTGAGCAAAGATGGGCGGCTCATGGCTTCAGCGAGTTATGACCAGACCATTCGTATTTGGGAAGTAGATACTGGTCGCTGTATCCGTACCTTTTCGGGTCACACGAGTGATGTTGACGCCGTTTGGCTCAGTACAGACGGGCGTACTGCCTTATCAGGAGGATACGAAAAAGCGCTTCGACTCTGGGAGATTGCGCCTCATACACAAGAAATCTGCACTCTCCAGTCATCATCGCAAGAGACGAATTCGTCGCAACCGACCGCAATGGCCGAATTGGTAAATTTATGGCAGCACATCGAGCAAGCATTGGAGGCAGAGCAGTTTCCCGAAGCGCTGAGTTTGGCGCGACAAGCATGCGCCCTTCCTGGTGGAGAGCACGCCCCGCAAAGCGTTGACGTCTGGGCTCGTTTATCACGTGCGTGCCTTCATGTGGGCATTCGCTCCATACGGTCGGTAAAAGCCTTGGAGGGCCATACTGAACCGCTCAGAACGGTCTGCTTCAATGTTGATGGTCGTCAGGCTCTTTCTGGTAGTTGGGACACAACCGTGCGCTTGTGGGACCTCGCCACGGGTCAATGCCAACGAATTTTCACCGGGCATGAGGACTGGGTATTCTCCGTAAACCTCAGTGCCGATGGCAATTGGGGAATTTCGGGGAGCGACGATAAAACCGCGCGGATATGGGACCTTGCGACCGGTAAGAACCTTCACACCTTCACCGGACATAAACTCGGCGTCACTTCCGCCTGTTTTAGCGAGGATAGCCTCTGGGCGCTTTCAGGCAGTCTCGATAAAACCATGCGCCTCTGGGAAACCGCGGCTGGCCGTTGTTTACGTCTCTTCGAAGGACACACAGCTGCTATTACGTGTACGGGATTTAGCCCTGATAGCCGTTGGGTTTTCTCTGGAAGCCTAGACAAAACTCTCCGGCAATGGGAAGTTGCCTCGGCACAATGCGTACAAGTCTATGAAGGGCACGAGAAAAGGATCAATGCCCTAAGCCTTAGCCTCGATGGTCGGCTGCTCCTTTCGGGGAGTAGCGATCGCACGCTACGGCTTTGGGACACTAAAACTGGGCAATGCCTCAAAGTGTACACTGGCCACGCTGAACCAATCACGGCAGTCCACATAAGCCCTGATGGCCGATTCGCCGCTTCCGGCAGTACCGACAAGACCCTGCGTCTTTGGGAACTCGACAGTGGACAATGCCTTGGTGTTTATGGAGAACCCATGTCTCCGATTTTTACCGTGGCGTTCAGTAGGGATGGACGCTGGCTACTATCCGGCGGAGACGATAAGGCTCTCCGGCTCCAAGAAATCGCGTGGGAACTGGAAGCGCGAGAGCCTGAAGATTGGGATCAGGGCGCGCGTCCGCTGCTTGAAGCCTTTATTCTGGCTCATGTACCTTACAGTGGAACCTTACGCACGGACCGTGACCTTTCCGAGGAAAAGATCCTCCACGCTCTGATGCGTCAAGGGAAACCTGTCTGGCGAGAAAAGGACGTGGAATCCTTCATCGAAACACTCCAGTGCGCCGGATACGGGTGGCTGCGTCCCGCCAGCATTCGCGCTCAGCTCGATGAATTGGCCCGCCAACTTCAGAAAGATTCCTCTTCGGCTTGACAGCCCCTCACCTCTGTTTGATGATGGCCGTACACTTCTTGCATGAGGAGAGGAGGCTTGTTGCATGTACGAGAGGAGTGTCCGGCCAAAATCCGGGCAATTTATCAGGAGGCCGTTCAGGTGGAGCGTTGCCCTACTTTTGGTTCTTTCTCTTCCTATCGCAGTGGACGCACGGCGGGCCAAACCGCAGTCGGCTCAAAATGTTGAAGATGTCGAAGAGCAGACTCAGAGCACAAAGAAAGCGACCGGTGAGAAAACCGAACCCTACCAGCATGCCATCCTCATAGAACCAGAGAGCGGGAAGGTGTTGTTCGAAAAAGACGCTCACACCCCAGTTCCACCCGCTTCAATGGTCAAAATGATGACCACTCTGATCGCCCTGGACAAGATTCAACAGGGAGCCCTCCAACTGACCGATCCAGTCACGACCTCCCGCTGGGCCGCGCAGATGGGAGGCTCACAAGTGTATTTGAAAGAGGGCGAGACCTTCACGGTCGAGGAAATGTTAGAGGCGATCATGATCCACTCTGCGAACGACGCCACAACGGCTCTTGCCGAACATATCGCCGGCAACACGGACGCCTTCGTCGACCTCATGAACGAAAAAGCCGAACAGCTAGGCCTAAAAGAAACTCATTACTACAGCGTGCATGGCCTGCCGGCGGAAGCTGGACAACAAGACGATGAAATGAGTGCGCATGATCTCGCCCTTTTGGGACGCGAGCTCATGAAATATCCGGAAGCCGCAAAGTGGGCAGCCATGGCTCAAGCCTCGTTCCGCGACGGGCAATTTACACTTTACAATCCTAATCACTTGCTTCGGCAGTATCCCAACGCCGACGGCATCAAGACTGGATTCCATAACAAAGCCGGCTTCTGCGTCACTGGAAGCGCCAAGCGCGGCGACCTCCGTCTTATCGTCGTGGTAATGGGATCTCGCACGAAGCGCGATTGTTTTGGATCGGCCGCACAGATTCTCAATCAAGGATTCTCCACGTATCGCATGTATGTGCCGATAAAACAGGGAGCCTCTTTAGGAAAAGAAGCGGCGGTAAAGGGTGGTGTGGTAGAAAGTGTGGCCGTAGCGCCGGCTTCGGATGTCAAAGTCCTCCTCAAACGCGGAGAAGAAAAGAAGGTGCAAGTCAACGTGCAAATTCCCGGTCGGGTGAGTGCTCCCGTGACCGCTGGTCAAACCGTGGGAGAGGCTATTGTAACGCTCGACGGAGTTGAAGTCGGCAAAACCTCGGTAACAGCCGTGCAAGACGTCGCCCAGGCAAGTTTCTGGAAACGCTGGTGGCCTTTTTAAAAAAGCAGTCAGCCATCAGCCTTCAGCTCAAAGGAAGAAAATATTACTCCCTCATTTTTCTTGCTGATTGCTGATGGCTGACTGCTGACTCCTGGGTCCCAACCATTTCGCGAAATTCTCCGTCTCCTCTTTCGCCTTGTCCCAGAGCAGCTCGACGGCTTTATCCGGGTCCCAATGCCCTGGTTGTTCGAGGAAGTCGAGCATGGTGGGACTGTCTTTCACCGCCGCTTGCAGGAAAGAATACTTATTGACCCAGCCAGGAACAGGGGATTTCAAGAAGTAGGGCACGTTGGACGACACGAAGGTCGCGGCTCGCCCCTTGCGTAGATCTTTGCGTGATTCGCTCACGAACTCTTGCTTATACTGACGGATCTCCTGCGCCGTTAGATAATACCCAAGCAAGACTTTCGCACCGGCCACAACCCGTTTCTCGGCTTCGCCCTGACTCGCCTGATCAAGCTCAAGGAGCTGTATGGTTGTTCGTGTCACTCCTTTTTCATAGGCATTGGCTTTCCCATCCAGCACAGCTACCGCAGCAAGTTTACGCAGGACCAGCAAGGCTTGCGCGCCTGTCTCATCGGTTTTGCCTCTGACATCTGCTGGCAACGGCGCCTCTAACATGGTTTGCAACGAGGCAACCGCTTCTTTCTCTTTCTTTTCCTCTTCTTTACGCGCCCAGATTTCCGGCTCGAAGGCGAGAGTCTGTCGCTTACCTTTCCGTTTGATCAACAGCAAGACCGCTTTATTGTCACCTCGCGCATCCTGCACGGCGCGGCTGTAGCTTTGGCAGTCCCGAGCTTGCCAGCTATTGATCTGCTCAACGATGTCGCCTTTGAGTAAGCCAAGACGCGCCCCCAAACTCAGCGGAGCAATCTCGGACACAACAAGTCCTCCGCCTTCCTGCTTTGCTGCAAGACTTACCGAGAGCCCAAGAATGTCTTGCGCTTCCTGGCAGGGATCATCAGCAAAGAGGACGTGAGCGCCTACACTCATCCAGAACATACTAATCGCCGCCCCACAGACAAACCTGTTTATCATACTGCTCCTCACCTGAGACAAAAAACCGAACGTTTCATATACTGTAAGCAACAGTGATCAGCAATCAATCTTCCCTCGTCAGCTTCCAGCAGAAAGACTTCGTCCGCTTACTGACCGTAGCCGCTTAGCAGCTTGCGTTCCTCGTCAACCGCTGATAGCTGACGGCTGAATGTTTCAGGGCGAACGCATCTAAACGTGAAGAAAGTGGCGGGAGTTGTCCTTATGCAGAGAAGCGCTAGGGTTACTCTGGCAGCAGGAAGCCGTAGGCGGAGGGCGAAAGATGGAGGAGCACCCTAGGGTGGCGATCACGGAGTATTTTGCGGAGTTGACCGATCCACGCGTGGAGCGCACCAAGCGGCATTGATTGCTAGATATTCTGGTGATTGCGCTCTGCGCCGTCATTTGTGGGGCAGAGGGGTGGGTGGAGCTCGAAGCCTATGGCAAGGCCAAAGAGAAGTGGTTGCGGCAGTTTCTGGTATTGCCGCATGGGATTCCGTCGCACGATGTGTATTCCAGCGATGTCGAGCAGTCAGACCAGGAGAAGGCGAGCAGTCACTCCAAGCATGGCGAACAGCGTGAGAGTCGAGGCCAAGGCCAGTCGGAGCGGAGCGACGCGCCGCAAGTTAGTGGT
>JBFWZL010000133.1:0-13327 GCA_050185455.1 Binatia bacterium | reverse complement strand
CCCCGGAGGCGGAGAGTTTCCCGCCGAATGCTTTCTCCAGAGAGCGCAAGTGCACATCTTGGCGCCCGAGAAGGTCGTTGAAGAAACGGTGATTCTCGAATTGCAACCGAGCGGTGTCTCCGCTCGTGTGTTCCAGGTGCGGCACAGCCCTCCTTTATGCTCCTTTTTCGATTAGCTCATACACCTTTTGCAAGGCTTCATCCAGCCGTGCAGGGTCTTTCCCCCCAGCTTGGGCGAAATCGGGTCGCCCGCCGCCACCACCACCGACAAGCGGAGCAATTTGTTTGATAATGTTTCCCGCGTGATATTTTTTCGCGACGTCTTTACTCACGGCGGCAAGCAAGACCACTCGGTCTCCTTGCACGGCTCCTAAAACAATGACTGCCGGTTGTAATTTGTCGCGCAGCCGATCGGCGAGCTCGCGCAATCCCTTATCGTCCACATCTTCTACCCGGCTCGCAACCACGTTAACCCCATTAAATTTATACGCACGAGATGCGATGTCGTCACCTTGTGACCCAGCAAGGGCGGTCTGGAGTTGCGCAATTTTCCTTTCAAGATCACGCTGCTGCGCCAGAAGCCGTTCAATCTTTGCCGCCGCATCTTCTTCTGTTCCTTTGAGAAGATGGCTAATCTCCTTGAGCACTTGTTCGTGTTGGCGAATCCATTCCAAGGCCCCTTCTCCTGTGACCGCTTCGATACGACGCACCCCAGAGGCGACACCGGATTCCGCCTTCAATTTGAGTAGGCCAATGTCTCCGGTGCGGCTGACGTGGGTGCCACCGCACAGCTCGGTCGAGAAATCGCCCATGCGTAGGACCCGCACCCGTTCCCCATATTTTTCTCCGAAGAACGCTAATGCTCCGCTCTTAAGTGCCTCGTTGAGCGACATTTCTTCGGTTGTAACTTCCGCATTCCCTCTAATATGGGTGTTCACGAGGTCTTCAATGCGTTGCAGCGCCTCTTCTTTCACTGCACTGGTATGCGTGAAATCGAAACGTAACCGGTCCGGCGCAACCAGCGATCCTGCTTGCCGTACATGCGTTCCGAGAATCTCCCGCAGAGCGGAGTGAAGAATATGAGTGGCCGAATGATTGAGTCGAGTAGCATTTCTTCTCGTCTCATCAATGACAAGCCGCACTCTATCACCGACCTGAATCGCGCCACGAGTGACTCGACCACGATGGACGATCAAATTTGCTTGAGGTTTCTGTGTATCGAGGATTTCAACCGTATCACCCTGAGCAGTTTCAAGTCGTCCTGTATCGCCGACCTGACCGCCAGATTCTCCATAGAAGGGAGTTTCCGCGACGACAATCTCTACTTCTTCGCCCTCATGGATCGCGTTCGTGCGGGTTTCACCGTTGACGAGCGTAGCGAGAATCTCCGATTCCCAGTCATCGACCCGGTCGCCAACAAAACGCGACCGCAGATCAGTCAAATTCGCGCTAATATACACGACGCCTTTCTGACCTTCACGCGCGCGGTTCCGTTGCTCTTTCATGGCGTCGTCAAATCCAGCGCGGTCAAGACTAAGTCCTTCGGAAGACAAAAAATCTTCTGTCAGGTCAAGCGGGAAGCCGTAGGTATCATACAACCGAAAAGCGACATCGCCGGAAAGAACCGCCTGGTTGTGTTGGCGAAGAGATTTAATTTCTTGCTCTAGGAGCGCTAGTCCTCTGTCCAGCGTATCAGCGAAGCGCTCTTCTTCATTGTGGACGACTTCGCTCACATACTCTTTGCGCTCGACGAGTTCGGGGTAAGCAGAACCCATGAGACGCACCACACTATCCGTCGCGTTGAAGAAAAATGGTCTGGTAAACCCAAGCAGGCGACCATGCCGGAGCGCGCGGCGCATGATGCGGCGAAGGACATATCCCCGTCCCTCGTTTGTGGGTACGACTCCATCTGCAATGGCAAACGCTGCCGCTCGTGCATGGTCGGCGATGACGCGGAACGAAATGTCGTTTTCGGGTTCATGTCCGTACTGTTTCCCACTTAACGCTTCCGTTGCACGAATGATGTCACGGAGAAGATCTGAATCATAGTTACCGCGAACATTTTGTAACACTGCTGCGACGCGTTCCAGCCCCATGCCGGTATCGACGTGCTTTGCTGGCAGTTCAACAAGTGATTGGTCTGGATTGCGATTGTATTGAATGAAGACCAAATTCCATAGTTCAATATAACGGGGACACCCTCCGTTTACCGTGCAGGTATGACCCGGCGTATTTTCTTTCTCGCAGAAGCCTGGGCCTCGGTCGATGTGAATTTCCGAGCAGGGGCCGCACGGCCCAGTTTCGCCCATTTCCCAGAAATTATCCTTCTCGGCGAATCGTTGAATCTGGTCTTTGTTGATGTCCGTCAGCGTGCGCCACCAGTTTTCTGCTTCTTCATCGGTCTTGTAGACGGTTGCCCAGAGCTTTTCTTTTGGCAGACGCCAGACGTTGGTGAGCAACTCCCAAGCCCATCTGATAGCTTCTTTCTTGTAATAGTCACCAAACGACCAATTGCCCAGCATTTCAAAAAAGGTGTGATGGTACGTGTCGCGCCCGACCTCTTCAAGGTCATTATGTTTGCCAGAAACACGGAGACACTTCTGGGAATTGACGACGCGCGGCTGCGTCGGCGCGTCAATACCAAGGAATATGTTCTTAAACGGCGCCATGCCAGCGTTCGTAAATAACAGTGTCGGGTCGCTTGCTGGAATTAAGGAGGCGCTTGGCACAACGGTGTGGCCGCGTTCTGCGAAAAAATTAAGAAAACTATCGCGAATCTCTTTACCAGTCATCAGTACTATTCTTCCTCTGCGCGCCAATTGAAGTCTAGCCCACTTCCGAAAAGTTGCTCAACAACATCTGGAGAGTAGCCACGGCTTACTAACAACCGACAAGCTCGGGCCGCAACTTTTGGTTGTTTTAGCGCGTCCGCGGAAAAACGGCTAGCGAGGAACCGCCTTGCTTTTTTCAGTTCATCAGGTGATTCCTCAGCGGCAAGGGCGTCATCAATAGTATCCGGGGCTAGCCCTTTTTGGAGAAGTTTCACGCGGATGCGTTCGCGGCCAAGGCTCTGTTTGTGTAAACGCTCGGCTTGGTCAGCGGCCAAGAGAGTATCATTAAGGTAACCTTGTTCCTTAAGCCGCTCAACCGTGCGGGCGACGGCTGTTTCCGTGAAGCCTGTAGAGAGCATCTTTTCCGCGAGTTTTTGCTCACTATAGGCGCGTCGGGCAAGCAGACGGTAGGCGTAGTCGAGAGGAGAGATAGCAAATTGTCGTTGCCGAGGTGCAGGACTCATATCCTATCTACGGATCATCCTTTGATTAGACCATGATCTCTGCTGAGCGAAGCGTATTCTTTTTTCAGTTTTCTGAAATTTTCTGGTGCCAGGCGAGCTTATAAAATTCCTTCGATTTCGGTGAGAATATAGGGCTTCATCCACCTCGGTATATCTTGTAGCATAGGCTCTACATCAGCAATGTGTTCGTAGAATGCAACCGCAGCTGCGTCCCAGAGATCCGAAAATTTTTGCGAAAAGCACCATTCTGCAAAATTATAAATCTTCTTTAATTCCGTAGCGTCTCTGGTTTTATGGGCTTCCACGCATCGTGGAGTAAGCTCGAAAAACACATTGTAAATAATATATTCCGGATCTTCCAGTTCTCGACGTAAATCAGGGAACGCCTCCAGCGCCCTTCTCCTCTAGGCACTCATCTCAAACCACCTGTTGCTGAAGTTTTTATACCTCTTCTGAAACAGCGCCTCCCCCCATCGTCAGCCCAAACTTCTCTCGCACTTTTCCCTCGATTTCGTGAGCTGTTTCTGGATGTTCCCTCAAATATTCTTTTGCGTTTTCTCGTCCCTGACCAATACGTTCACTGTTAAAGGAATACCAAGCTCCGGATTTCTCTATGATTCCTTGGTCAGCGCCAATGTCAACAAGTTCTCCTTCTTTGGATACGCCACTGCCGTAGAGGATATCGAACTCCGCTTCCTTGAAGGGCGGGGCCACTTTATTTTTTACCACCTTGACTTTAGTACGATTGCCGACAATCTCTTCACCTTGCTTCACCGCCCCGGTGCGGCGAATGTCAAGACGCACGGAAGCGTAGAATTTGAGCGCGTTACCGCCAGTGGTGGTTTCCGGCGACCCAAACATAACGCCTATCTTCATACGCACCTGGTTAATGAAAATCACCAAGGTGCGCGAACGTGAAATCGTGCCGACCAATTTCCGGAGGGCCTGCGACATCAAGCGTGCTTGGAGTCCCATTTGCGGCTCGCCCATTTCGCCTTCGATTTCCGCACGCGGCGTGAGCGCAGCGACAGAATCGATAACGATGACATCGAGCGCTCCGCTACGGACGAGGGTATCTGTAATTTCCAGCGCTTGTTCGCCGTTATCCGGCTGAGAAACAAGTAGTTCGTCGGCTTTTATGCCTAGTTTCTGTGCATAGCCCATATCGAGTGCATGTTCAGCGTCGATATAAGCGCACGCTCCTTCTTTCTGCGCTTGCGCCACCACTTGGAGCGCAAGCGTCGTTTTTCCCGAAGCCTCAGGCCCGTAAATTTCGACTATGCGGCCACGCGGTAAGCCACCAATGCCGAGGGCGAGGTCCAGACTGAGCGAACCCGTGGAAATTGTGGCAATATCCGGAATAAGGGCGCCTTCCCCCAGCTTCATGATCGAACCTTTGCCAAATTGTTTTTCGATCTGGCTTACGGCTAGATCAAGGGCGCGCTCGCGGTCTTTCTCGTTGGCCATATTTTGCTCCTTTGGTGGAACAGGAATACCGGACGTTTCGTTTTTTACGCTTGTTGAAAAGGAATCGAACCTAGCACGGTATAAATCGCGCCATCCGGTCGGAGGGTGCTCTGATAGAGTGTGACCTTTTCGATTGTACTCTCACCGAATAATACATTCTCATGCTCTTTCATGAGTGCGAACACGCGATCCCACCCGCGTGGAGAACGTATGCGACCTAAAGTCAAATGTGGGGTGAATTCACGGTCGTCGGGAGGAAAATCAAGACGCATCAGCGCAGTCTCAATCGCTTCGACAAGCTTGATCAGCCCTTCTCCCTTGAGCCCTACCCAAAGTACTCGTGGTCGTTTCAAGTTAGGAAATACTCCTAAGCCCTGCGCAATGAGGTGTAACGGCGGTCTGGTTCCCACCAGCTTGTTGAGTACTCTCAAGATAGGTTCAACCTGCTTATGCTCGATGTCTCCAAGGAACTTCAACGTCAAGTGCAAACTGTCAACACGCGTCCAGCGAATGTCCCCTTTCGCTTCTTGTAGCAGTCTATGGACTTTCGCTATTTCTTCGATTATCAGCTCGCCTAGAGTAACCGCGATGAACGCACGAATCAAGAGGAGAACCTCACAATAGTAACGAGTGCTGAGTAATGAGTGGGGAAGCGAACAACTCCATCTCCTCTGGAAATGAGAGGGGATTTGTATGAATTTATCGGCGAATAAAGCCTGATTCGTTAATAGTGACGCCTAGGAGGGCGCGGCGCACCCAGTCGAGAACTAATTGCGAAACGAGCGTCTTGATCCATTCCCGGTTTCCCCAGAGCTGGTAACGACGCGAGACTAGTATACCGTCAGCCGCAAGGGCGAGACAGGCTGTTCCTACTGGTTTATCCGGAGCGCCTCCTTCGGGGCCGGCAATCCCAGTTACAGCTATCCCAAAAGATGAGCCAAGACGCTCTCGTACGCCTGTCGCCATCTCGCGGACCGTTTCTTCGCTAACCGCGCCATGTTGGCGCAGGGTTTCCGGTTTGACTCCTAAAAGACTGGTCTTTGCCGTGTCCGAGTATGCGACGATCGCACCTTGGAAATACGCGGAACTTCCAGGGACATTGGTCAAGCGATGCGCGACAAGCCCGCCAGACACCGCTTCCGCGATAGCCAGCGTTTTTCCTTGCTCTTTCAGTAGCTTGCCAACAACCTCCTCCATGGTGGCATCACCCTCGCCATAGACGAACTGTCCGATACGGGAGCGAATACGATTAGAAAGTTCGTCAAGCCGGGCCTCGACCTCATCCGATTTTCCGCGCACCGTGACTCGCATGGAGATCTGTGGGAAACTGGCGCGGAAAGCGAGACGACCTTCTTCTTCCTTGACCACGCCAGCAACCAATTCGTCAAGACCGGATTCACTGATGCCGAAAGTCTGGAAAGTGCGAGTCAGGAAGACTTCTCCGGTGCTGCGCATCTCGCGCAGCCACGGCAGCACGGTTTCTTCCATCATCGGTTTCATTTCACGTGGAACGCCGGGAAGAATGATCAGGTGTTTGCGACCGTGCGGCGTATCGAGATCAAGTCGGTAGCCGGGAGCTGTCCCGAGATGGTTAGGAATGATGACCGATCCGACTGGAAACTGCGCCTGTTTCAGATTGTTTTCTGGCATCGGCCTATTCAGAGAAGCGAAAACACGGCGGATTTTTTCCGCTATCTCTTCGGAGAAAAAGAGATCGACACCGGCAACTTTAGCGACAAGCTCGGTCGTCAGGTCATCGGCCGTTGGTCCGATGCCGCCGGTCGAGATGATAACGTCGGCTTGTTGAATCGCCTGCCGCCACGCCCAGATAATGCGTTCGATAACGTCACCTACTGTGATAACTGCGGCGACGTCAACTCCTGCTTCAATGAGCTTATCTGCAAGGTAGTTTGAATTCGTGTCAACAACCTTACCTGTGGTGATCTCGTCTCCAGTGCTAAGAAGAGCCGCACGTTCGATCATAACTAATGCCCTCGTCATGGGTTGATGTGCAACGTGGTGCATATCACATCAGAAAAGTACGCCTCGTTTCCGCTTTCCTGTTTTATCCGTCGTGTTTTTTTGAATGTTTAGAGATGCTCTGCCAGTTCGTCGCGAAAATCCGGATGTGCGATCGCGATGAGCGCTTCAGCTCGTGCCCGCAGATCTTTGCCCCTTAAGCGAGCAACGCCGTATTCGGTGACGATATAATCCGTGCAAAATCGCGGCGTCGTGACGATGCCGCCCCCTAAGCGCGAAACAATCTTCGAGTGTTTTCCGTCTTCTGTCGTCGATGGCAGCGCAATGACGGAAAGGCCGCTGTCCGAAAGCGCCGCGGCTTCAACGTAATCCAGACTTCCTCCTACGCCGCTAATTTGTGTATCTCCGATCGTCTCGCCGTTGCTTTGCCCATGCAAATCGATTTCGACCGCTGAGTTGATCGAGACGAAGCGTGGTAGTTTTGCGAGGAGAAGGATGTTGTGGGTGACACTTGAAGTGGCCATCTCCACGAGCGGTGTACGACCGCAGAACGCGTACAAATCTTTGTCTCCGGCAAGTTCACCGGTGATAATTTTGGGAGTATGACGCGTATGTTCAACAAAGTGAATCAAACCTTGCGAAAGCATGCCCGAATAGAGATTGATTCGTGGTTTCTCCGCTAGTCGATAGAGGATTAAATCGGGAACGGAACCAACCCCTAATTGCACCCAAGCATGGTCGGGAATTAAATTCAGTACATAATCCGCGATTTGTTTATCTCGCTCACTTTGATGAGGGGTATGGTATTCGCCCAGAGGAGTTGAGGATTCAACCGCGAGATGAATCTTCTCCATTGGCACCCGGCTGTTTCCCGCAGTTACCGGCATGTTTGGGTTCACCTCGGCGATGACGAGGGAGGCGCTGTCGATAAAATCTTGGTACAGACTCACAGAGATGCCAAGGCTAACCGTGCCGTCTGCTTCAGGCGGAGAAACCTGCGTGACCACAACATTTGGTTTGACAGGGCCGTTTTTGTTGACCAGTCGAGTGATCTCGCTAAAGCGCATCGGCGAAAAGCCCGCCTTTTTCTCCTTAAAGAGCTGACGAATGCGGGGCGCGGCTTGCCACGTGACGTAGCGAAAGTTCGTTCCTAACCCACGACGTAAAAAAGCATATTCACCAAATGCTAAACCGGAATAAATGGTGAGATGGTGGAAGCGATCGACTTCCTGTTGGAAAGCAGTGTACAGGGTGGTCGGTTCAACGCAGCCATGGGGAAAGATGGCAATGCTGCCGTCTGGAATGGCGCGTATGGCTTCAGTAGGAGTGACAAGTTTCATTATCAAGCTCTTTCAAGGGACAACTTCGTATTTGATCCCTTGGCCTTGCTGTAGAAGATCGAAGGCCTGAGGTAGCTGGGAGAGTGGATAGGAGCCGCTAATAAGATGGCGCGTCGGTATGCTCCCAGAAGCTAACATTTCCTGCGCCTGACGAACAGCTTTGGGGGTGAAATGAAAGGGACTGAAAACTCGCACCTGATCATAGTGCAGGCGGTATGTGTCAAGAGACACCGTCGTTCCCGGCGGACATCCACCGAAGAGCACGACCTGTCCTCCGGGTCGTGCTAAAAGCAGGGCTTCCTCCCAGACACGTGGTTGAGCCGTGCATTCGATGACAAGGTCCGCACCCCGTCCTTCTGTCAAGTCGAGCACGAAAGGACGCACTTCTTCCGCGGCAAAAGGAATAACCCCTGAGGCTCCGAGTTCCCGAGCAATTTGCGCGCGATACGGGTTGCGCGCGATAACGTACACTTGCTCGATGCCTAACGCTCTCAGGATAACGAGGTGTAGCAGTCCAAACGCTCCGGCTCCAATAATAATTGCAACATCGTCCGGACGGATCGTTGGCTGCTGGAGTCCATGCACGACGCAAGAAACAGGTTCCAAGAGCGAGGCTTCGGCGAATGAGAGAGTATCCGGCTTCTGGAACATATTAGTGCGGATCACACGGTCAGGCACGGTCAAATATTCAGCGTAACCGCCCAGCACCATGGTTTCCATGAGAGAGGTGCATAGAGTTTCTTGTTCGCGTTTGCAATAAAAACACGAACCGCACGGGGCGGTTGGCGCTAACATAACTGCATCGCCTTCACGCACCCCTGTAACTTTCTTTCCCCGAGCGGCGATAGTGCCAGCGTATTCATGGCCGAAGCGAGTGGGCATTGGCCATTTCGGATGACCCCGCAAGTATGCCTTAAGATCAGTGCCACAGGTGAGCGCTGCATCAATCTTGAGAACGACTTCTTCTGCCTTTGGCCTCGGAAGAGGAACCTCTTCACAGGAGAGCCTCCGCGGACTAAGTAACATTACCGCCTGCATGTACGTCTCCATCCGCCGCCTCTCATAGAGCCCCGTACGAAAGGTGTCAACACGGGCCTCTCTCACCACAACAAAGGGCGCACATGGAAGTGATAGTGATCAGGGATCTGCCTCATTTTGTGGTCAAACATCCATTTCGGAAACTTGCCTGCAAATTTTTGCTCAGCTACAAGAGCAAGAGCTTTTTCCATGTACCCGACTTCTTCTGGCGTGACCTCGATGCGATGCTCCCCCAAAACAGCGATTGGTAGATCACACGAATCGCAGTCAAGAATAGTAAACTTAAGCGGGTAATGAAATTCCGCATACCATTGCGTGTAGCGAGCCAGTACACACAAATCGCAAGGTCGATCAGTCACAGCGCTTCTCCTCCTATCTGCCCCAATTGCATAGGACAGCAGAGCGCAGCATAATCGCTGGCGGCATCTTACGGGGGAGTCCGAAGAATGGCAAGGCGTGGAAACAAAGGAATCATACGAACGGTGTTAGGGGTTATCTTCGGTCTTGGCTTTGCCAGTTACATGATTTGGGCCCTGCGAGCGGAAGAAGCATTCCGCGTTGTGAGTAAAAAACTTGAACAGACCAGCGCTGGGATGGTTGTGAGCGGGGAGATTTATAACGTCTCGGCGACAACGGATTCCGTGAATGTCGAAGTGACCTTTTTCAGTAGCGATGGGCGGAAGTTGGCGGAGGAAATGGTTGAACTTTCGCATCTGCCCATTGGATCCTCAGCATCATTTCGCACCCAGCCGAAAAGGCTTTCTGACGTGAAGGATTACAGCATTTATCTTCACTCTGGCAGAAACATGTACGGCAATTGAGAGGATTATATTGTGCAAAAGCCTCTTCTTTCCGCGGCTGTGGCGGTAGAAGATATCCCTGATGGGGCAAGTATTCTCATCGGGGGGTTTGGTGTACTTCAGGGATGGCCACATGAACTCCTCTTTGCCTTGCGTGACAAAGGGGTTAAAAATCTTACCATTATTTGCAATTCTCCAGGATTTGGCCCTTATTCTCCGCAAATCTTGGCGGAAAATGGACAAATAAGGAAACTGATCGCTTCCTTTGGTGGATATTCCTACCGAGTGACGCCTTTGTCCGAGCAAATTGGGCGCGGAGAAGTTGAGTTCGAGATGACTCCTCAAGGAACCTTAGTTGAACGTGTTCGTGCCGGGGGAGCAGGAATTCCTGCCTTTTTTACTCCCACCGGAGTAGGAACGATTGTAGAGGAGGGGAAGGAAAAACGGGTGTTCAATGGTCGCGAATATCTCATGGAAACGGCGTTGCGCGCCGATTTTGCCTTTATTCGCGCCTCCAAAGCAGACACGTATGGCAATCTGACTTATCGACGCACGTCGCGTAATTTTAATCCACCCTTTGCAACTGCAGCAAATATGACTATCGCCGAAGTTGACGAAATTGTTGCAACTGGCGCGCTAGATCAGGAAGCAATCGCCACCCCTGGCATTTTTGTCCACCGACTCGTACCGCGCCTCAAACCTCTTGAGCGAAAAGCCGTATTTGGGCTGATACAGAGCATGGGACGCAATATAAAAGTTGCGGAAAATGCGGCTGAAGGAATAATTGGGCTTTCACCCGAACTCATGGCGTTACGAGCGGCTCGTCTTTTGGCCCCTGGACAATATGTCAATTTAGGCATTGGGTTGCCGACTCTTGTTTCTGACTTTATTTCGGACGAAGTGACCCTCCATGCCGAGAATGGCGTTTTAGGATATGGGCCGCTCGCGGGGGCTGGAGAGGAAGATCTGGACTTGTATAATGCGAGTTCTCAGTTCGTGACGCTATTGTCTGGAGCGAGCTTCTTTCATAGCGCCGATGCCTTCGTTATGGCTCGTGGCGGCCATCTTGGCACGGTGATCCTCGGAGGATTTCAAGTTGCGGAGAATGGTGATCTTGCCAACTGGAAAACCCCTTACATGAGCGCAGGCGCGGTTGGTGGGGCAATGGACCTTGCCGCTGGGGCTCGCAACGTGATCGTGATGATGTTCCACACCACAAAAAATGGTGAACCAAAACTCTTGCGCTCATGCTCCTATCCGTTAACCGCACGACGGTGTGTTTCTTGGGTCGTGACGAATCTTGCGCTTATCAAAATTGCTCAAGAGGGGTTTGTGTTGAAGGAATTGGCTCCTGGAGTTTCTGTAGATGAAGTACGATCGGCAACCGGAGCACCCCTCTATATTGCCCCAGATCTTAAGAAGATAGAATTCTAGTTGGAGAGGAGGAGGTGGAGGCGTGACGCGAACCTGTATTATTCTACTCTGCATGGGGCTGTTTGTTCCTGCCATCGCTTTTGGAAAGTCCCTCTATGTCCGCGACAATATCAACGAAGCCCTTGTACGCACGGGACCGAGTACGGAACACAAAATCATCGCGATCTTAAATTCTGGACAGGAAGTAACTCTAGTTGGGGAACAAGAAAATTATTACCTTGTCGTAACCTCGGGAGGATCTCGAGGGTATGTATTGAAATACCAGATGACCGAACAAAGTCCTGTGGAGAAACGTATCCAGGAAATAGAGCAACGGTCGCAACAGAAAATCCAAAAATTAGAAACCCAAACACAGGAGCAAGAAAAAGAACTGATTACGTTGCGCGAAGAGCGAGAAAAACTTGAAACCGCACGCAAAGAGGCGGAAGAACGGGCGCTGCAACATGCCGATATGGTCGCCCAACTTCAAGCCCAACAAAGCGCGCGTGAGAGTGAAGAAGCGCTCCAATGGTTTCTCGCTGGCGCCGGAGTACTGCTCATGGGGGTACTTTTCGGGCGCTTGTGGGGAGGAGCCGCCAGGAAAAGTAAACGGGGCGGGCTCATGCTCGGGTGACGAAGTCGCCCAAGGAAAGGGCGTTTCTTCTTTCTCAGGAACGGTGACTACCCGAAGCAATTTGGATACGAGCTTGGGCGCGTTGAAGCATCGCTTGCGTTTCCATGAAAGCAGGATCCGGGGGCGAGAGTGTTTTCAGCGCTTCCTCCGCTTTTTGTAGAGCCAGGCGTGCGCGTTCGACATTGATTTCCCTAGCCAGTTCCGCGCTGTCGGTTAGCACTGTCATGGTGTTATTTACTACCTCGGCAAAACCGCCGCTGACTGCCATGACGTGCGTTTGTCCGCCGCGTTTATACATAAGACGCCCTGGTTGCAAAGAAGATAAGAAGGTCGTGTGATTCGGCAGCACGCCGAACTCTCCTTCCGTCCCGGGCGCGGTAACCTCGTCCACCTCCTCATCGAGGAGAAGACGTTCCGGGGTAACAACGCGAAGATGAAGTGTGTCCGCCATGAATTTACTCGATTCAGAATTGACTCACCGGGTCATTGCCGCATTGAACGAAAAAATAACTCAATGTCCCCAGTCCTCATCAATACTTTATGCTGCTAGACGCTTGGCCTTCTCCATTGCGTCCTCGATCGTACCTACCATATAGAACGCTTGTTCAGGGAGGTCGTCGTGCTTCCCTTCCACCAACTCTTTGAAACTGCGAATCGTCTCTTTTACCCGAACGTATTCTCCTTTTATGTTAGTGAACTGTTCGGCCACGGTGAATGGTTGGGACAAAAAGCGTTGAATTTTTCGCGCTCGTGCGACGATGACCTTGTCATCCTCCGACAATTCGTCGATCCCTAAGATGGCAATAATATCCTGTAGGTCTTTATAGCGTTGCAAAACCTCCTGCACCTTACGCGCGACTTGATAATGTTCCTCTCCGATAATGTTTGGATCAAGCATCCGGGATGTGGAGTCAAGTGGATCGACGGCCGGATAAATACCCAGTTCCGCGATCTGTCGTGAGAGCACGGTAGTCGCATCAAGGTGGGCGAACGTTGTTGCTGGAGCAGGGTCCGTTAAGTCATCGGCTGGCACGTAAATCGCCTGCACTGAAGTAATGGAACCGTTCCTGGTAGAGGTAATTCGTTCTTGCAGGTCGCCAACGTCGGTTGACAGAGTTGGCTGGTAACCAACGGCGGAAGGGATGCGGCCGAGGAGCGTCGACACTTCGGAGTTCGCCTGCACGAAACGAAAAATGTTGTCAATGAAGAGCAATACGTCTTTATGTTCTTCATCTCGAAAATACTCGGCGATGGTCAACGCAGACAACCCAACGCGGGCACGTGCGCCCGGCGGCTCGTTCATTTGACCATAGACGAGAGCGGCTTTGTTGATAACGCCTGACTCTTTCATTTCTAGCCAG
>JBFWZL010000132.1:0-13353 GCA_050185455.1 Binatia bacterium | reverse complement strand
GGCGAGCGTCGAATTCCGCCGGGTCCTTAAGCGGCTCGGCCTGCCACTTCTTCACCTCAGGCAGTACACTCTTCGCGAATAGCTTCAGATTCCGCTCGGCTTCGTCGAACGGCATGCCGGCGTAGCAGAAGTTCAGCATGAAACCATTGGCGTCGATGGTGTTACGGACCATCGTGAGTTTTTCGAGCACTTGGTCTGGTGTTCCCCAAGGCATCAGTTTCGCAAAGTCTAGCGCCGCCGTGTCGGTCCCGTGCTTGCCGATAAACTTCGTGATCTGGCTGTAAAACTCATAGCTCTTATGCGTGCCGAACTTCTCTGAAGTCATTTCATAATGTTTGATGACGGTCTTATATTGGGCAGACAACCATTTCATCGCCTGCTCTTCGGCGCGATCCTTGTTCTCATCGACAAACACGAACCCACCGCTGAGTGGTTTCGGAGCCGGTGTATTGCCGTGATACTGCCGCCACGCGTCGTGATACACTTCGAAGTCTTTTTTCACTGCCTCCCACGGCTTTTGGGGAATGACCAATAACCCAACTCCGAGCTTAGCCATGATCGGGGACGAATCCGGCGAGACCGCGGCTGCGTACGAGCGACCTCTAAATGACTTGAACGGAAACGGACGGATTTCACGGCGAGGTTGTTTCGTATGCAGACCGCCCTCCATGTAGCCTTTCTCTAA
Organism: Binatia bacterium; assembly: GCA_050185455.1. GTDB lineage: Bacteria > Desulfobacterota > Binatia > Bin18 > Bin18 > SYOC01. Next base: position 12,668 of record JBFWZL010000132.1, on the reverse strand, counting down.
GGCTTCGAGAACCAACTCAGCGTACTCAACAAACCGGCTGCGTCCCTCGTTTTGATCGATCCGAAATCCTTCGTACTCGATGCGCGCCAGTCCGCGTCCGATCCCGAGGATGAAACGTCCATTGGACACGTGGTCGAGCATGGAGATCTGTTCCGCGACGCGCATCGGGTCATGCCACGGTAGTACGATCACCATGGAGCCGAGCTTTGCGTGCTTGGTCCGTCCTGCCATGTAGGTCAAGAATTGCACTGGGTCAGGGCACATCGTGTAATCATCAAAATGATGCTCAATAGCCCAGACCGAGTCGAATCCCAACGGTTCCGCCATCTCGGCTAAGCGAATCTCGTTCAGCCAGACTTCGCGGTCGGTCAACTGATTGTCGGGATTTTGAAAAACTGATCCGTATCCTACGTGCATAACATCCTCCTTATGCATTGAACTCGGCGGCGGCATTCGCCGTCGTCCGGTTTAGTATAGTTACTGCGCGATTAGCCCGCCATCAACGGCCATCGGTAAGCCGGTTACGAAAGAGGCCGCGTCTGATAAGAGCCAGACCGCAGCGGCGGCAATCTCTTCAGGTTTGCCTAGCCGTCCAACCGGCTCCATCGCGGCGATGGTCTCACCCGCGCCAGGCTGACTGTTAAAGAGCCGATCCAGCATCGGGGTGTGTATGACGCCGGGACATACGGCATTGACCCGGATGCCGTGCTTCGCGTACTCCAGCGCCGCTGTCTTGGTGAGTCCATTCACGCCGTGTTTACTCGCGACATAGGCCGGAAGCCCCTGGAAACCGATCAGACCGGCCACTGACGCTGTGTTGACAATTGCGCCGCCTCCCTGCTTGAGCATCTGCGGAATCTCGTGCTTCATGCACAACCACACCCCTTTCAGATTCACGGCGATAGTGCGGTCGAAGTTCTCCTCGCTGCAGTCGGTGGTCGAGGTCATGGCGCCTTCAATGCCTGCATTGTTGAAGGCGCAGTCCAAGCGCCCATAGGTCTCAACAACTTTGTTGATCAGCGCTTCGACCTCGGCTGCTTGCGCCACGTCAGCTTTGATGAATGTGGCCTCTCCGCCGGCAGCTTTAATCATACGCACCGTTTCTTCACCGCCAGCCACCACGATGTCGGATACTGCTACTTTCGCTCCCTCTTTGGCAAGGGCGAGCGACGCGGCGCGGCCGATGCCCGACCCGCCGCCGGTGACCAGCGCGATTTTTCCTTGAACCAATCCTGTCATAATGACCCTCCTGAATGAGACCGTCGCTTAACGTTGTCCTGTGCAGTGCGCGCCTCTCACCACTTTCCCGGGCCGGGCGCCGGTAGCTGTGCCGTTTTCTTGCACCACTTCTCCGCTCACCATTGTGGCTACATAACCCTGAGCTGTCTGCATCAATCGCGGCATTCCGGCAGGTAAATCGTTGATCATCGAGGGTGTCTCAATGCGCAGTGCGTTGAGGTCAATAAGATTGAGATCCGCTTTCATGCCCGGTTCCAGTGTGCCGCGATCATACATGCCAAACAGCCGCGCGGTATCGTGGCTCTGTTTCTTGACAACGAACTCTACCGGCAGATGATAACGATCGCCTTTGGCGCAGTCCCGCACCCAGTTGGTCAACATAAAGGTCTGCGCACTCACATCGCAGATGAAACGCATGTGCGCTCCGGCATCGCTGCCGCCCATTACCGTCAGCGGATGGGTGAGCATTTCGTATAAAGGATCACGGTTCCCTTCGGCGTACCCGGCAATTGTGTACATCAAGAAACCGCGCCCTTCGTTCTCTAATAATAGGTCATACACTGCTTCTTTTGGCGTGCAACCGCGACGCGCGGCAATCGTTGCGACGTTGTTCTGTGGGTCCGGGAAATAGTTGAGCGGCTGGCCCATCGGAAAGGTCATCTGCCAGGTGGACGCTTGTTTGTAAAGGACAGAAATCCCCGCAGTGGTTGGGTCCTCTTCTTGGAGGAGCCGTCGGCGGATGTCGGGATTGCGCAGCGCCTGCATTTTCTCGGCATGGGGCAGGTCTTTGAGCGGCGCATAACTCGGCATGTACTGAAATGGATGCTCGCCCTGGAAGCTGAAAAGAATCGTCACTGGTCGGGCAAATACTTGCGGAATGATGCGGGCGCCTTGGCGAGTGGATGCCTCGCAGCGCTGGAGCAAGTCACGCCAGACATGAGGAAGAGGATTCGCTTGGGCGAGCAGGAAAGTAATCGGGCAGCCTGCGGCCGCTGCACGTTGCATCCAGCCGAGTTCCCTATCGATGTTCTGTCCGAGCACGGCATCGGTGACGACCTCCATGAGTCCTCGCCCGGCTTGAGTAATCCCACGAGCGATGCCTAAGAGTTCCTCTTCGCCGGCAAAGGTGCCTGGGATCGGCACGCCTTCGGGGGTCGCATGCACCATCGTACGGGAGGTTGAGAACCCCAAGGCTCCGGCTTCGATGGCGGTGCGCGTGATCGCCGCCATCCGTTCGATATCTTCGGGTGTGGCCGGCTCATTATTCGCGCCGCGTTCGCCCATGACATACAGACGCAAGGCTGCATGAGGAACCTGTGTGCCTACATCAAGGGTGCGTGGGATAGTAGACAGAGCATCCAGATATTCTGGGAAGGTTTCCCACTGCCAGTTGATACCGGCGGACAACGACTGGCGCGGAATGTCTTCGACGCTTTCCATCATGGTGATGAGCCAATCGCGCCGGTCGGGGCGTACGGGAGCAAACCCGACTCCACAGTTGCCCATAACAACAGTGGACACACCGTGCCACAACGATGGTGCTAAAAGCGGATCCCAGACGGCCTGGCCGTCATAGTGCGTATGCACATCGACCCAGCCTGGCGTGACCAACAGCCCATCGGCGTTGAGCGTGCGTCGGGCGGGTCCCAGATCTTTCCCGACGCCGGAAATGCGACCAGCCCTGACCGCCACATCTCCTGTAAAGGCTGATTGTCCAGTCCCGTCAACAATGGTTCCGCCTTGAACGATAAGATCATGCATGGTCGTTTCCTTTCTTTGATCACTCCTCGCATGGACCGTCTTGCACTTTATGGCGGAAAGGAGAAAATTCACCCTATGCGTTTTTCCTCGACTTCCCCATCTTGCGTCACGCGCCAACCGCCGCTGCACGCTGCGCCTCGTCCTTCGCTGTCGGACCCTCCACTCTATACAGCTTCTGCGCATTGTCCCATAGGATTTTGCGTCGCACCGACTCTTCACAATCAGAGAGACCACTGGTGATCCGCTCGTGCACTTCATTACCGTACAGTGAGGTGGGGTGCGGGAAGTCCGTTTCAAAAAGGATATTGTCCACCCCGACTTTATCAATCAAGCGGCGTGGGGCTACTTGCTCGAACCAGTAACACGCGTAGATATTGCGGACGAAATACTCGGAAGGCATCAGATCGAGATCCGGTCGATCTTCCCTGACGCGGTTGCCCATGAACTGATAATCGAGCGCTTCCAGCGCAAACGGAATCCAACCGATGCCGCTCTCGACCGACACGAACTTAATTGTAGGATAGCGCGCTAACACTCCCGACATGATTAGGTCGCTTACTTGAATACCATTGCGCAAGAGAATCTCAATCGAGAGGTCGGTAAAAGCGGCCATGCGACCATAGGTTGCCACCTTGTCCTTCCGCAGTCCTAAGTCCATGCTGCCGGAGCCGACGTGAAAACTAATCGGCAGATCGAATTCTACGGCTGTCTCCCAGAGCGGGTTCCAAGACGGATCGCCGAGCAAAGGTTGACCAAAAGATTGGGGTTCGCCGGTGAACAAGATGCTTTTGTGTCCCATGGCGGCGCAACGCCGTACTTCCTGCACTGCGGCTTTGACATCCCAGAAGGGTATCGAAGTGGTCGGCAGCAGTCGGCGGGCATCGGCTGACGCCCACTCGGTCTGCCAGTCGTTGTACGCCTGTACGCACGCCAGCATCAGTTCAGGATCGCCTAATTTGAGGAACTGCTGGCTGCCGAAGCCTCCCACGTTCGGATACATTACCATGGCCCAAATACCCATCTCATCCATGTATTTGAGTCGCGCCTTGGCGTCGTACGCTCCGGGGTGCATCTCGTCGTAATTTTTAGGAACATTCTTCATATCGCCTACGCCAGCGGTGGCGCTGAGCCCCGGACTCGCCAGTCGTTTAGCTCCCAAGACCCACCATTGCCGTCCTTGGGCATCAGTGTCGATATGCGGCACGGCCTCGCGCATCCGGGCAGGCACGCGACTGGTCCACACGTCCGGCGTTTCGGTGACATGGGTATCGGCATCAATAATTGTGTAACCGCTCATAATTTGCCTCCTTCAATTGACTATCACTACCTTAGTAGTTCAGGCGTTCTTCTGTTCTTCGAAAGCGTTAGCGAAATCCTCCAGACTGAGCGTGCCGATGACGTTGAAGTCGTCATCAAGCACTTCGAATAAGACACCATCCTTGCCACGTACGCTGTAAAAGACCACCCCACCTCCATCTCCCGCACCCTCTTGATGCGGATCTCCTGGAGGGCTCGAGGTGTAACTACCCACAGGACGAATCTCCTTGAGTTTTCCATTGGGTTCATACAGGCGATGCTCGCCTTGGACAACTAACGTGTTCGTCAGCGCCAGGTGGCGGTGCAGAAAGATCTTCTCGTTCGGCGGAAATTTGAGCACGAAATCGACAATCTTCTGTGACGCATCGACGTCAAGCATGGCAAACACGAAATGCTTGAAATCTCCTAAGGTGTACCAGCGAATGTTGCGATCATCGAAAGCGTAAGACGCTGTCTCGGCAGCGACGGCAGTTGTCATAAGTTTTCTCCTCAATCTTCTTAGTGAACGCTATCCTTACAAAGGTCTAATCCATAGTATGGATACGGGTTGTCTTGCACTTCGGGTGATCGTGGGCTGTACCTCACAGAAGCCGTCTCTCGCGTCGTCATGGCCCCTCCTTCGTTGGGGTGATTTGCGATAGAACCCTATGCGCCTGCAATCGCGGCCTGCTGAGATGTATTTCCCTGTGCAAGGTAATCTGCAGCCTGTTTTTCAATTACCGTCCCTTTGAAGAAATCCGGATTTGTTTCAGCCCATAGGCGGACGGGATTGCCGAAAACGAAGTCGCGGAAATCATCCCCGGTCAGTAAGCCCTCGTCAACAAGTTCATACGCTTCAGGGAGGACGTCAGCCATATCCACACAGTCAAAATGCCCGATATCCGATCCCATAATGGCGCGTAGTTTGGCGTTGAACGGGTTCGCCTTGGCGCGGAAGGCCCATACATTGACCGGGTCGTCGGGCTCACAACCGAAGTAGAAGTTTGGCACGAACAAATCGCGGATGTCCGTGGGGCGCGTAATCTCGCAGCGCGCGAAATCATCGACTGCCTCGACACCGGCAAGCAGATGGCAAATCGAGTCAAGCTGGTCGATGTGTGTAGTGAGCAAATCCGTGCCATAGCGCTGAAAATATTCAGCTATCATATGCAGATTGAGGTTCGCCGGGTTCGTATTGTCGAGCGCCTGCACGTTGCGCTTCTTCCAGTGGCCAACAAGATCGCTGTATAGCGTACAAGCCCAGCCGACGCCTCCTTCGAGGAAGGCGAACTTGAGCGTTGGGAAACGGCGGGTGACGCCATTTAGGAACAACGATTTGCAGACCGCCTCGCCAGCGGCCGCGAAATGTCCGATATGATTGTAGACAAAGTTGGAACAGGACGCACGGGCGCCAACGCCCTGGGAAGCGGTATGGAACGTCGGAGTCACTTTGAGTTCGACACACTTCGCCCAAACGGGGTCGTAGTCGTGCTGGCTGTCCAGCCCAAGGGTGTCGAGCCACGTCGCATAGCGATTCGTGACGCCATCCTTTTGCGCGGCTTCAACTGGCCGACGCAGCAGACTTGAAAACATCAACGCTTTCAAACCTAGCTGGTTGACGACCACCTCAAGCTCTGCAAGCGTTTCTGCCGGCGTACCCATCGGAATACAGGCGGCTGGAGTGAGACGATCGTCCAGGCCGCGGAACATATCTGCGGCCATCAGATTGTATGCCCGATAGGCGGCGCTCCGCACCTCAGGGTCTTTTATCGCCGGAAAGAGAAGCGCGAGCGTCGGATAGACGACCGCAAAATCGAGCCCGATGTCCCCCATCCGTTCGTAGAGGAGATGTGGCAGCATCGCGGTCGCCCGGTCGAGCGAATTCTTCGTGGGAAAGGCCCACCAGGAAGGTTGCATTGAACGACGAGCGAGACGTTCTTCCAGCGTCATCCGCGCCCAATTGTGCAAGCCAGCCGAATACTCATTGCGGCGATAGCGATCGACCATGGTTGGGCCGCCAACTTGCTTGAGGTAATCGAGCAGAGTCGGCTCGAATTCAATCCAATGACCGTCGGCGTCAATAACAGGATGCGCCAGACGCGCATGAATCGAGGCTGATGTCGCTTTGTGATGCAAATCCATAGTCAACTCCTCCTATATGAGATGAGATGGCAATTCGTGCGGGCTCCTCTGCATTTCTGGTGACAAGGTATTGTCCTCCATTGCCTTCCTTTTTTGACGAGCGGTTTATCTCGTGTTCTCCTGTTGAGAGGGCGCCGTTCTCTGGAATTGCGTCAGCTCCACTACCGTGCCGTCGGGGTCTTCAAAGCAAACGATGAGAGACTGCCCACCACGGTATTTAATCGTCACCGGCTCCGTATAAAATTCCACCCCTTTACTCTTGAGCTCCTCGTAATCTTTCCAGATGTTCTTGGAGTACAGGCAGACCCGAGCGATGCCCGCATGGGTCAGGCGTTCGTAAGGTCGTCCTTCAGTTTTCGGGTCCAGCCATTCAATCAGATCGATATGGCACGAACGGGGATCGTCACCGAGCTGCAACAGCTTCGCGCGGCCCCGCGCGCCGGGAATTTTTAGTCCTACCATCTGCGGGCCCGTACCTTCGCCAAAATCGACCACCTCTTTGAACCCCAGCATTTTGTAGAATGCCAGCGAGCGCTCGAAGTTAATGCAGTTGATGTTGATGTGGTAAATGCCGGTAATATTCATATGCGGTCCTCTTCTCTTGCCGTTTTATTCCGTTAGGTCTTTGCCTGGAGTCTCTTCGACTTCGCTGCGCGTAGGTCATCCTGAGCTTGGCGAAGGGCTCAAGACAGACTCCGGCGACGAAGCATTCTCTATCTAAAAACGAGAGTACTTCGTCGTGCTCGCAATAACAGTGTCGGAGGGCTTTGGGTATTGTACGGACAGAAGACTAAACCCCAAGCTTCAGGGACGCGAGCGGCGCACGATCCACCACTGGGTCTCGCGTGACGCCTGTTCGTAACTTGACCGACCCTGGAAAGCGCTCAAATGGATCTGGGAGGTTGAGCTCCTTGGCGCACTCCCTTACCGCAGGCATCACTTCTTGTGCGAACAATCGCATGCTGTTCCTGCGATCCTCATTACTCACGGCGCCCTGCACCTGGAAAACTGTGAGGATACTCGTGCGCAGCAGCCGTAAGATGGTCTTGATTTTCTCTGTCACCGTCTTGGGTGACCCCACGATCATCAGATGGTCCTTCTGCGCTTTGTCATAGGCCGACATCAGCTTGCGACGCACCTCGGCGTAATCCTTGCCATCGTTGGCGCTCTTCCCTTCCTGCGCTTGTTTCAGTCGCTCTGAGCTGACGCCAACCCAGCCGCCACTCGGCATCCGCGCCAGGCGGCGAATCGCATCCCGAGAATTATAACCCGGCGGTAACGTGTGCTCCGGTCGCGAGAATGCTCCTGGACCTCCGCCGAACATAAAGCCTTTGCCCAGTTCTTGCGCCTTCTCATCGGTGTCCGCCACGAATACGCTCATCAGGTAGCCAAAGTTTTCCGGTCCGGCTTGATAGCCATTCTCCGCCGCAATATCGGCGTAGAAGTCCCACATTTCGCAGGTCGGTCCCAACGCGGTGACCAACCCCATGTACGGGTAGGCATGTTCGGCGCACCAGCGCGCGGTTTCGGGACTCAGCACCCCAGGAATCCACATTTGTGGGTGTGGCTTCTGATAGGGCAGCGCCCACGGGTTCACATGCCGATAGTGGAAGTGTTTGCCTTCGTAGCGCCACGGACCAGGCCGCGTCCACGCCTGAATAATGAAGTCATGCGCTTCGTTGAAGTACTCGCGGTTGTAGGCTGGGTTAGCGTTGTTGAAGAACTGCTCGCTGCCGGCGCCACGCACCCAACCTGTGACGAGGCGGCCGCGCGAAATCAGATCGATTTCGGCCAGCTCTTCGGCCATGCGCAGCGGGTGCTTGATGACCGGCAGGGGATTGCCGATCAACACAATCTTCGCACGTTTGGTGATACGAGCGAGGATCGAGGCTTCGACGTTCATCACGCTGCCCATACAGAAGGGATTGCCGTGGTGCTCATTGAGCATGAGAGCGTCAAAGCCCAAATCCTCAGCGTAACAGTATTCATCCAAGAAGTAGTTGTAATCGTCCGCGGCTTTCTCGCGGTCAAAATACTTGTTCGATACTGCAAAGAACGCTTCATTTCTGAGGACTTCGTCCTCGGGTATCCAGCGATACGGGCGTTCGGTGAAATAGCCAATGATCATCGTTGTGTCCCTCCTTTCTTGTGTTGACAGCCTAGAATGAGCTCGCGCTCTTTTGTCAGTTCCTTATTCCATTGTCTCCAACCTGGATAGCCCAGCTCATCGTGCAATATGAGGAGCAGCTTACTTGCTCCTCCTCTTACGAACACCAATCCGGTCTCGGCGATACTGGCCGTGGTTTCGGCCCAGTTCACCACTGAGTGTGCCTCTTTTTTTCGGTTAATGTCAGTTCATCCCGAGCTGGTCTACCTGCCGCCCGACGTTGAGTGAAAGTCCAGTGCGGTTCCCTCCTCGCTTCAGGCGTTCGGTTCATTTTTCTCTCCTTACATGAGGAGGACGCTGCGGAGGACTTCCCCTTTCTCTAAAGCAGTCATAGCCGCGTTCACGTCATCCAGTGGATAAGTGCGCGTCACCAATTCATCAAGTTTTAGTTTCTTCTGCATGTACAGATCGACCAGTCGCGGTAAGTCCACGCGGGGACGCGCGGAGCCATACGCTGAGCCCATAAGGGTTTTCTCCCCCAGAAAACTCGCTGCCGGTAGCGTCACTCGATCGTTCCGGGCGGCGGCGCCTACCACGATTGCGATGCCGCGGCGACGGATACAGGCATACGCCAGCTCAATCGTCTTGCCTAATCCGATCGCCTCAAAGGCGTAATCCGCACCTCGGCCTTCCGTCAGTGAACGAATGGTTTTCACCGCGTCTTGCCGTTGCGGGTTAATGGTATGGGTGGTGCCGAACTGCGTGGCCGCCTCAAGTTTGTTATCCAGCAAATCAACCGCGATGATTGTCCCTGCACCAGCCAGCACACAACCTTGGATCACGTTCAGACCGACGCCGCCACAGCCGATTACTACCGTGCTGCTGCCTGCCGCCACATTCGCGGTATTGATCGCGGCCCCCACGCCCGTTATCACGCCGCAGCCTACCAAACACGCAATATGGAGTGGGACCTCTTGAGGAATCTTGATACACGCCATTTCCGCTACTACGGCGTATTGCGCCATGCTGGAGAGACCTGCCATGTGGTGGAGCGGCGTTCCGTTCTTGTGTAGGCGCGATGTCCCATCCGCCAGCGTTCCGCGACCCATCACGACTACCGTGCTGTCACACTGCACGAACTCACCAAATGAACAGTAATAACAATGACCGCAATAGGGGACTGCGGAGAGCACGACGTGATCGCCCGGTTTCACCAACGTCACGCCAGGTCCCACCTCTTCCACGATGCCCGCGCCTTCATGCCCAGGGACGACTGGCAGCGGGAGTGGCAAAACCCCATTGATCACCGAATAGTCGCTATGGCACACGCCATTGGCGACGACCTTGACCAACACTTCCCCTGCTTTTGGCTTATCGAGATCGACCTCTTCCACTTGTAAAGGTGTCTTCCGTTCATAGAGTACTGCCGCTTTCATTCCGATTCCTCCCGTTGTTATGTGTACCGCGGCAAGAGATATTTGCCGTAGGTCTCAATCTGACGCTTCGCGCATAGGCAGACCGCTCTGCATAGTTAGTGTATGGCGCCATCCGCGTCTCATTGATGTAGATACGCTCCCCGCTCAGCTTTCCAGCTTCATTAAAGCCGTAGACTATACACATGGGCGCTGCCACCGCCTGCCCCTGCTTGTTGGGAAAGTGCCGCACCCATCTAGCAATTATACTGTCTGCGTTAAAATAGCGTTGCTTCACCTTCATTTGCTTGTCGGAGCCTATCAGAAAGAAGCCCAACCGGCAGGCCATGGCTTGAAGCTTAGAGAAAACATTGGGGTGTTGCGCGCCATGTATTTTGCTGAGAATAAAGAAAAGGCGCGCGCCTTGGCAGAGCAGGGGATCTGTGGGGTGGCGTTCCGCGAATTTTTCTATGCAGATGAGGCCAAGCGTGCAACGTCAGCTCGCGCGTGATGCACGAGGATTGAGTTGAGGAAAAATGAATGACGAGCCAGTGTTCGATTGAGGAGGAAGCTTGAATGGCAAGTTCTGCGCAGCTCACACTGCCTACCAATGCAAAGCCAGTGGAGCACTTTGACGCGATTATTATTGGCGCCGGGATTTCGGGGCTGTATCAGCTCTACCGTTTGCGAGAGCTTGGACTTTCGGTGCGGGTCTATGAAGCAGGCAGCGGGGTGGGCGGGACTTGGTACTGGAACCGCTATCCCGGCGCACGTTTCGATTCCGAAAGCTATTCCTATGGCTACTCATTCTCGGAGGAACTCTTGCAAGAGTGGGAGTGGAAGGAACATTTCTCCGGCCAGCCGGAAAACGAACGTTACCTCAATTATGTGGCGGATAAGTTCGACCTACGTCGCGACATCCAGTTCAATGCGCGGATCGTTTCCGCCGTGTACGACGAGCGTGAGAATCGTTGGCAAATCCAGACTGAGGATGGTCGCCGTGCGCAAGCGCAATTCCTCATTACCGCTATCGGTGTCTTGTCTGCACCGCAAATGCCAACAATTGATGGGCTCGACGGCTACACCGGCGAATGGCGCCACACAGGCTTGTGGCCGAAAACTCCCATATCGTTCACCGGCAAGCGCGTGGGAGTCATCGGTACCGGCGCGACTGCCGTTCAACTCATTACGGAAATTGCCAAGGAAGTTGGTCATCTCACTGTCTTCCAGCGTACCGCCAATTATTGTGCGCCATTACACAATAAACCAATTGATCCGGTAACTCAGAAAGCAATCAAAGCGAGCTACCCAGACATCTTCAAGAAGTGCCGCCAAACCTTTGCCAGCGGACTTCATGACTTCGATCCGCGATCGGCTTTAGAGGTTTCGCCGCAAGAGCGCGAGGCATTCTACGAGCAGATCTGGGCGGAACCCGGGTTCAAGAAATGGCTCGGTAATTTCTCCGACATTATGTCCAGCAAAGAAGCGAACGACACCTTTGCTGAGTTCGTGCGCAACAAGATTCGCCAACGCGTCAAAGATCCCGTGGTGGCGGAGAAACTCTGCCCCAAGGATCATCCGTTTGGCGCTAAGCGTGTCCCGTTAGAAAGTGGATATTACGAGGTCTACAACCAGGACAATGTCATGCTGGTTGACCTGCGCGAGACCCCAATCGAGCGGATTACCCCGACAGGCGTCAAGACCAGTGCAACAGAGTATGAATTCGATATCATTATATTTGCCACCGGCTTCGATGCGGTGACAGGGGCATTCACCCGCATCGATATTCGTGGGGTGGATGGACAGACGCTGAAAGACAAATGGGCTGATGGACCGCGCACCTATCTTGGTCTTCAGAGTGTCGGGTTTCCCAATTTGTTCACGCTCGTTGGACCGCACAATGGCGCCACGTTCTGCAACATTCCGCGTTGTAGCGAGCAAAATGTCGAGTGGGTCACTGAATGTATTCATTACCTGCGCGCCCATAAATATAGCCGCATCGAAGCGACGCCCGAGGCGGAAGAGGCTTGGACCGACCATGTGGCAGACACGATTGCTAACTCGCTTTTGTTGCAGACGGACTCCTGGTTCATGGGAGCTAACACTCCCGGCAAGAAACGCACGTTCCTCATGTATGCAGGTGGCTCTCCCGCCTATCGGAAAAAGTGCGAGGACGTTGCGGCTAAAGGTTATGAGGGGTTTGTCCTGCGCCCATAACCCTCGTCGTTCGTGGCCCGCAGACCCTTGCCACTGCGGTTTGCGGCATAAGCTGAGGAAGATCATACAATAATGTTACAGTTCGGGATTGTCACGATTACGACAGATGCGTCCATCCCCACGGTCGAATTAGCCCGCTGGGCAGAAGCGCAGGGTTTTGAATCCCTGTTGATGGGCGCCCATTCCCATATTCCCACAAGCCGTCGCACCCCGTTTCCCAGCGGTGGCGCGATGCCGGAAATATACAAACATTTTGCTGACCCCTTCATCGAATTGACAGCCGCCGCAGTCGTAACGGAAAAACTGAAAATCGGCACAAGTGTGTGTCTGATTACCGAACATCACCCGATCGCATTGGCCAAAACCGTGGCGAATCTTGATCGTCTTTCTCACGGACGCTTCCTCTTCGGCATTGGCGCAGGGTGGAATGCCGAAGAAATGGCGAATCACGGTGTGAATTTCAAGGATCGTTGGAAAGTGACCCGAGAACGGGT
>JBFWZL010000131.1:0-13379 GCA_050185455.1 Binatia bacterium | reverse complement strand
CGGTATTACTGGCATCGGTCGCGTAAGAGAGATGTTTAATGGCTAGATAATCTATAACTTCTTGACGGGAGCAGGAAAGAAGAGGACGAATAATCCAATCATCTCGTCGGGCAGGGATGCCCGTTAACCCGCGACGGCCGGTCCCCCGTAACAGGCGGAACAATACAGTCTCGGCCTGGTCATCTCGAGTATGCGCTAATGCGACCGCGTCGAGGCTGTGCTGCTCTTTGACCTCTTGAAAAAATTGGTATCGCTCGGCGCGCCCCCACGCCTCAATTCCCCTTCGTACTTGTGGAGGCGTCAGGATTTTTACAACACACGGCAATTGCCAACATTGGCAAAGGTCTTCCACAAGTTGCTGTTCCTGGTCAGATTCAGGGCGTAACGCGTGATTCACATGCAAAACGATGAGTTGCAGCGCTTCCTGCAAAGTCAGTTCGACAAGCGCTCCGAGAAGCGCAACCGAGTCTGGACCGCCGGATACAGCGACGCCGAGGCGGAGGTTGCGCGTTAGCGGAAAGAAGCGATTGAGAGCGCTGAAAACTTTGGAAGGCAATCCACGCATGCAGGTTTTGTTTTTATATACTACACACTGCCTCGGGTGCTTGAGCAAGCAGGGGAAGCTTGGCATCATACCAAACTGATGAAAAGAATTTCTCTTATTCTCTCTCTCATGCTCGTATTCACCACCGCCGGCCTCGCGCGAGCCACGGATGAGGAGCCGTCTTTCGGAGCTGGCTCGACCCCTCCCCCTGAAGTCCTCAAATTTTTACAGGAAATGAAAAGACAATACGGACCAGACACTGTTGCTTTAGTAAGTTGGCTGCTTGACGCCGCAAACCACAGCGGCTCTGCACTGACAACTTCAATCAGAGTCAACGGCAACGAAACCAAAGACAACACCACCTTCCTCGTCATTTTGGTTGATACAGGCCTTATTCTCAACGAGCAGACTATCGATCAACAGGGTCGGTTATTAACTATCTGGGAACGGATTCTCACAAAAGCCTTTGCGCACATGGATACCCTCCAGGTTCCAGCGGACGGAGTGAGGGTTGACATTCTCTACCATCACAAGTCATTTCCAGAAACGGACAGCCTCGCTGACCACGTCGATGAACCAGGGCCAATTGAAGAAGCGAAATTTTACGTCACGAGCAACCACCTTCGCGCCTTTATGAAAAAGGAGCTGTCTTCACAAGACTTGTTGAGTCGTACGCAAGTATTTGTGAGTGACCAACCGATCATTCTCATTTCGGCGAAAGGCGCGCAAAAGCTGTAGACAGCGCACCATGGACTGTCGATCCCACTGTGGAGCATGCTGCATCGCTCCATCAATCTCCAGTCCAATTCCTGGCATGCCGGAAGGGAAACCAGCAGGGGTAAAGTGCGTGCAGTTGACAGACGACTACCGGTGCGCGCTTTTCGGTCAACCTGAACGTCCGCATTGTTGTTCCGGACTCCAACCCTCTCCTGAAATGTGTGGGAGAAATCGGCAAGAAGCACTCACTTGGCTTACTCATCTGGAGACAGAGACACGTCCATAACGGCGGCTGATGTCTGCATGCAGGTTGTTTTATTCTGCCATAAGCTCGCGGCTTGAGTGGTTGACTCAGATGATCTATTTGCTCTAGCTGATTACAATGCTCGAGAATCAGCTCTCTCGACTCTTCAGCCATCCCCTGCCATACTTTCTGAATGGGCCGCATTCCAACCAATCCCTCGCTACTTAGCCAAATCCTGATTTCCTTCATCGCCAATGAAGTCTGTAAAACCGGAGTAAGCCGAGTTGTTGTTGGGCTTTCTGGCGGTGTCGATTCCGCACTCAGTGCTTGTTTGGCAGCAAAAGCGCTGGGACCAGAGAACGTGCTTGCTATCAAGATGCCGTATAAGACCTCCAGTAAGGAAAGCTTAGAGCATGCAGACCTGGTCATTACCGCCACCGGCATTCAATCTCTTACCGTCGAGATCACTCCACAAATTGACGCCTACTTTGAGCATTTTTCCGACGCCGATAACATGCGCCGCGGTAACAAAATGGCGCGCGAACGCATGACGATTCTCTACGATCATTCCGCTCGTTGGCAGGCGCTGGTGCTAGGAACGAGCAACAAAACCGAATTGCTCCTTGGCTACGGCACGCTGCACGGCGATATGGCGTCAGCGGTGAATCCGCTTGGCGATCTGTACAAAACCCAAGTGTGGGCGTTAGCGGAATATGCTGGCGTTCCTTGTCCAATAATCGAAAAACCGCCGTCCGCGGATCTCTGGTCCGGGCAAACCGATGAAAATGAACTGGGATTTTCCTACCAGGAGGTTGATGAGCTACTCTACCTCATGGTCGATCAGCGCTACTCTCCCCACAAGCTCCAGGCTGAAGGATTCGCCCCGGCGTTCGTAGAGCAGATTTCCCGCCGTATTATGAACTCACAGTACAAACGTCGCTTGCCGATCATCGCAAAAGTATCACAACGGACGATCGACCGCGACTTCCGCTATTCTCGCGATTGGGGGCGCTAGGGTGCTGGGTGTGCTCTATGTCGTGGCAACGCCGCTTGGGAACCTCGAAGATATCACACTGCGGGCGTTGCGTGTGCTCAAAGAGGTTGATCTCATTGCTGCTGAGGACACGCGCCACACCCGTAAGCTGCTCACGCATTATGGCATCACTACTCTCTTAACCAGTTATTATGATCAGATCGAGGCGAGCAAGGCGCCGACGCTGATCGTCCAACTCCAAGCCGGTAAAACCATTGCACTGGTCAGTGATGCCGGAACACCAGGCATCGCTGACCCAGGCTATCGTCTTGTCAAAGGCGCAGCGGAAGCCGGAATTCCCGTGATTCCCATTCCAGGCCCGTCCACCGTGGCGGCATTGTTGAGCGTCGGCGGCCTCCCGACCGACCGGTTCGTGTTCGAGGGTTTCTTGCCCGCCAAACCAACGCAACGCCGAAAAGCCTTACAAAACCTGAAGCAAGAAGAACGGACGCTTATTTTTTTTGAATCTCCTCATCGTTTGAGCGATACTTTAAAAGATATCGAAGACGCCTTTGGAGCGCGCCCCATGGTCATTGGCCGCGAGTTAACGAAAATGTACGAAGAGGTGCTGCGTGGATTCGCCTCAGAGCTTCATACGCAACTACAGACACGAGAAATCAAAGGTGAAGTCGCACTCTTAGTGGGCGGCGCGCCGAAAACAGTGAGCAACGACGATCAGCCGCCGCTTACGGAAGAAATTCATTACCTCCGTAAACAAGGACTGTCGCTCAAAGAAATTGCACAAACCTTGGGCGAACGACGCGGAATCTCTAAGCGAGAGGTGTATGCAGTCGGCGTGCAACTGAGCGAACAGGAGAAAGAATGAAACGCTTCCTGCTACTTTGCGTGTTTTTCTTTTTCGCTACCAACTGGGTTTCTGCTGAGGACAAACCTCCCTCCTTTCACATAAAAAACGTGCACCACGTTCTCCTCATCGTCAAAGATCCAGAGACTTCACTTCATTTCTACCAAGACATCCTGGGACTCACACTTGAGCAACGGTACAAGACGTTTGCTATGCTGAATGCAGGAACGTTTGGCGTATATCTCAGCACCAAGCCCTGGTCATTTGATAAACAGGTCGAGGAAAAGGGCGCGGGCATCTTTCCCCACTTTGAAGTAGACAACATGGAGGCGTTGGTCACTACCTTAAAAAAACATCGTGTTATCATACTGCAAGAACCTACAAGTTACTCGTGGGGGAAAGAATGCTTCGCGCTTGATCCGGATGGCTACCAGTGGAGCTTTATCGAGTTACCGCCAGAAAAGCCTTGAGGAATACGCCATGCAAAAGAAACAAACACCTTCACTCGGCCAATTGATGGGACTGCTATTCAGAGCTCATCCGTGGCATGGCGTACCAATTGGTCAAGACGCCCCAAGAATTGTAACGACGTATATTGAAATCGTGCCGACCGATTCGGTGAAGTATGAAATCGACAAGGATTCGGGACTGCTCAAAATTGATCGTCCGCAACGCTACTCAAATGTATGCCCGACCCTGTATGGCTTTATTCCACAAACGCTGTGCGCTGAACGGGTAGGGAATTTTTGCACGGAAAAGACACAACGACCAGGAATTGAGGGTGACGGCGACCCCTTGGACATTTGTATTCTGGCCGAGAAAGCCATTCCCCGCGGCGATATCCTACTACAAGCAATTCCTATCGGCGGTTTGCGCATGATTGATAGACATCAGGCCGATGACAAAATCATCGCCGTCATACAGGACGACGCCGTGTACGGCGGTTGGCAAGAGATCACGGACTGTCCTTCCGCCCTGATCGAACGACTCAAGCACTACTTTCTCACATACAAAGACGCGCCGGGTGCGTTGGAGCGTCGGTGTGAGATCACTCATGTCTATGGACGCGAGGAAGCCTATGAAGTGATTCAACGGAGCCGAGAGGACTACACAGAACAGTTCGGCGACCCCGAAGGACACTTCGCCGCCCTGTTGGGCAGGTGAGACAACAAACCTTGGCTGCAGCACTCAGCACCCGTTACTCGGGACTCATCACTCAGTACTGTACACTTCCGTCCTTGGATAAAACGCATACCAGCCAAACCAGTACGACACATGTCCGCCGAGACGTGAAAGTTTCTCACCAGTCTGTGTATTAATGAGCTGCTCTTCTTGCACCTGCCATATTTCCTTTACTTGCGGCTCGACAATTTCTTGGGCAGTCTTTCCTGCGGAGAAATTGTGGTCGTGTCGCTCGTACGCACGAGCCGTGCGCGTCTCGCTATCAGCCAGGATTACTAGGTTTATTCCTCCCACGATATCGTTCACGACTTTTATCTTTCCCACGACGTCCATTGGATAGGCTTTGGCATGATCCCCGATCCGTAGGGCAAAAACGTAAGCCTTCGGCGGCAAGCGCGCATCGCGAGGAGAAGCAGGGAACATGGTATCGGGTCGAGCGAAGTAATCACCGTATGGTTTCCCTGGGGTATAGTCACGGTCATAGCCTGTGTTGATATCAAGCACGACGGTCTCAGGATGCTCATGCAACCATTTTTCCCACGACGAGATGACCACGGGGAAGACCTTCAGTTTGATGCCGCTATTCGCCAGTGAACCGACCACCGGCTCGCCAGTCAGGTTGTGCCAGAGGCTTTCGGTTTGATGATCGTACATCAGCTTGTTACTGCGAAAGAGAAATCCGGAAGAACCGAACGTATATGTCGTCCCACTCACGGTGGTTTCGTAAAGGATCCCTGATCCACACAATGTTCAATACGACAGGGTTATCGGCTTGCCGCCAACGACATCGTTGAACATCTCATGCCAATCAAGAATGCGCAGCGGATAGGCGCGGCTGTCACCGTTGATGGAGACGCCAAACACGAACTCTTGCGGAGTAAGATAAATCGCCTCGGTTGGTTTGACATGCTTAGGGTTGGTAAGCGCGGGGATTCCATCTTTTCGCACGCCGCCCCAGACGATCTCTTCCAGACGGATACGGTAGAGCACGCCAGGATAGAGAAAATTCTCGAAGGCCTGGTCAACACGGCTGTACAAGTTCGCTTTCCACGCCAAGAAACTTTTATGAGGACGGATCTCTTCATGTTGCTGTAACCACTCCACCCATTTCCCCCAGTCATCTCCAAGTTGCTGGTCGGTCAGCTGTTCCAGCGTGGCGACGGGAGACAATTGAAAGACCGAATCAAAGCGCATTAACTCAATGAGCGCGGGCACAGCGGCGGGTTGTTTCAGCCTGGCCAAGGTTTTAATTGCCCCGCCGCGAATGTGCGGGCTCGCATGCGTGAGATTGTTGACCAAGGCATCCACTAGCTCTTCCTGTTCTTGCGAGCTTTTTTGTTCAGGAGCCGGACAGGCATACATGCTTACAGCAAGAAGGAAGAAAACAGTTCTCTTCATCCAGAAATTGGCATTTCGTCGACACATAACGACTTCCTCCTTTTTCCAATAACTTTCTTCCTAACCGGGAACTTTCTCGCGAAGTTCCCTACTCCGCGCCGGAGTTGACGGCGAAGGCCTAGCAGTCAAGAATGTCTTTCGCATCTTACTGTTATAAGGGGGAACCAACTGTGGCTCGATTAGGCGTTGCCTTAGGAGGTGGAGGTCTCACCCCAACCGAGATTGTTGATTGCGTCAAGCTTGCCGAAGAGCTGAGCTATGAATCCGCCTGGGTGGTGGAAGGCCACGGCGGTGATCAGTTCTCCATTCTGACCGCCTGCGCGGTGCAAACGAAAAAGATCTTACTCGGCACCGCGATTAGCAGCGTGTTTGTGCGCAGCGCGCCGACGATCGCCATGGCGGCGGCGTGCGTAGACTACTTCTCAAACCAACGCTTTATTCTCGGTCTTGGCTCCAGCCATAAAGTACAGGTTGAGCCCGAACACGGCATCGCTTATGCAAAGCCGGTGCAACGACTCAAGGAAACCGTCGCAATTGTCCGCGCACTCGTGCGTGACGGCGTGGCATCCTACAAAGGGGAAGTCATCAACCTTGAGCGCTTCGACTTGTGGTTTACTCCGATTCGACGCGAGCTGCCTATCTATGTTTCCTCGGTCTTTCCGCAGATGCTGGAGATCAGCGGAGAAATCGCTCAAGGCACGATCATGGTATGGAGCAATCAAGAATCGGGGCGTAAAGCCGCCGAGCATATTGCTATCGGCGCGCGCCGGGCGGGCCGTGATCCGAAAGACATCGATATTGTCTCGTTGTTGTCGTGCAGCATGTCGGATGACCGGCGTGTGGCGTATGATCGTATGCGTCCAGCCGCCGCCTTCTACGCAGGGTTTTTTCCACGCTACAACCGTTTGATGGGGGAAAGTGGGTTTCCTGACGCCGCGCAAGCCATCCGCAGCGCTTGGAAAAGAGGAGATCGAGAAGGAGCGGCAAAGCTCGTTCCAGATGAGCTGATTCAGGCGCTTGGTGTAGCAGGCACGCCGGCTGAATGTCGCGAACGAATAGCAGCCTATCGGCAATCAGGCATTGCTCTGCCCATTATCTTTCCACTCGGAGATGGACCAAACACAAAGCAGCAAGTAATGGACACCTTACGGGCGTGTGCACCGTGACAAAAGTGTAATTTCGCGGAACGATATCTGCGGGCCAAAGAGACTAGCCGTTCATACCGAGAGCTAGAAAAGATAGAAAAGATTTCCCTTCATCACCCTTGACCCATATCCTCCAGACATCTTGCTGGAATATTGGGGAAGGAATCCACTCAACAAAGAAGAACCAACTATGAGGATTTTTGATACCTACGCCACGAAATATGAATGTCTCAAAATGGAACGACACGACGGTATTCTTCAACTCACCCTTCACACCAATGGCAACACCTTACGCTGGGGAGCCGGCCCACATGAAGAACTCGGATTTGCCTTTCGCGACATTGGGAGTGATCCGGAGAATAAAGTCATTATCTTGACCGGAGCGGGTGAATCTTTCATCGAGGAAGTTGACTCTGATAATCTCGGCCAGCGCCTCCCAGCCACGAAGATCACCCCACGAGTATGGGATCATATTTACTGGGACGCGAAACAGCTGTTGATGAATTTGCTGGATATTGAAGTGCCCATGATCGCCGCCGTAAATGGCCCGGTATTCATCCATGCCGAACTTGCCGTACTCTGTGACATTGTTCTTTCTGCTGAGCATGCAGTGTTCCAAGACGCGCCACATTTCCCTAACGGACTCGTTCCTGGAGATGGAGTGCACGTTGTCTGGCCACTCATTCTCGGCATCAATCGCGGGCGCTATTTTTTACTGACTGGGCAGAAAATTGCGGCGCGGCAAGCTCTCGAATTGGGCGTGGTTAATGAAGTTCTCCCACGCGAACGGCTGCTCCCTCGCGCTTGGGAACTGGCAGAACAACTGAATCAACAACCACCGCTTACTTTGCGGTATGCTCGCGTCGTGCTCACCCAGCGCCTGAAGCGTCTCATGTTGGATAATTTGGGCTATGGCCTTACCCTCCAGGGACTGGGAGCAAACGACTATTGGCCTCAGTAGTACTCATAAAAATGATCGAGGAGAATCATCATGACGACAGCAAAAGTGCAAACAAATTCCCTACGCAACGCTTGGCGTCAGGTCACGCCAGGGCATACAAATTGGCAGCGCACAGCCCGAGCGGGAGATCCGAATAAATACTTCATGGTTTCAGTCGATACCCACGGCATTGAGCCGGTGGATTTTCTTTCGGCACGGATTGAGAAACGATATCTTGACCGTATCCCTCGTATCAAAGTTGATGAAGACGGCGCCCAGTGGCTGATCTCCGAAGGCATGCAGCCCAGCCTCGTGATGCCGGGACGTGATGTAGTCAAGCATCTTATCGAGCGCGAGGCGTACGAAGAACCAGATTTCTTTCAACCTTACACCGGTCGTATGGAGCCCGAAGATCGCTTGCGCTACCGAGCCGGCGTCAACCTGAAGCAACGCGTACAAGACGCAGAAGCTGACGGCGTGGATGTGGAAATTATTTTCCCGAATAAAGGCTTGCTCTGTTTCGCCACGCCCGACCCGGTTTTTCAACAAGCCATGTTTCGCGTATGGAACCGCTGGGCAAGAGAAAACTTTGCTGACTACTGGGACCGCTTCATCCCCATGGCCGTCATCGCTCCAGGCGACCTCGAAGGAGCAATGGCCGAAGTTAAATGGGCGGCAGAGCAAGGGTTCAAAGGTTTGGCGTTGCCCAATAAGCCAATCTTTGGTCCCATCAAACCAGGAGAATTACAGTACAACGACAAACATTTTGATCCATTGTGGTCGCTGATCGCAGAAGTCGACTTGCCGATGACGTTCCATGTGTCCACCGGTCGCGATCCACGCGGCGTTACCGGCCTCGGTGGCGCAGTGATTAACTATGTGTGTCATTCCATGCCAACCGTAATGGAGCCACTCGTCAATTTGATTAGTTCAGGCGTCTTTGAACGACACCCCAAACTGAAGGCGGGCTCCATTGAAGGCGGCATCGGCTGGGTGCCTTGGATGATCGAAGCGATGGACTACTCGTTCCAAGCGCATCACATGTGGGTACGCCCGGTCATGCCTGAGTTGCCAAGTTTCTACTATCGTCGCAACTGCTTCTCTGCCTTTATGGAAGATCACGTCACGTTGCCGCGCGCCGAAGAACTCGAGATCGTGGATAATCTTATGTGGTCGAACGACTACCCACACCACGAAGGCAGCTGGCCGCACTCGGCGGAAAGTATTGAACGGCAAATGGGATGTCTGTCAGAAGAAAGCCGCGCCAAGGTTTTGGGATTGAATGCGGCGCGAGTATTTAAGTTGAAGCCACCAATGGAGAACTAGCAAAAAAGAAAGAGGTCAAAGCAGAAAGAAAGACCAGTAACTGCTAGAGGAAGGTTAGGGTCAGCTGATAAATCCCAACCTTCCTACTCAGCGCTCAGAGCTTTTTACTCAGCATTACTATTTTCCATCCACCGAGAATGCCAAGAGCACGTTCCCCGGTCGTCCTCCGAACTGTGCATAGCCGGAGTTGGTGTAGAGGATGCCGTCAACGATCGTTGGCCCCGAGGCATCGAATGATCCGCCGCTGGCTTTGACGCCGTTCACCGTCTTATATTCCTGCGCGGCGTCATGATCCCAAATGACTTTTCCATCCGTGGTGGCATACGCCCGCAGGTGGCTGTCGACCGAACCAGAGAACACGGCGCCAGGGATAACCGAAATTGCCGCGGACTGCGCCGGGCTACAATTTGGCTTTCCGTTACAGTTGACTGGAGGTACAGACCAGACCTTTTCACCGGTTGCCAAACGATACGCATGAATCCCACCTCCGACAGTAGGATCGAGCGCAGGAATCTTCCCCGCTTCAGGATCATCTTTTATAGTCATGCCGATATCTGAGATCGCCACATACATCAGATCATTATCCGCTGCCGGTCCCCACTGAATTCCACCAGCTATCCCGCCTTTGCTAGCGCGCTGCTCCCAGAGGCGTTTGCCTTTTTCGTCGGGGTCAATGCCAAACACCATGCCAGATTTTTGCCCCGCTACTAACACCCGTTTCCCATTCGGAAGCTTTTGGAGAATTGGAGATGAGCCAAAATCGAGGTCAGGTCCCCTCGCCTCTGGACAATTTGCTTCATTCGCCGAATCACAAGCGACGTTCCAGGCATCGTTAGCGAGAAATTGTTCGGACCATAGGAACTTCCCGGTCTTCAAGTCAAATGCAATGATCGCGTCACTCGTTTTCGTCGCCGGATCAGCATAATTATCTCCAGTAGTGACATAAATCCGGCCTCCATCAGGATCGATCGTTGGCGAGGACCATATTGTTGCTCCCGCCGGTCCATATTGTTGCACGCCGTTTTTGTTCTTGCGCGTCGGTTTAGGCTCCTCGAGAATGGTGTAGGTTTTCCAGATCTGCTTGCCAGTTGCGGCGTCAAGCGCCACTAGATTTCCACGAAACGTACAACAGGGATAATTAGGATCGGCAGCCGAGGCTTCCTCAAGCGAGGTGACAGGCACGTATAAGCGACCGTCATGAAATTTCGGAGAACCAGTTACTCGGGAGATGGGATGCGTTTCCACTTTTGTTGACCAAACTGTCTCGCCAGTACGCGCATCCAAGGCATGCACCGTGGCAGAGAGATCGCCGAAATATGCAACGTACTTCGGCGGATTAGAATTCGGCAGACGCTCGATGCTAATAGCCGAGCGTACGCCGGTGGGATTTTTAATCGCCCAATACACGCAACCAGTTTTCGCATCGAGCGAATAAATGTGGCCGCGCAACGTACCGACAAAAATCCGCCCACCAACGACCGTCGGTTGTGACGCCACGGTCCCTTCTGGATACCCAAACGCCCATTTGAGCTTCAGCTTCGGAACCTGCTCCGTGCTTAACCCTGCGTGTTCTGCTCCTTGAAAGCGTGTGTTTGCCAGATTTACGCCCCACCCATTCCACCGTGGAGCTTTATCGACAACGGTGAATTCTCCAGGCGCTTGTGGACACATATTCGTCAAGGTGTCCTGCAGCTGCCCTTCGCCTAACGGTTTGCCGGCAATGTAC
This sequence comes from Binatia bacterium, assembly GCA_050185455.1. Taxonomy (GTDB): domain Bacteria; phylum Desulfobacterota; class Binatia; order Bin18; family Bin18; genus SYOC01. The sequence continues at coordinate 2,319 of JBFWZL010000131.1, read as the reverse complement.
TCCGCCACCGCCCTGCGATCAGCATCAGCCATTGACATCCCGAGAAAAGTCATTGGCCCAGTCAACAATGCATCAAGGATGTCCTCCGCACTCTTCTGGCGCAAGATATTTAGTTGCGTCGCCCGAGGCACGTTACCGCTATGACACGAGGCGCACCGCTGCGCATACACCTTAGCTCCATCAACCCCCGGAGCGGCATGAGGTGATTGCGGCGCTACTGCCCATGCCGAAGAGCACGGGATAATCGTCGTGGTAACACAGAAAAGCGCTAAGGTAGATAGCTTTCCCTTCAAAGCGTTGCAGGACCAACTCACAAGAGCATCTCTTCCCAACATTATTTCCTCCTTAATTTCTTGTTCTAACCTCACGGCATCAGTCGATACCGCGCCCCCGCGCGCCCAAACGTACCATAGCTATAAAGATTGGGCAAAAACGGAACAGCTCTTTGCCCTCGACATGGAGAGAACCGTTATCGTCTCAAGCCCGATATTATCGAATGACTTTGAAGAGCCGCTCACCGTTACGCCAACGTTCCACAGCGTCCGGAATGTCCAGCACGCACCAGAGCGCGTGGGTGAGGTCGTAAGAGCCGCCATCGAGCCCGCTATGAGAAACACTATCGCTTAAACCATTAAGCACCGCATTGCCCATGATAAACGCATAGGCGTCCGCTGGAACCTGACTCGCTGCTGAGCCGTGACCATAGGCCCGCTCACACGCCTCACGCCGCAAAGAGGTCCACCCGCGACATTTGAGCGGACGAGCGGCATACGCCATACAACGGTCACCGTGTAATAGCGCGCAGGGCAGCGGCTGTTGGCCTTGAGTCGGGGAAGAGTTCTGGAAATTGAGTCGTTCTGTCAACCGCTGCCGTATAGTCGTCAGTTCCTCCGCAGTGCAATGAGTTCGCAGCCAAGCAGCCAGATGTACGGCCTCAGCGGCGGTAACAAGCACAGTAGGCAGATAGCAACAAAATGCACATCCAGCCCGACAGGCTCGACGATCCAGTTCCGGAGAACGATTAATAAGAGAATCGGCCCAGGTATGAGCGTTTGCCACCATGGAGGAGACGGTTGTTGCTTTACTTCCACCTTGCAACGCTGCTCTCGTCTCATGATATTGCGCGGCATACGCGGATAATTCTTCGCTGGCTTTTAGGGGTAACCCCTGCGCAACAAGAGCAGCAAGAAACTGTCGCACCTCGACCGGCGAAGTGGCCTGTTGAAGTTGAGCCTTAATAGCGGCAACAGGAAATGGCAGCGAAGAAGAGCTTGTGCGTGGTGTCGTTTTTTCGCTTGCTGTCTTTGCTTGTCGTCGCCGCTCCGCGCGGTTCACTCAAACTCCCTCCTATTAAAACGCTGAAGGATATCGAAGAGAAAGCACCAGAGGTAGAAGGAAAACGCGCCCTGCTGATTCTTATATTTTGTAGTGATGGGCCGTGTGTCCATGCCCCAACTTTGACACAGAGCAGATATGCCTAGCGAGTTGACAATACCCTACGGGCACCTTGCACCCGGTGGTAACAGAATTGAAGTTGATAAGCTGGATGATTCCCCTGAACAGCGGTCTCCCGCATCTATCCGCAACAACTACTAGTGACGCTGTTTTGGAGAGTCACGTAAGTAGTTGAGAAGGAAAACGCGCCCTGCGTGATTCGAACACACGACCTACAGGTTCGTAGCCTGCCGCTCTATCCAGCTGAGCTAAGGGCGCGTAAAGTAAAAATTTTCCGCGACGTAGGCGAGGGTGAAAAAAGAGGCCGGACAAAGCCTTTCGCCTTGTTGGCCTCATTCTGTACCATAGAACAGAGAGGGTTCGCAACTCCCATTACATCAGTGCCGGGGGCTTCTCCTCTGGTCTCTCGTTTACCAACGTTGATCTTTGCGTTGGTCGCCGCGTACGACAACCTGTCGCTAGCGAAGATTCTGGTTCTTATCTGCCACGACCTTCTGGTTTCTTTTTTGGGCGACCGCCCTTGCTCTTCGTTCGTTGATATTCATCGAGAGCGCCTTTGGGAATCAACACCACATGTTGGAAGCGAAGAGCGCGCAATCGACCACGGTTCACCGCATGCCAAATCGCCTGTCGGCTCACTCCGAGAGTTGACGCCGCCTGTCCCATTGTCATCACATCAGGAAGCGCCGTCTTTCCGACGCTCGCTTTTTTCTTCGCCGCTGATCCTACCAATTTTTTCTTCGCGCTTGCAGCCGCCATAACGCCTTTCCTTTCTAGATAGAGTATTTACTTCACCGTCTTCAGACGGCTTTCGTAATTTCTCTTGCGAAGAAAGAGGCGTTCTTGTCAAATTTCAACTTTCTC
>JBFWZL010000130.1:0-13409 GCA_050185455.1 Binatia bacterium | reverse complement strand
ATCCCATCTTGTCGTAGGGCGCGGATATCTTCTGTAAATTTTTCGATTGATGCTTCATGCCATTTCAGGACATGAAATACGGTGATGTAATCACGCAGTCCCTGGAAAGAAAATCTGACTCGTACATTTCCTTTGGTCTCGACTTTTTCCAGGATGTCATACTCAAAGAGTTCCCTCATAAGGGATTTGTCTGGACCAATTCCAATCTTTTGCTCTAGTTCATCTCCGTCGAATGAGTCGGCATTCGCAGAAAAAAGAGCTTCTGCTACTGCTCGCAGCTGTTTGCGTGCGAGTCCTTCGTCTTCGGTTTTAGCTGTGATTTGACAATGATATGCCTCAAAAAGTTCTCGGGACGAAGACAGGAGATGTTCGAGGTGAGAATTTTCCGCCACCTCGAATAAGACCCTGAGGAGAAACGGATCGTGTCTGGCTTCTCGAAGTACTTTCTCCTCAAAGTGACCTCGAAATGAGTAAAAGTCCCTGGAGCGCTCCACTACTTCGACAAATTCCTGCTCACTCCAAAGCGGCAAGAGATAGCCGGGACGATCTTTTGGTGAAGCTTCGCTAGAGACAGCAGGCTGGTCGCGAATAGAAAAGACATAATCTAAAATTCCTGTCTTTGTTCCTCGCTGCACTAAAAATTGCTGCCACGAATTAAACTTACAGCTCAGTATCACTTTCAATGGTTTACGAGAGACATGCTTTGCCAGGTTGACCAATGACTGCACTTTGGAGGCATAAGCCCATTCATCGATTGCATCAACAACGAGAACCAGACGTCGACCTTTTAGAATGGATTCGAGTCTGTCTAATACTGCCACCAAGGATGAAGAAGAGATAGGAAAACCCCACTCAAATTCGCGGCTAATCTCCTCTTCGATGTCTCCTTTAAGCATGATTCCCCTATAGAAAAACACTGCTTCATCTTGATCGAGAAGGTATTGAGTCAAATGGCAAAGAGTAGAAGTTTTGCCCACTCCCGAGGCTCCAAGAACAACAAAAAAGGGAAACTGTGTAGCAAGAAAGTCTTTTACTCGCTGGAGCAAATCTTGTCGGGGAATATGAAGTTCAGGAATGTATTTTTTTGACCGATCTTCTTTAGATCCGACGAGGGGCCGCAAATTCGCTTTGCTTTGCTCATGGCAAAAGAGATGAAGATTTTTGACAGAGTATCCGAGAAGGACTTTTTGAGCTTCATATCGCAGTTCATCGGGAAGAGTTACCTCATACCCAGCTACAAGATTGAGAGCTTCGGCTTTGACTTCATTTTTGGAAATCGTCTCATAAATGTGGGTATCTACACCATTGGTGGTAATGGCATAAGGAGCTATCGGATGAACCAAACGGGCATAGGAAATAGCTTGATCTCGGTCTTCTTCATTAAGGACATAGCGAGGTGCTTTAACTTCTATAACAAAGAGATTTTTCCCATCTCTGGAAAAAAGGATATCCAAACGAGATTGAATCGTCTTAATTTGTTCTTCTGTATCGACACGGATAGTGTGACGTCCAGCTCGAAAACTAAAGTTCTTCTCGTAGGAGACTTCTTCACGACGAATTCCTAGTTTTTCGAGAACAGTCCAAACAACTTGGATCTTGGTTTCTTCCTCATTCATATATTGAAGCCGACATTACCCTCAGTCAGTTTTTTTCTCCCGATTCAAACCTTTTAGCTGGAATGTATAGGAGAGGAGAGGGTGCAAGTATACCTTAGCCACTTCACAAAATATCAAAGGTAGGTTATCGACACAATAAAATGCAAGCATGGCAAGCCTTGCCCCTTGTTTCCTCCAAGACAACTTCGACGATGCTGGATCAGTCGTCCCTTACTGTCCTGAGGTGTCTGCCCGCCACGAGAGGCCAAGTTCAGCCAACAGACGGCGGATGTTCATAAGGTCTGGATGATTCATCTGAAGCCGCGCCACGGTGGCGCGCCCACGTACTGAGACCCCCATAAGCGCAAAAGGAAGTTGCTCGGACCAGCGAAAATGCTCCTCCCACGTTTGCGTGCGGGGATTAAATAATGTCACCCGTTGCCCTGACTCTGGATCTTCCCCGTCAACATGCGCCCATTTGCGCGCGTTGCAGTGGAGACATGCTAAGGCCACATTGGATAACTCGGTCTGCCCGCCGCGCGACCGTGGAAAGATATGGTCTATCTCAAAGCCGCCGATCTGGAGTTGCGCGGGCAGTTGACAGTATTCACAGTGGTTGTCAGCGCGTTTAACTACTGCTTCTCGGAACTGTTCGGATACTACGCTCATGGATCTGGCACTACGCCGGGAATTGCCCTGCGTAACCGAGTCAAAGCCACTTGGGCTTCTAGTTTCTCGATCGTGCGTTTGTGTACGAAATCGACAAGAGCAAGTAATTCTTCATGTTCCGTCGAAGAGAGAAATTCCTTCCGCTCGCCCAACTCGTGTATCCGTCTTTGCAATGAAGGATCGAGGTCATAGTCCGCTACCCTGTGCAGAGCCACTGCGCATGCGTGAATTGCCGATTGGAATTGGGGATCTGTCATCGATACCATTGTCATGACCGTTGGTCCTCTTCCTTGTCCAGGGAGACACAATGTCACCGAGTATCGTGCATAACCAAGAGCAAAGCAAGACGAGGAGCGGCTTCAGCAAATTCGGGTTCGCTATGAAGGGAGAGCCATTTTGTTTATGCTCTACTCTTCCTTCGTGGCGCATGTTACAGGTACAAACAACACTGTTCTGGCAGGGAACTGGAACCCTTTGCGAAGGAGAGATAAACCATGGCGGTTCATGCCGTCACATTGGAACTGCCCGATGAAGTCTACAAACGGGCACAACGCGTCGCCCAAGCCACACGACGTCCGCTTGAGGAGGTCGTGATCGAGTGGATTCGACCTCCGGCTCTAGTCAAACTTCCCGAACTCGAACGTTTGTCCGACGATGAACTAATCCAGACCGCCCGGGCAACTCTTCCTCCTGAACACAGACATCGTCTTCAGGAACTGTTGGCTGTGCAGCAGCAGCGGAGTCTCTCCGAAGATGAACAGCGAGAAGCCGTCGCGTTAGTCGAGCAAGAGGACTTCGTCACGTTATGTAAGGCCAAAGCGCTCTTCCTCCTCAAACAACGTGGAGTCCTCCCAGACGAGTTGCTTCTGGATCCGTGACAGTCCGTGGCTTACATCCCTCCAACTCTACGCCAAGCTGTCGCCGAACGTGCACGTTATCGTTGCGAGTACTGCCAGAGTCCCGAAAGAATCACTGGGGGACCTCTCCATGTCGAGCATGTTATCCCCGAAACGTCCGGCGGTCCGACAATCCTTGATAATCTGGCGTTCGCATGTGCTCGGTGTAATCTCCATAAAGGCGTACGGATACACTACCAAGACCCAGTGAGTGGACGCAGCGTATCCCTTTTCAATCCCCGCACTCAAAAATGGTCGCGTCACTTTATGTGGGGAGCAGAGGGGTTGCGTGTCGAAGGACGAACGCAATCGGGACGGGCAACAGTCAATGCGTTGAATATGAACCACCCAACGATTGTTATGGCGCGTGGTTTATGGGTCAGTCTCGAGGTACATCCTCCTCGATAGGATTTCTAGTATCCCCATGATAACTTCTCTCTCCCGAAGGCAGAACCTTTTCGTTTTGTAGCGACATACAGGAGGGAAGTACTATGGCAAATTATCAATGCATTCTGATCGATGATCCACAACCAGGGGTGCGACGTGTCACGTTGAATCGTCCAGAAAAGCGCAACGCGCTCAACAATCAACTGCGCGGCGAAATTCTTCAGGCCTTGGAAGAGGCGGACCGCGATACGAGTATACGGGTGAGTATCCTGCGCGGCGCTGGTGTATGCTTTTCGGCAGGTTACGACCTGGGGAGCAATAACACCCAAGGCCAGCCCTATTACACGGCGGGTGGCGCGGGACAATGGGCCCGACACGTGATCGAAGGCTCGTTCCGTATTTGGGACCTGTCTAAGCCCGTTATTGCGCAAGTGCACGGCTATTGTCTGGCTGGGGGAAGTGAACTGGCTACTGCCTGTGATCTTGTTTATGTGGCTGAGGATGCGCAAATCGGCTATCCTCCCGTGCGGCTGATGAGCCCTCCTGACATGCAGTTTCATCCCTGGCTGATGAACATGCGAGACGCCATGGAGATGATGTTAACCGGCGACTCAATCAATGGGATCGAAGCCGCGCGGAAAGGTTTTGCCAACCGGGCCTTCCCCGCTGCAGAGTTAGAAACGCGCGTGTTGGAGATTGCCGAGCGTGTCGCCAAGATTCCGATCGAATTACAGCAGATCAATAAACGGTCCGTGCATCGGGCGATGGAGATTATGGGCGTGCGCGCCGCCATCCGCGCCGGTACGGAGATGCAAGCCCTGGCATTTACCACTGAATCGACGTTGACCTACCTCAAGGAGTTCAAGAAAGGCGTTCGTCAAGCCTTGTCTCTACGGGACAAGCAATTTGGTGATTATCGCGAGCGTGAGAAGAAAGACTGAGTGCACTGACGAGCGACGGTAAATTGTGGTAAAAGCCCACGGTCGAGTGCACAAAGGAGGGGCCCATGCTGAGTCCATATCGTGTTCTTGATCTTACTACCGCACGGGGATTGTTGTGCGGTCAGATCTTGGGCGACCTGGGCGCGGATGTCATTCAGATCGAACCGCCCGGCGGCTCGTCCGCTCGCCAGCTCAAACCATTCTACCATGACCAGCCGCATCCGGATCGGTCTTTGTATTGGTGGGCGTACAATCGCAATAAACGCGGAATTACCCTGAATCTCGCTGCCTCCGAGGGACGGGAGCTGCTGCGCCGCCTAGCGGCTACGGCGCATTTCTTGATCGAATCTGACACTCCGGGTATGTTGGCGCAGCTGGGCTTGGGGTATGAGGAACTGGCGGCGCTTAATCCCGCTCTGATCTATGTATCCATTTCTTCTTTTGGTCAGGACGGACCGAAGGCCAGTTACGCGGATAGTGATCTCGTTGTGTTGGCTGCCGGCGGGCCGCTCATCTTGACCGGCGACAGTGACCGTGCGCCGGTGAGGATCAGTGTGCCACAGGCCTATCTGCATGCGAGCGCTGAAGCTGCTGTAGCGGCGCTCGTGGCGCACCATAAGCGTCAGCAGACAGGGCAGGGGCAGCACGTCGATGTCTCCGCGCAACAAGCAGTGGCGCTGGCCACTCAGGCGAATATCCTTGCTGTTCCTCTGGGGGACGCTGAATTTCAACGCATGGCCGGCGGGGTGAAAATTGGTCCGCTAAGCATTCGACTGGTTTGGCCGGCTAAAGATGGGTATGTGACGGTCGGGTTGTTATTCGGCTCGTCTTTAGGGCCTTTTACACGACGACTCATCCAATGGATTTATGAAGAAGGGGCGTGTGACGCAACAATTCGAGATATTGATTGGATTTCGTTCGGCGGTCAGCTTTTGAAAGGGCAAGGCGTCTCAGAGTACGAACGCGTCGCGCAAGTCGTTGGCGAGTTTCTCAGGGCAAGGACGAAAACCGAACTCTTACGAGCGGCGCTTGAGCGGTCCTTGCTGATTGCGCCGGTCACCACCGTGGATGAAGTCATACGGAGTGAGCACCTTGCCGCACGGCAGTATTGGCGGCCTCTGGAACATACGGAATTGGGGCAGACCTTTAAGTATCCTGGACCCTTCGCGCAGTTCAGCCGTACGCCAATTGCCTATCGTCGCCGTCCTCCGACCGTGGGGGAGCATAACCAGGAGATTTATTGCAGGGAACTGGGTATGACCGAGGCGCGGTTGGCTGAGTTGCGGAGCCAAGGCGTGATCTAGGAATATGTGAGACGCAAGACGGTTTTGCGCTGATGGAGTATTGCCATGGAAAATAATCTTCCTCTCTCCGATGTCAAAGTTGTGGATTTGATGTGGGCGTTGGCTGGACCGACGTCGACACGAGTCATGGCCGACTACGGTGCGACGATTGTGCGAGTTGAATCTACTCGTCACTTCGACGGCGCGCGGACGGTTGGGCCGTTCGTGAAAGGTCAGGCCGGTGGGGAAAACTCCGGACTCTTTCACAATATGAACGCTGGTAAACGGATGATCACGCTTGACCTAGCGACCGAGGCCGGACGGGGGGTGTTTCTCGATCTCGTGCGCTGGGCGGATGTGGTGGCGGAATCTTTTTCACCTAAAGTGATGCACTCACTAAAATTGGACTATGACTCGCTGTGCAAGGTGAAGCCAGATCTTATCATGCTCAGCACGTGTCTGATGGGACAGAGTGGGCCCATGTCTCGGTTCGCGGGGTTTGGCAACATGGCCGCGGCTCTCTCGGGTTTCTATCGCCTTACCGGCTGGCCGGATCGACCGCCGGCTGGACCGTTCAGCGCTTACACGGATTACGTGGCCCCTCGATTTAACGCGGCGTCTGTCTTGGCCGCGCTAGAATATCGCCGCCGAACCGGACAAGGACAGTACATCGATGTATCACAGGCTGAAGCGGCGTTGCACTTTCTGGGGCCAGCGTTGCTCGACTATACGGTGAATGGCGTCGTCCAAGAGCGAATCGGCAACCGTGATCTGAATTTTGCTCCATGCAGTGTGTATCCGGCGCGGGGTACGGATCGTTGGATTGTCCTGACAGTCGAGACAGAAGCGCAGTGGGAAGCGTTATGTCTGGTGATGGAGCGAGCTGACTTGCAGAAAGACGCGCGCTTTGCGACTGTCGCTGAACGCTTGACTCACCAGGATGAATTGGATGCAGCAGTGGGAACATGGACCGCGCAACACGAGGCCTCGCAGCTCGAAGCTGCATTACAGGCGCGCGGCGTGCCGGCGCACGTCGTATCGACAATGTCGGAGATGGCGGCTGATGTTCAATTATTGCATCGTCGTCATTTCATTGAGCTAGAGCATCCGACCCTTGGCAAGACAGTGGTCGAAGGATCCCGGTCCCGTCTGTCCCAGACGCCGGCTCAAGTGCGTTACTCCACGCCGACCCTTGGTCGCGACAACCAATACGTGTTGACTACGATCCTGGAGTACAGCGAGGAAAAGGTCAGCGAGGTGACGGCAGGAGGGGCTTTGGGATAAAGGGGACGACTCAACTCTTTATCCCTTTCATTATTCTGGATGGAGACGGCTAGGTTCGCCTCGACTATCAGTTGACTAGTTTCTCTTCAAGTTCGGCCCAGCGGGTGTAGAGCGTGTCTACTGCGGCGCGCGCGGCGGCAAGCGCTTCATAGCGCTCTTGCACGGCGGCTGGGTCCGAGGCGACTGCAGGATCGTCAAGCGCTCGCTGACAGGCGCCGAGCACTTCTTCCGCGGCCAAGATCTGCTGTTCCATTTGCGCCAATTCCTTTTTCTCACGTGAGGAAAGTCGTGGCGTGCGATTGGCTTCGCGAGGAGACGGCTTTGGCGGAAGGGAAGAGGTTTCCGGAGCTATCCGGTTCCGTGAGGTTTCCCATTGCGCGTAATCGGCAAAGAAAACACCTCGCCCGGTTCCATCAAGCGCCAAGAGTATCGTGGAAACACGGTCTAGCAGGAAACGATCATGGGAGACAAGTACTAGACCGCCCGGAAAATCAACGAGGCTCTCTTCCAGCACCTCTAGCGTCGGGATGTCAAGATCATTGGTTGGCTCGTCAAGAATTAACACATCGGCGGGTTGGAGCATAAGGCGAGCAATAAGAACGCGGGCCTGCTCGCCGCCAGAAAGGCGATGCAGCGGCAGTTCCAATTGGTCAGGGCGAAAGAGAAACCGTTTGGCCCATGACGCTACGTGAATCGGGCGGCCTCGATAGATGACCGTCTCGCCTTCCGGAACCAGCGCCCGTTTCAGACTGAGGCTCTGATCCAGCGCCTCACGGCTCTGGTCGAAATAGACAATCCGCAGGTCTTCCGCCCGCTCAATCTCGCCGGCATCCGGCTCTATGATGCCGAGGAGCAGACGCAGTAGGGTAGTTTTTCCGCTACCATTCGGTCCGATCAAGCCCAGTCGTGTCCCAGGCGTCAACATCAGATCCACCCCGTTCAGGATCAATTTCTGGTCGAAGGATTTGGTGAGCTGTCGTGTGACGAGTAGTTTCTTGGATTGTCGCTCCGAAGAGGTAAAATCGATCTCCGCAGTTCCTTGCCTTGTCCTCGTCGTAATATCTTCAAGTTCCTGTATGCGTCGTCCCGCCTCTTTTATGCGGGCTTGGGCCTTAGTGGTGCGAGCTTTAGCTCCGTGGCGTAGCCAGTCCAGTTCGCGCCGCACCGTGTTTGCGAGGGATTCCCGATACGCCTCCTGATTGCGAAGCGCTTCGTCACGTTTGACCAGGAATTCACTGTACCGCCCATCCGTTTCGAAAAGGCCTTTAGGATAAGTGCGGTTCAGTTCCAGCATCCGGGTAGCCACGTTTTCTAGAAAGTATCGGTCATGACTAATGATCAAACACGCCAGGGACTCGACCTGCAGGAGACTTTCGAGCCACAAGACGCCTTCTATATCGAGGTGATTGGTCGGCTCATCCAACAACAAAACATCCGGAACCTTTACCAACTCACGCGCGATGGCCAAGCGTTTCTTCCATCCTCCCGACAACGCTCCCGCGTGCTGGTGAAAATTGGTGAACCCTGCGCGTCCCAAGGTGACCGCGATCCGGCCCGCTTTGTCGAAGTCTTCGAGCGTGTCGGCGCTCAACGCCTCGTAGAGAAGTTCTTCCACGGTGCGTTCGGGGGGAAACTCGGGTTCCTGGGGAACATAGCCAATACGGGTAAGCTTTCGCACCGCTCGTATCCCACCGTCTGGTTCCTCAAGCCCGGCGAGGATTTTCAGAAATGTGGATTTCCCCGAGCCATTGGGACCAACAAGACCGACACGGTCTCCCTCGCGAAGGCCAAAAGAGAGTCCGGTAAAGAGAGACTGAGAACCGTAGGCTTTGCTAATAGCCTCGCAGCTCAGGAGAACGGGTCGACTCATAGGGCTATTGAACCCGTTCCCTCTGCGGTTTTTGTGAAGCCTGTTTGTTCGGCGGAAGCGCGAGGACCGGGAGCCTGTTTAAGGAAATACCGAAGACGCGCAAACTGTTGCCGTACTGGAGGCCGATCATCTGAAGCATAGGGAAACTATAAAGATTACGGTAGGCTTCTGCTACTACTCTGGAGGCGCGGTTTCTAACTTCCCGTGAGAACTAAAAAGTCGCGTCAGGCTTGGATTCTCGCTGCATAAGACCGTCCTCTCCTGTTTCCTCAATTCCATGCAATTCCTCTACCGAGTCCTGCGACAAATGTGAGGTATATAAGACACTCACTTCAATAGACACAAGACCGAACCGCTTCTGTTTGTTCGTACAATACGCTATAAAAATGGCGCGCGATGGCGTCAAGAATTTTTCACCAAGGAGACGATAGCATGATCCCACGTGGCATAATCTCAGCCGATGGCCATATTTGTGAACCGCCCAATTGTTATGTGGACTATATTGAACCGAAATACCGCGACTCAGCGCCGCGCATCGTTGCTCAACCGGACGGCTCGGAGGCCTTTGTCGTACCCGGAATGAAGCGTCCTGTTGCACTCGGCTTTATTGATGGCGCTGGCTTTAGTATCAAGGAGCGCAACGCCCGCGCTAAAACGATCAAATTTTCCGATATCCGCGAAGCCGCATATGGAGGCAAGGCGCGGGTCCCCTACATGGATCAAGACGGGATTGCCGCCGAAATTATTTACGCCTCGGTCGGAATGGGCCTGTGTATGCACCGCGATCCCGAGTACAAGGACGCCTGCATGAAGGCCTACAATCGCTGGTTGCAGTCGATGTGTAGTGAGGCGCCGAACCGCATTCTCGGATTGGCGCAAACGGCGATTCTCAGCGTGGATAGCGCGATTGAAGATTTCCGGCGCGCCAAAGAGATGGGAATGGTGGGCATGATGATGCCTGGCCGCCCGATTCATGAGGACTATGATCACTCTGATTATGACGCCTTGTGGGAGTGCGCTACCGATCTTGGATTGCCCATTTGCTTTCACATTCTGACGTCACGAGATGGCAGCCTGAACATGCCCCATCGAGGACACGAGATGAATAATTTTCTTGGCATCATTCGCGCGGTGCAAGATGTCGTGGGCCTCATGGTGTTAGGCGGCGTTTTCGAGCGCCATCCCAAATTAAAACTAGTGTGCGCTGAAGGTGATGCCGGCTGGATGCCGCACTATATGTATCGCATGGATCACGCGGCCAAATTCAATTTCGAAAATGGCGTGATCAAAGGCTTGTCCAAAGTCCCGAGTGAATACATTAAGAGCAATGTGTGGATGACCTTCCAAGACGATCTGACCGCCTTCAATTCCTTGCACCAGATGCCCCACACGCAACTCCTGTGGGCTAGTGATTTTCCACACACGGATTCCACCTGGCCTCGGTCCCAGCAATTGTTAGCGGAACATACCGTCAACCTCACCGAGTCACAACGGCAAGCAATCATGCGTGACAACGCCGCGAAACTCTTCCAGTTACCCGCTGGTGAGGAGTCCTGGCGCATGCAGGGGGCGCCAGCATAGAGGACGGCGTCCAAAGCGAAGGCAAGAAGACACCCCGAGACAAAAAGGAGAAAAAATAGTGACAGAACCGGGAATTTTTGAGATCATCTATTCGACCCGCGCAATGCGACGACTTAAACCCGACCCTATTCCGGAAGAAACGTTGAAGAAGATTGTCGATGCGGGTATTCGTGCGCCGAGTGGCGGCAATGTGCAGGAATGGGCGTTCCTGCTCGTCCGCGATCCAGAATTGAAAACGTTCATTCGCGACTACTATTGGAATACGTGGCAACGCATCAGCGCGCAGGGATCTTTTTCCCTGAACGATCTGCCGCCTCCACAGCGACGGATGCTGAACGCCGCCGCTGACCTGGCCGCCCACTTGGATGAAGCGCCGGTGCTGCTGTTGGCCTGTGCTCACAAAGAATACGCGCCCATCGCCAAAATGAACCTTCCCCGTGCGAGTCTCCTGGCAGTGCATGGGTCGATCTTTCCCGCCATCCAGAACATCCTCTTAGCCTGCCGAGCCTTAGGGATCGGCGCGACGCTGACCACCATTCATAGTTTCTTCGAGGACTCGCTCAAACAAAAACTCGGCGTACCGGAACACATGGAAATCGCGGCCATGATCCCGATGGGCTATCCCCGCGGCAAGTTTGGACCGGTGTCCCGTAACCCCGTCGAAGAGGTGATTCACTGGGATCGCTGGGGACAGCAGCACAAGTAAACCGGTTCGGATTAGGCGTTCTAGCAGGGAGCGCCTTCGATCACGCTAAGGCGCGGCAGCCGTTGCCCGGGAGGATCTTGGCCCACTCCCCTGATGAAGCAGGAGGTGACAAACCCGTGCGCGCCAGCCAGTAGACTAGGGAGACTACCACCAACCGGTGGAAGGTCACACCACTCAGAGAGGTCGACATGCCAACCGTGATGATTATTGGGGCGAGCCGTGGCATCGGGCTGGAGTTAGCAAGGCAATATGCCGCTGCCGGATGGCGTGTGCATGCCACCACCCGCACCCCTGCGCAGCCTGGCGCGCTCGGCGCCCTCGATGAGGTGGTGGTCCATGCCCTCGACGTCCGTTACGTCCCGCAGATCGAGACGCTCGCGCAGGCCGTAGCGACCGAGGGAATTGATGTCTTGATCCACAACGCCGGCGTCGCTGGACGAGGTATGGACCCTGAGGAGGTAATGCGCATCAACGCGAAAGCGCCCATACTCGTCGCGCAGGCGCTGCTGCCTGCGGTCACCCGGAGCAGCGAGAAGAAGATCGTATTGCTCACCAGCCAGCTCGGGGCGCGCCGGGGGAGTACAAGGAGCCTGGGCCTCTACGGTGATTCGAAAGCGGCGCTGAATGATGCATTTTGCATCCATGCCCCCGCACGGGGCCGTGATGGACTCATTGGTATCGTCATGCATCCAGGGTGGGTGCGCACGGACATGGGCGGGGCAGGGGCGCCTTTGACGGTTGAGGAGAGCGTCAGCGGCATGCGTCAAGTCATTAGTCGTTTAACGCCTGCGGACCACGGCCGATTCTGGACCTGGGATGGGCGCGAGCATCCATGGTAAAGGAGGAGCAGCGAGGAGCGCAGTTTTCTGACTCTCTTTCCCTTGGAGTTTTTCCAGCTCGAATGCTTTCCTTTCCTCCGACCTGGTGATGCACTCCAGCCGCGCGAGAGCATCAAGAACCCGGGAAGGCGCCTATAAAATCGGACTTCGACCCGTGAACGAACAATGATGGAGTGACAAGTTTCGTTGACATGGGCGCAACGATTCACTTCTCTGCTATCATAAAAAACCTGAGTATCAGCAAGCGTTTTTCCACGGCCGGAGTGGCATAAGTGTTGCTCCCTTACTGACCGCACCGGGAGATCGGAGAAAAATCTTTGTTTTCTTTTGACTCTATATCCCTCACGACGATGCGATACGGAGAGAACAGCATGCACACTTCGTCTCCGTTCACGAATAGAGTTTTCGTCGGGCGTGAGCGGGAAATGGCGGCCCTCCATGCAAACCTCGAAGACGCTTTCATAGGCTCTGGACGCCTTGTGCTGTTGATTGGCGAGCCGGGTATTGGCAAGACACGTACCGCCTATGAGTTGACTACCCATGCTCGTATGCGGGGCGCCCGGGTGTTCAACGGTCGCTGCTATGAGGGCGAAGGCGCGCCGCCATTCTGGCCCTGGGTCCAAGTTGTCCGTTCCTACCTGCACGATTGCGACCTTGATACGTTGCGAGCAGATCTGGGGACAGGGGCCGTCGATATCGCCAAGGTCCTCTCGGATGTGCGAACGCGACTTCCCGTGCTTCCCACTTCGCCGACTCTGACGTCCGCGCATACCCGGTTCCGCTTCTTTGACAGTTTTACAACCTTTCTTAAAAATGTTGCACGTAGACAGGCCCTCGTGCTGATCCTCGACGATCTGCACTGGGCAGATGCGTCGTCACTGTTATTGCTTCAGTTCCTCGTGCGGGAACTCGACGACGCTCCTTTGTTAATCATCGGCATGTGTCGTGACATAGAATTGGAACTCCACCACCCTCTCAGACAGACACTGGGAGAGCTGATGCGTGAGTCGGGAAGCCAAGCCATCCCACTGCGCGGACTCACGGAACGAGAGGTCGCGTCGTTTATCCAAAACACTACCGGTTTGCCACCGGAAGAGGAGTTGATCACTGCCGTGCACCAGCAGACCGAGGGAAATCCATTCTTTCTCACTGAAGTTGTGCGTTTGTTGGCAAGCGAAGGACATCAATCCCAAATCCCTACGCCACAATCTGTGAGTGCTCTTCCTATTCCGCAGCGGGTGTTCGATGTGATCAGTCGCCGGTTTGCTCGTTTGTCGGAGGTTTGTCTCCGTGTTCTGACGCTCGCCTCAGTCGTCGGTCGCGAATTTGCTCTCGAGGTGCTCAAGCGAGCGAGTGAT
>JBFWZL010000129.1:0-13469 GCA_050185455.1 Binatia bacterium | reverse complement strand
TGCTCCTTAACGGTTTGCAGCGTCTGCGCAAGCCGCTGCATCGGAGCTGCGTCCAGGCGCACGGGAAAGATCGTAGTGAACCAGCCAATGGTGCGGGAGACATCGATAGGTTGGCCAACCTCTTCTCGGCCATGTCCTTCCAGATCGATGAGCAACGGTTGCGTCCCAATCCAGACGTTGAAACACTGCCTCAAGGCGGCCAGGAGCAGCGCGTTGATGTGTGCACGATGGCGCGACGGCGCTTGGTGTAAAAGCGTATCGGTTTCTGCTCGACTGAGCCTTACGGTGAACGTTTCTGCGTCCGCCTCCCAATTTTCTCCGTGCGCAATATTGTCCACCGGCAATGGCGTTACTTGTGTGTCTGCGACGCTACGCCAATGCGCATATTCCGCTTGTAGCTCCGGTTGGCGGGCGTATTCGTGCAGATGTGCGGCCCAGGTTTGAAACAACGCTGTTTTCGGCGGGAGTTGGACAGGTTTCTGTTGCTGTAACGCGAGATACGCGGTCTCAAGATCTTCCAGCAGTAAACGCCAGGAGACCCCATCGATGACCAGATGATGAACGACGACTGCAAGACGACCGGCGTGATGTGGGCCGCACCAGAAGTGAACGGCGCGCAGGAGAGGCCCCTCTTTAAGATTCAAGGTTGCTTGTAATTCTGTGATTGTCGAGGTGATGAACGACGACTGCTCCGTTTGGGGTACAGCGGAAAGATTCATCCGGGTGCAAGAAAACAGGTTCGTGTCGACGGCGTAACTTTGGCTCCAGCCCGACGGTTCTTGCGTGAAGCGCAGGCGAAAGGCGTCATGATGCTCGACCACACGATGAAGCGCTTCCTCCAAAAGGGTAGAGTCGAGATCCGCCGGAACCTCGAACATAAACGCCTGATTCCAATAGTGTCGCTGAGGGAGATCGTGCGCGAAAAACCAGTGTTGAATGGGAGTCAATGCGACTATGCCGGTTACAGGACCTTGCTGGGGCTGCGTGAAGACGGAGGGTGAGCAGTGCGCTGCGATCTCGGCGATTGTCGGATACTGAAACAAATCTTTGGGCGTGAGTTGTATTCCTGCCTGCCGCGCTTTGGCGATCACTTGAATGCTGAGGATGGAATCGCCGCCCAATTCAAAGAAATTATCGTGCACTCCCACTTCTTTGACGCCGAGCACGGCGCTCCATAACTGACAAAGTGTATGTTCTGCAGCGGTGTGGGGCGCAGCGTAGCGTTGTTGCAATGCCGGCCGTTCCTGGTCAGGAGGAGGCAGCGCGCGGCGGTCCACTTTGCCATTCGTGGTCAACGGCAACGTGGTCAATCTGACACAGGCCGACGGCAGCATGTATTCCGGCAATTGTTTGCGCAGGAAGGTGCGGATGTCCTCCAGCTCTGTCCCGTCCTTGGTTACCATATAGGCAACCAGGCGTTTATCTCCAGGCGCGTCTTCCCGGGCCAGGACGATTGCTTCCTGCACCTGGGGATGCAGGCTTAACACGGCTTCGATCTCTCCTAGTTCGATACGAAAGCCGCGGATTTTGACCTGATGATCGATGCGACCAAGATATTCAAGGTCGCCATTGTCAAGCCAGCGAGCGAGGTCGCCAGTTTTGTAGAGGGCTGTCGTTGTGTCCGTCTGAAATGGGTCGGTGATGAACCGCTCTCCGGTTAATTCCGGACGCCGGAGGTAGCCGCGAGCGACCCCAGCGCCGCCGACATACATTTCTCCTGGGACGCCGATGGGACATAGGGTGCGATGAGGAGTCAGCACGTAGACGTGGAGGTCTGGAATCGGTCTGCCGATGACGCTTCCCGCGCTGGAGCGGACATCGGCAAGGGTCAATGGACGATAGGTCACGTGTACAGTCGTCTCGGTGATGCCATACATGTTCACTACCTGTGGAGACTGGTCTCCATAATGCTCCATCCACGGCAACAGACTCTGCAGCTCCAACGCCTCACCGCCAAATATCACGTAGCGCAAGGATAACGCTTCCGGTGGAATAGCCGCGATACACAAGGGCAGCAGCTGGCGAAAGGCCGAAGGCGTTTGATTGAGCACAGTCACCTGTTCGTGCTGGAGTAACTGGCAAAAAGCTTCTGGCGAGCGACTTACCCAATAGGGGACGACCACCAAGCGGCCGCCATATAGTAAAGCTCCCCAGATTTCCCACACGGAAAAGTCGAAGGCGGACGAATGAAAGAGAGTCCATACATCTTGCGCATGAAAAGAGAACCAGGCCTCTGTCATACGAAAGAGCCGTGTGACATTTTCATGCGTTACCTGTACGCCTTTAGGTTTCCCGGTGGAGCCGGACGTGTAGATGACGTAAGCGAGATGGTCGGGTGTGGTCTGGCTCTCAAGATTATCTTCCGCTGACAACTCACGGAGTTCGTCGTCTTGAGAAAGCTCATCGAGATAGACAATCTGCGCCTGATGGATTGGTAACTGGGAAGCAAATTGTCGCTGCGTTACGAGCACTGGGGCTGCGGCGTCCTCCAGCATGAAGGCGACACGCTCTGGCGGGTAGCTGAGGTCGATGGGCAAGTATGCTCCTCCCGCTTTCAATATAGCGAGGATACTGACGACAAGATCAAGAGAACGTTCTACACATAAACCCACGAGCACGTCTGGCTGTACTCCCAGCGTTTGCAGCCGATGGGCAAGTTGATTCGCGCGGCGATTGAGTTCGTGATAGGTGAGCGACTGGCCCTCGTACACGAGCGCGATGGCGTCTGGGGATCGTATTGCTTGAGACTCGAACCAGCGATGAAGGCATTCCTTACTGGATGAAGGGGGTGTGGGTTGGTTTGGACGCAGAAGAAACCGACGCTCTTCGGCATGTGTCAAGAGCGGAATCCGCCACAAAGGTTGCTCTGGAGCTGTGCACATCCCAGCTAAAAGCGTTTGCAGATGTCCTAGCATCCGCTTGACTGTGTTGTCAGCAAACCGTTGACGGTCATATTCGAGACGGAGCAAGAGCTCGCTGTCGGCATAGGCAATACAAGTCAGCGGATAATTCGTTTGTCCGGTATAGTGGAAACGGCGTTGAGTCCACTCTCCGCCTTGGGAGCGCAAAGCGGTGTTTAAGAGGTAATTTTCGAACACGAGGATGCTGTCGAACAACGGGAGACCGCGGGGAACTTCGCTCCAGTGTTGAATCTTGACTAACGGTGTGTGCTCATACGCACGCAGGGCCAAGTGTTGCGCGCGGATCTCTTGGAGCCAAGGGAGGAGACTGGCTTGCCTATCGATATTGACCCGTAGCGGCAAGGTGTTGATGAACAAGCCCACCGTGGCGCCCGCTTCCGTGAGCGTGGAGGGACGACAGGCGCGGGTTGCGCCGAACACAACATCTTTCTCGCCGCTATAGTGATGCAGCAGTAGCGCCCATGCGCCTTGGAGCAAGGTGTTAAGGGTAAGCGTATGCGTCCGGGCAAAAGTTGTCAGTGCGGTCGTCGTCTTTGCTGACAATACGCCTTCGTGTGCTCCCCAGCGTTCTTTAGCGGGCAGATTTTCTAGTCCTCGTTTCTCCGTCAGCAAGGGAGTCGGGATGCGAAAGCCCTGCAGCTGCTGTCGCCAATAGGTTTCTGCGGGCGTAAAATCCTGTGCACGTAACCAGGTGATATACTCTCCGTAGGAAGGACGAGAAGGAAGTTGGATTTCCTGGCCATCGCGGAGAGCTTGATAAACAGTAAACACTTCACGTAGCACAACCGGAAACGAGCGCCCATCGAGAAGGATATGATGAAAAGTCCACAGCACACGGTAACGCACGGGTCCGCACGCCACTATGGTGAGTCGCAGCAAAGGTGCGTGCGTGAGATCAAACCCCCGGTGACGATCGTCCGCACGCAAGGTTGTCCACCGCTGTTCTTGTTCCTCTGCGGTGAGACTACGCCAATCCCATTGGTCAACCGGCAGTTTCACGTGCGGATGGACATGTTGACGTGGTTCGGGTAGTCCTTCCCAATGAAAACTTGTGCGTAAGATGGGGTGCCGCGCTACCACCTGCCGCCAGGCTTGTGTGAATGTTTCGACCTCAAGCGGTTCGTCCAGCTGGCAGGCAATTTGTTCGATATCGACGCCGGATTCCCGGTTTCCGATGCCGTGGAAGAGCATGCCTTGCTGCAGGGGGGATAGTTCGTATGATTCCGCAACGCGCTCCATTATCAGGTTCTGATGCCTGAGAAGTGGCGACTCAGCGGCCTCGTGAATCAGCGCCATTTTCACCACCACCGTCCAGTAAGCGCGTAGAGATCATACCGAGCGAACGGCTTATGCCACACCGAACTAAACAGTACGATATTGCCGTCCCAAGAACTTGTTGCTTGTGGCTCGGAGAAATAGTCTTTTTCTTCTTCCCCTGAAGGCCCTACGTGAAAAGCTTGGTCCGAGTGATGGTGAGCGATCCGCCGCGCGGCGCCGCTGCCGTCGAGCTTCAGCCAAAAAATTTCTCGTGAAAAAGGTTGTGGCGCCGTCTCCACGCTCGTATAGGTGGAAACCAGCACCCACCCGGGATGAGTGCGTGAAGCAAGCCCACTGAAATGTGGGGTAATTTCCCACGGAATTTCGAGCAGGAGAGTTTTTTTGCCATCGGACAATCGTGACATCGCCAAGGCGGCGCCGGATGGAGCGCCAAGCTCTTGTATTTGTCGACTTGAAGTCCCATGATACAGAATAACCTCATTGTCCTCGCCATCGAGGGCAAAATCGGCATGTGCATAATCGTGGAACGCCAGCCGGAGAACGGATAAATTGTCTCGGTTATAGACTCGTGTGCCTTCGCCGGTGACCCACATGGCGACGACGTAGCGCCCCGAAGGACTCATGCTGATCCAGTCGGGAATTCCCGCGTCGGGCAACGTCGCCAGAATGCGTTTCTCAACGAGATCCGCTACGACCAGGTCAGCTGAAGAAAACGAACTATCGTGGTAGCCGATAAAGGCGAAATAACGCCAATCGTCGGACGGTCGCCCTTCTTCCCGTGTGCTGATGCTGTGGTACTGAGGAAAACTCATTAACGTGGCGCTTTGTCCGGCGCGGAGAGACAAAATCCCAACTTCATTGCCTGAACGGTAAAAGAGAAGATCAGGATCCGTGGGGTGCCAGGAACCTTCTGGTTCTCCTGCTGTGGAGAGCCGGTGGATGAGAGCGCCGGTCGCGAGTTCTCGCACCTCAAAAAATCCACGGTACGCCCCGCCAAGCACGCGCACGAGTAATTTGGTGTGATCTGCATTGAGTGCGGGATAACGCGCGTACTCGTGTCGTAAACCCAACGCCGGGTGTTGGGGATCATCCTCGGTCATAGCAGCGTCAGTGAGGCGTGTGATGGTCGTGCCGAACGTAGGATCCACAACCGGTTGATGGAGTGGCGGCCGATCGAACAGCGGTACGGCATAGGTTCCCGCGTCCCTGAGAAAAGTTCCGATAGGGAGTGGTGCAGGAGAAGTTGGGTTTGACGATGGAGGTGGAGGGTCGGGTGATGGAGCAGGCCTTGGTGAAGGCGACGTGTCGGCCATAGCCAAGACGTCTTGCGGCGCGGCAGGCGTGGTTGGCCGCCCTTCTACGGAAACGCGTCCGGACACGGTCAGCGTGAGTATGACGCAAAGGGCGGCAGTCCGACCGCGGCACAGAAAATCTTCCACGTATTCATCCTCCCCTAGAAGAGAACCAGCGGGGAAACGTACTACTGGTTCTTCCTTGAATATTCGGGGCATGGCCTAAAGACTTTAGCTGTGGTCCCGAGTAGCCGTCTCTCAGCGTACGTGTTTGAGCACCACGCGGAATCGCCGATGTCCCCCAACAGATTGTAGCGACTTGGTGAAGGAGCTCAAGTGATTTTTCTTTGTGGTTTATGACGCTTCACAAAAGAAAAATTCAGACGTACTCGTATTTTCTTTGTCTATTGGATGGCGAAGTGGCTGCCGCTGTGTTTCCTGTTTGTCGGGTTTTCGCGCCGAAGGAGGTCCGTGGCGCGACCATGGTGGCCGGAGCCGCCGAAAGCCGGTGTTAGCGGCCTCTGGGCAGTCCGAGCACGCGTTCGGCAATGATGTTACGCTGAATTTCTGACGTGCCGCCTTCGATGGAATTCGCGCGCGCACGCAGGAAGCCGTATTGCCAGTACGCGTCGTCCGAGACCCGAGTATCCCCTTGATAGAGTTGCCCATAATCTCCTTGGATATCGACCGCGAGTTCTTGCATGCGTTGGTTGGTTTCCGCCCACTGTAGTTTTGGCAGAGAACCTTCCGGCCCGGGAGGATTACCGCGTAGCAAGCGCGTGAGCGCGCGATAATTGTTGAGTTTGAGCAGCTCACATTCAATGTACGCCTGAGCTAACTTTTGTCGAAGGTGCGGGTCGGCGGTGACAGCCTGGCCGTGGCGGCGGGTTTGTTGCGCGGCGTCTGCGAGGTCTTCGTACGCGCGTTTTTGCGCAAAGGTGAAATAAAATCCTAGTCCTTGACGCTCAAACATGAGCGAGGTGACGATGACCCGCCAGCCTTGGTCCTTTTCGCCAAGAAGGTTGACCTTGGGCACTTTTACGTCTTCAAAAAACACTTCATTGAACTCGCTATCGCCGGTCAGCGTGCGTAGCGGCTTAATAGTGATGCCCGGACTTTTCATGTTGACCAGGAGGCAGGAAAGTCCCTGGTGTTTGGGCGCCTCTGGATTGGTGCGGACGAGGAGTAAGCACCAGTCCGCATAAAAGGCGAGACTGGTCCAGACCTTTTGGCCGGTCACCATGAAATAGTCGCCTTGATCAACGGCGCGGGTTTGCAAAGAGGCCAAGTCGGAACCGGAATTGGGTTCGGAATATCCTTGGCTCCAAATCTCGTCACCGCTCAGGATCTTTGCCAGATGCGCCTGCTTTTGTTCCTCCGTACCGTGCACGATGATGGTCGGGCCGACGATTTCCAGACCGAGTACGTTGAGGAGCGCCGGGGCTTTGGCGGCTGCCATCTCTTGATCGAAAATCATCCGCTCTACTAGGGAAGCTCCGCGACCGCCATACTCCTTTGGCCACGAAATGCCTGTCCAACCGCTTTCGTGCACGTTGCGCTGCCAGGATTTGAGAAACAGTAAATCTTCTTGTGACGCGTGGGGTTGGAGATGACGCAAAGTGCGGGCGGCGGGCGGCACGTTGATCGCCAGCCAGGAGCGTAATTCTTGCCGAAAGGCTTCTTGTTCAGGCGTAAAAGAAAAATCCATAGTGTTCTCCTTAGATGGCGTTGGGGTGGGCGCTTTCAGGCTACTAAGGTGCGAGTTTTTGTTTGAGCAAAGTGGTTAACACCTGCGGGTTGGCCTGTCCGTGGGTCGCGCGCATTGTTTGTCCAACGAAAAATTGTAACAATTTGTCGCGTCCGGCGCGGTATTCCGCAACCTTGTCCGGATTGGCGGCAAGAACCTGGTCGATGTACGCTAGGAGTGCGCTTTCATCGCTGACTTGGGTCAGTCCGCGTTCAGCGACAATGGTGTCCGGCGACTGTCCGCTCTGACACATGTCGGTAAAAATCGTCTTGGCGATCGTCCCGCTAATCGTTCCTGCACCGATCAAGCGGACTAAGGCGCCGAGATGCGCCGGTGGACATGGCCACGTCGTGATGGTCAGTTCGATATCCAGCTTCCGGTCTTTTACAACCCGCAGAATGCTCTCCATGACCCAGTTACTCACTGCTTTTGGATCAGCAGGGTAGGCGCGAACGGCATCCTCGTAATAGTCGGCAACGTCCTTGCGCGCTGTGAGCAACGCTGCGTCATAAGAGGGCAGGCCGTATTGGCGCATGAACCGTTCTCGTCGTTCCGCTGGCAACTCCGGCAAAGTCGATTGAATCTCGTGAATCCAGGTTTGCTCAACGACAAGCGGGAGCAAGTCCGGATCCGGGAAATAGCGGTAGTCGTGCGCGAACTCTTTACTCCGCATGGAACGTGTGACCTCACGATCGGCGTCCCATAGTCGTGTTTCTTGCACGATCTTCTCTCCAGTATGGATTGCATGTTGTTGGCGTTCGATTTCATGGGAAAGGGCTTTTTCGACCGCGCGAAAGGAATTGAGATTTTTGATTTCTACCTTTGTACCGAAGGTCGCGCTGCCCTGTGGGCGGATCGAGACATTGGCGTCGCAGCGGAGGCTTCCTTCCTCCATATTCCCGTCACACACCTCAATGTACTGTAAAATCTCGCGCAACCCACGCAGGTAGGCGCCGGCTTCAGCCGGGGTGCGGAGGTCCGGCTCGCTGACAATTTCCAAGAGCGGTACGCCGGTGCGATTTAGGTCAACGAGGCTGGCGTTGCCGTGAGCGTCATGGATATTTTTTCCTGCATCTTCCTCCATGTGGATACGAGTGAGGTGAACCCGTTTCTTCTCTCCAGACGCGTCGATATCGATGTAGCCACGTTGGGCGATTGGCATCTCATACATACTAATCTGATAGCCCTTCGGCAGGTCTGGGTAAAAATAGTTTTTTCGCGCCCAGCGACTGACATGAGCAATCTGACAATGGGTCGCTAACGCCGCACGGATGGCGAATTCTACCACTCGGCGGTTGAGCACCGGCAGTACGCCCGGCAAGCCCGTGCAGACAGGACAGGTGTTGTGATTCGGCTCTTCGCCAAATGTGGTGGAACAACCACAAAAAATTTTGGAATCGGTCAATAACTGGGCGTGGACCTCTAACCCAATCACGGTTTCGTATGCCATATCGTCGTGTCCTACATAGAAGGTTTACGTGTCCGCCAGTCAGTTGTTTGTTCGTACGCATACGCCGTTTGCAACAATCGTTCTTCGCCGAACGGTGGGCCGATGAGCTGAAGACCGATGGGCAAGCCCTGGCGATCGAAACCGCAGGGAACTGATAGACCGGGAAGGCCGCTCAGATTGACGGCAATAGTGAGGATATCAGACAAGTACATGGTCAGGGGGTCCGAGGTTTTTTCCCCGAGCAAAAAAGCGCTGGTTGGCGTGACGGGCGTGGCGATGACCTCGCAGTGTGTAAATGCTTGGAGAAAGTCTTGGCGGATCAGCGTGCGGACTTTTTGTGCTTTGAGATAGTATGCGTCATAATACCCAGCAGACAGCACATAGGAGCCAAGCATAATGCGTCGTTTGACTTCACTGCCGAATCCTTCCGTGCGCGACTGGAGATACGTAGCTTCGAGACCGCTGGCCTGCGGCGAACGGTAGCCATATTTCATACCGTCGTAACGGGCAAGGTTTGAACTCGCCTCTGCCGTGGCAATGACGTAGTACGTTGCGATGGCATATTCCGTGTGCGGCAGTGAGATCGGGACCGGCTCAGCGCCCAACGCGGTAAGTTGTTTCACGGCGAGTTGGACGGCGGAGTCGACTTCGGGCTGCATGCCTTCGACGAAATATTCCTTAGTGATGCCGACTCGTAGTCCGCGCACGCCTTGTTCCAGGCTTGCTTGGTAATCCGGCGCGGCGATATCGACAGAGGTCGAGTCGTGGGGATCGTGCGCCGCAATGGTTTGTAAGACGAGTGCACAGTCCCGCACGTCTTTGGTGAGTGGACCGACTTGGTCTAGAGAGGAAGCGTAAGCGACCACGCCAAACCGACTGACTCGTCCGTAGGTTGGTTTGAGTCCAACAACGCCGCAAAACGACGCTGGCAGGCGAACAGAGCCGCCCGTGTCCGTGCCGAGAGATGCCAGCGCTTGCTCGGCGGCGACAGCCGCAGCTGACCCCCCGGATGAGCCTCCGGGCACGCGAGTGAGTGCCCACGGGTTACGCACCGCGGTGAACGCCGAGTTTTCGTTTGACGATCCCATCGCGAACTCATCACAGTTCACTTTACCGACGATGACGGCTCCAGCGGCTCTCAGCAACTTGATGACTGTGGCGTCGTACGGCGGAATAAAATGTTCAAGCATGCGTGAGCCGGCGGTTGAACGGATGCCTTTGGTGAGAATAACGTCTTTGATCGCGAGTGGAATGCCGCACAGCGGAGCCTGTGCGCCGCTGGCAAGGAGTCGGTCGGCGGTATCCGCGGCTTGGAGGGCCTCAGATTCACAGACGGTCAGGTACGCATGCGTTTGCGAGTTAGTTGCATGAATACGTTCAAGTACGGAATACGTCAACTCTCGGGCCGATAGCTCGCGGCGCCGGAGTAACTCGGCAGCTTCGTGAATTGTCAAATGGTAGTGCGTCATGGGAAAAAGCCGGTAGGTAGGCGCATAGAGGACGATTATTCGATAATTTTGGGTACTTTAAAAAAATGATCTTCCCTGGCTGGTGCGTTGGCAAGTAGCGCTTCCGGGTCTGGCTGGTTCGTTACGCGGTCCTCTCTGAGAGGGCTTAGGACTTCGACCGCATGGGACATCGGCGTAACGTCTGTTGTATCCACCGTGTTTAATTTCTCTACATGACTCAAAATCTTATCGAAATGTTCGAGCAAGTCTTGTTCTTCCGCCGGCGTTAAGATTAAACGGGCAAGGGCAGCGATGCGCTGTACCTCTGGCAGAGTGATATGCATGAAGTGGAATAATTCTCCCAAGGCTTAGTGAATAGGGCAATAGTGTGACATAGCGGTTGGCAAGATGCAACGGAAGAGGGCGAGGCCTCTGGTCTTGATTGCGCCGGATGCTCTCGGTTACGTTGCCATTATGCGAACTGGCATGGAAAAGCGAGACCTTGGTCGTCAGGGTGAACAGACGGCGGAACAGTTCCTTCGTGAACGAGGGTATGAAATTGTGACGCGGAACTATCGATGCACGTATGGCGAAATTGATTTGGTGGCGCGATCTCGCGCCACGCTTGTGTTTGTTGAGGTGCGCACGCAAAGCGGACCAACCTTTGGGGATCCGCTGGAATCGATAACACAGCGTAAACAGCGGCAAATTGCTAAGGCAGCCCTGCACTACGTTGTCCGCCAGCAAGTGGAGAACCAGCCGCTACGGTTTGATGTGATTGGGATTTTCTGGAACAATTCCCCTCCGCAGATCGTCCATGTGAAGGGGGCGTTTGAACTGCCTAGTTCTCGTTGGTGAGGAGTGCATATGCTCGATATTAAACTGATTCGTGAACAACCTGAGTTTGTAAAAATAGAACTTGAGAAAGTTGGGTTTTCTCGACAAAACATTGATGCACTGCTTGAGTTAGATGGTCGCAGACGTGCGAAGATTTACGAAACTGAAACATTGAAAGCGCAACGTTCTTCTCGTTCCCAAGAGATCCGTAAAATTACAGATCCGCGAGAGCGGGAGGAGGCTGTGACGGCTCTGCGGGAACTCGGGGGACACATTGCGATGCTTGAGACGGAGGTTGCGACGCTTGAGACGGAGTTTCAGCAACAGTTACTTGAGATTCCCAACTTACCGCACCCACAAGTCCCGCTTGGGCGAGACGACCAGGAAAACATTCTTGTACGTACGGTTGGGGAGGCTCCTTCGTTTTCCTTTACTCCCAAACCGCATTGGGAATTAGGGGAACAGCTGGGAATTATTGATTTTGAGCGAGGGGTAAAAATTTCAGGATCACGATTTTATGTGCTGCGTGGCGCTGGAGCGAGATTGCAACGTGCATTAATTAATTGGATGCTTGATCTCCATGTCCAGCAGCATGGTTATCTTGAAATCTATCCCCCAGCCATGGTGAAAGGAGAATGTCTTGTCGGTACTGGGAATTTACCAAAATTTGGCGACCACTTGTATCGCGATTATGAAGAAGATTTTTGGTTTATTCCCACTGCTGAGGTGCCGGTAACGAATCTCTATCGTGATGAGATTTTTGCGTTGGAGCAGTTGCCCATCTATCATGTTGCCTATACCCCATGCTTTCGGCGGGAAAAGATGTCGGCAGGGCGAGATGTTCGAGGGATTAAACGGGGGCATCAATTCGACAAGGTTGAGATGGTCAAATTTGTTGAACCCTCCACTTCGGATGCGGAACTTGAGCAGTTAATCGATAATGCGGAAGATGTTTGCCGACGGTTGGAGATTCCCCACCGTGTCGTGCAGATGTGTACTGGGGATCTGAGTTTTGTTGCGGCCATGAAGTACGATATCGAGCTTTGGGCCCCAGGGTGTCAAGAATGGCTAGAAGTAAGCTCTTGTTCAAATTTCCGAGACTTTCAAGCGCGGCGCGCACGCATTCGTTATCGGCCCGCGCCGGGCGCTAAACCGGAATTCATTCATACTTTAAACGGATCGGGACTTGCACTCCCGCGCGTCATGATTGCCGTGTTAGAAAATTACCAACGAGAAGACGGCAGTGTCGTAATTCCCACCGTTTTACGCGCATATCTGGGTGGACAAGAAAGGATTGAAGCTCCTATTATAAGAGATAAGAGAGGGTAGGGGAGGGGGTGCCGAATTGGTCTCTCATCCATCCGAAGCCTACTCGCAAATGGACAATACTTATGTGTGATAATCTTCGTAGCAACAGTGTTCGTAGTTTTGTCTTCCTGGTCACATTTTTTCTTTACGCTGCTTATGGGAGCGCCTATGAAATAATAACGGTGGTGAATGGCGGCAGTATTGCGGGGCGAGTGAAATTTGCTGGGTCGGTAACGCCGCCGCAAAAAGTGGAAATTTCAAAAGACCGAGATGAATGTGGAAAAACCGAAAAGATAGATGAGTCGATTCTCGTCGGAGAAGATCGTGGACTTCAAAATGTATTGGTATCGATTCTTGAGATACAGAAGGGAAAAGTCTTTACCGACTCGGTCCCAATTCTGGATCAGCGAGACTGCCGGTACGTTCCTCATTTGGTTTTAGTTCCAGTCGGGAAACCTTTAACCATCTTAAATAATGATGGAGTTCTCCACAGTGTTCATACTCATAGTGTGAAAAATCCAGCTTTCAATCGAGCGCAGTCGAAATTTAAAACAGAGATGCAAGAAATTCTTGCTTATCCGGAGATCATAAAACTTACCTGCGATGTCCATAGTTGGATGTCTGGCTGGATTATAGTTCAAGAACATCCATATTTTACTGTCTCCGGAGAAAATGGATTTTTTGAGCTTTTAGATGTTCCTCCAGGTGAGTATGTTGTTAGTTTCTGGCATGAGGTCTTAGGTATAAAGGAAATTAGTCTTGTAGTTGAGCCTGATAAACAAACTTTTATTTTGGAAATTTTTATCAATAGTTGACTATAGTCAACTATTGATTTTCCAAAAATACTATAAGGAATATAACTTACAAATACATAGATTTTTAATGAAGAAAGAAGGAATGAATAAGGAAAAGAAAAAATTGACTATAGTCAATAAAATTTTTAAAAAATTACCAACACTAGTACGGTCCAGGTGCTGGTAAGGGAGTTGCCACAGCGGCTCGCGCAACTTGAGGCCCGGCTCATCACAATGAAACCTCCTGGTATCGGATGCCGGATGGCACTTGTGTATTCCAGCGATGTCGAGCAGTCAGACCAGGAGAAGGCGAGCAGTCACTCCAAGCATGGCGAACAGCGTGAGAGTCGAGGCCAAGGCCAGTCGGAGCGGAGCGACGCGCCGCAAGTTAGTG